>NZ_JBEXYK010000048.1:0-82496 GCF_040630865.1 Nonomuraea sp. NPDC005730
CTGCCGCGCCGACCTGGCCGATCCGAGCCTGGCCGGGCAGCCCATCCATGTCATCGCCGCCCGCTGGGGATTCATCCGCGCCGCCGACCTCAGCAAGTCCTTCCGCGCCAGGTACGGCCTGCCGCCCAAGGACTACCGGCACGAGGCCCTGACCCGCGCCACGTCAGAGGCGGACGACGGCCACACACGTTGATGACGCCGAGGGCGGCCCCGACCTCCGCCCGAAGAGCACCGCGGCGCGGCCACCGACACGGGACGCCGAATGTGTTGAAATTGCTAGTCATTTCAGTCATGATTGAAATGACTAGCCGCTACTAGGGAGCGAGCCATGGAACACGTGACCTTCAACAGCCTCGGCACCCGCTGCGCGGGCGATCTCTACCTCCCGGACACGAGTGACCCGGTCCCCGGGCTGGTGCTCGGGCACAGCGGGGTGATGGTCAAGGAGGCGCTGGCGTTCTTCGCGCCGCACTTCGTCGAGGCCGGCTTCGCGGTGCTGGCCATCGACTACCGCACGGTCGGTTCCAGCGAGGGCGAGCCGCGCGGCCTGGATCACCCGGAGCGGCAGGTGGAGGACTTCCGCAGCGCCGTGTCCTACCTGCGGACCCGTCCCGAGGTGCAGCCGGAGCGGATCGGGGTGTGGGGGGTGAGCATCGGCGGCTCGGTGGCGGCCCAGGCCGCCGTGCTCGATCGGCGCATCAAGTGCGTTGTGGTGCAGAGCCCCAGCGTGTGGGACGGATGGCGGTACACCGAACGCCTCCTGGGCCGCGCCGGCGTTCACGCGCTGCGCGACCGGCTGCAGCAGGACTGGCAGCGGCGCTACGAGGGCGAGCAGAGCGCTCGCGTGCCGCACCTGACGCTGGAGGGCGACAGCGTGAAGGACGCTCCGGACATCTCGACCCGCCTGTTTCCCTCCTACCGCAACGAGAAGACCCTCGACTCGGCCGAGCACCTGCTCACCTTCGCCCCGGAGAACCTCATCCACCGGCTGGCGCCGACGCCGCTGCTGATGATCGCCAACGGCGGCTGGGACCCGTACCACATGCTCGAAGAGGCGCAGAGCGCCTTCGCCAAGGCGGGCGAGCCCAAGCGGCTCGCGGTGCTGCCGTACGACGTGCTCGGCCTCTACACCGGGCCCGGCCTGCAGGAGGCGATGGCGCTCGCCATCGACTGGTTCGACCTCCACCTGCGCAGGACCGCGCCGGCGGGCCTCACCCCGACACCCACCTACGAGTCGGTGACCGCCATGACACAGTGAACCGGCACACGATCACCAAGGGAGGACGCGACGATGAGCGCCGAGGAACAGCAGGACCGGCTGCTTCGATGGGTGGAGCGGGTGTCCGCCTTCTGCGTCGAGGAGTGGGGGCTGCCGCCCATCACCGGACGCATCCTCGGCTGGCTCATGATCTGCGATCCGGCCGAGCAGTCCGCCGGCCAGATCGCCGAGGCCATCCAGGCCAGCCGGGCCTCGCTCACCTCGAACATGCGCTTTCTCACGGCCATCGACCTGGTCAAGAAGGTGAGAAGGCCCGGGGATCGCACCTCCTACTACCGCATCGAGGACGACGCCTGGCAGAAGGTCATCCAGCGCAAGCTCGACAGCCTGAGCGCGTTCGGCGAGATCGCCGACGAAGGGCTCGACATCGCGGGCGGCGAGGGGCAGCGCACCGAGCGCATCAAGGCCGCCCACGACTCCCTGACATGGCTGCAGAACCTCGCGGCCCACCATCCGCCACGCCATTGAGGAATCTCCATGCACCGCTGGAAACCCGAGCTGGGGCTGATCCAGGAAACGCTGCTGCTCACTCTCCACGCGAGGGCCCTGGACGCCGGGCTCTCCCATCCGATCCTCGGCGACACGCTCTCCGCCGACCTGGCCGGCAGCGTCGACTACGACTTCGGCATGCTGAAGGTCAAGCCCAGCCTCGTCCTCACCACGGCACTGCGCGCCAAGAAGCTCGACGACGTCGTCCGTGCCTACGTCGCGGCTCACCCCGGATGCGTGGTGCTCGACCTGGGCTGCGGCCTGGACACCAGGATGTCCCGCTGTGATCCGCCGCCGGGCGTCGACTGGTACGACGTCGACTTCCCCGAAGTGGTGGACCTGCGATCCGGACGCCTGCCCGGCCGTTCCCACCTGGTCGGAGCCGACCTCACCGGCTCCGACTGGCTCTCGGCCGTCCCCGGTGACCGGCCGGCGATGATCGTCGCCGAGGGGCTGCTCCCCTTCATGCCCGGCGACTCCTTCCAGACGATGACCCGCGCGCTGACCGGCCATTTCCCCTCGGGTGAGCTCGCGCTCAACGGCTACACCCGCTTCGCCGCCTGGGCCATGAAGTACCACCCGACCATCAAGGCACTCGGCATCGGGGCCGCCCAGGGCTTCGACGACGCGCACGAACCCGAGTCCTGGGACGCCGGCCTCGAACTGATCGAGGAGCAGATCCTCACCCGCGCTCCGGAAGTGGCCCGATTCCCGCAACCCCTACGGGCGCTGACCCGTCTCACCGCCCGCAGCACGACCTTGTCCCGGCAAGGGGCACGCGTTCTCCGCTACCGGTTCTGAGCCTGGCACGGCAACGCACGCGAGTGCGCCCGCGCTGCCGGAACGGGCCTCTGCGTACGTTTCCCTCCGACGGGCAAGACGAGCAGGCGCAGAGGCTCTCCCCTGGGGCGGTCAGGTAGCGGCCGTCTGCCGGCCGCAGGGCGGCGGCGTACGCGTGGCGAATCTGGCCGCCGCTCCTCAGCCATACCCGTGTCGGTGGTGCGCAGGCGTTGGTCCGTGCGTTCAGTCACAACAAGGCGTGCGCCCAGCCCTAACGCGTGACGCGGCCGATCATGCGAGAGTTGGGGGCGAAGGTTCACCTCTTCTCTCGACGCTCGGAGAACTTCTCAGCCATCTGGAAGCGCGGTCCCGGCATCGCCGGGAGGTGACCACTGACATCCGTCGCGGTGCGCTCTCGCCGTAGTCGACCAGACGACAACCGGCCCCGTTCATCGGCCCCCCGTCAACAGCCGCCCGGTGTGCCGATCGCCCGCCACGAGTAGACCGCCACCCCATGCGTGTGGCCGGCCATCTCAGCGGTCTCCGCCACGACTCGCAGATCAAGGCTGTCCTGACAGCTCCCACCAACGTGGGCTGTGCACGAATCGAAGGAGATGAACATGACAACCGTCAAAACCAAGATCGCCGCTCTGAGCTTGGCGTTCACCACCGCCGCGGCCATGGCCGGGGTCATCGGGGCCGGTCCCGCGGCGGCCGGTTCCGCAACGGCCCTGGACCAATGCTCGGACCGCGGCTGGGCCAATGTGGGTCTGCTGGACAGGGGATGGTCGGGCAACACCGGATGGGCGATCATCATGTATTGCGGCTGGGAGTTCAACAGGGGATTCACCATCGACGTGAAGAGCGGGCCCGACCCGAAGTGCGTGTACCTCGATCACGGCGAGATGGCCCTCCTGAGCTGGAACGATGGTTCCTACCGCGGCATCAAGTACTGCTGATCGGCTCTCCACCTGCGCCGGTGAGCCCCGCAGCGCTGGTCGACGTGGCCGGCACGAGACCGGGTTGAGGTGACGTGCGGCCGGTCGGGGTCGCACCGGATGTCTCGGTCCGGAGCGTCCCGATCGGTACCGCCGGCAGCAAGCGTTCGACGGCACCTTCACACCGCTTCGCCGAGGAGTCGACTTCTCAATCCTTCCAATGTACCGACCGTCGGTATATAAAGATCCTGTGTCCAAGTCGCGCTCCTTGCAGGAGCCTTCGTTCCTCATCTTGACCGCGCTGGCCGCCGAGCCTCAGCACGGTTACGGCATCATCGTCGACGTTGAGCGGATCTCCGAGGGCGAGGTCCGGTTGCGGGCCGGGACCCTGTACGCCGCCCTGGACCGGCTCCAGTCCGAAGGGCTGATCGCGGAGGACCGGGAGGAGATCGTCGGCGGGCGGTTGCGGCGCTACTACCGCCTCACCCACGAGGGCAGCGGCCGCCTGGCCGCCGAAGTCGAACGACTGCGGCGCAACGCGAGGACCGCCGCCGCCCGGCTGCGGACGCGCCCCGCCGGAGGTGTCGCGTGAGCGACCTCGAACGACGTTACCGCCGCCTTCTCCGCTGGTACCCGCGCGAGCACCGGGAGCGGCACGAGGAGGAGATGCTCAACGTGCTGATGGCGACGGCGCGGCCCGGGCAGCGTCATCCGGAGCCGCGGGACGTCCTCGACCTCGTCAAGGGTGGCGCCGCGATCCGCGTCCGCTGGGCGTTCGGGCCGGAGTCCATGACGCGCTGGCGCGATGCGGTGCGTGTCGTCGCGGTGGTCGGCCCCGTCGTGTTGCTCACCTACCAGATTCAGTTGGGCATCAGCGTCGAGCTGCTCCTGATGGGCATCCTGACCACCTTCCTGGCCTGGACCGATCGCCGCCGGCCCGCTGCGGCGGTCGCGTGGATCTGGGCGATCCTGTTCGGCGCAGCCATGATCGCCACGGCGATGTTGTCGGCCACAGGCGTCTCCTTGGAGATGGGGGTGGCACTCTGCGGCATCGTCGGGTCCTTTGTGCTGGTAGCGGCGGCGCTGACCGGGGTGGCGCAGCCGCGGCGAGGGCTGTCGCTGGTGGGCCGCAGGCGGATCCTGGCGTGGTCCGGGGCGGCTCTGGCGGTGGGCGCCGTGACGTGGCAGCTGGGAGCCACCCTGCGGGAGGCCGGAGTGCCGCCCGAACTGCTCCCGCTCGGGCTGGGTGCGGTGGCCTGCGGAGTGGCCGCACGATCTCCGACAGGGCGCAGGAGCGTGGTGATGCTCTCACCGGTCATGCTGGCGATGTTCCCCCAGCTCGTGATGGTCGGACTGTGGGGGATCACGCTGTTGGGGCTGGGGTCGGCCGGGTTTCTGGGTGCCGCCGTCCGTTCTGGGTCGCTCGCGCAGAGGTCCGTTGACTGATGAGTGACGCTGGAACGGCAGTCAAGGCCGTCCGCGGGCGCCGGCGCATGCGGACGGCCCCATGCGCAAGGTGATCCTTCTCCTGATCGCGGTCGTCGTCCTCCTCATCATCGACCGAGTCGCCGCGGCGAGCGTCGAGCGGGAGCTCGCGAACAGGATCGCCGCCGTCCCCAACCTCTCCGGCACGCCGAGCGTGTCGATCGAGGGCCTCCCGTTTCTCACGCAGGCCGTGTCGGGGCGCTATCCAGAGGTGCGGTTCGATCTCGGCACCTTCACCTACGGCGGCGTGCCGGTCAAGAATCTGCGGGGTGTCGCATACGACGTGAGGGCGCCCCTCGCCGACGCCCTGCAGAACCGAGCCGACATCCAGGCCGGCCGCGTGACCATCAGCGGCACCCTGCTCAGGGCGACGATCGACAAGTACGCTCCGAGCGGCGTGAAGATCGGCGGTGACGGGCAGCGGCTCACGGCCTCCGGGGAGGTGACGATCGGGGCGAACAAGGTGAAGTTCAACGCCGAGATGCGGGTCGAAGTCGCCGACGGGAGGATCAAGCTCCAGGCCGAGAAAATACCGGGCGTGCCCGTGCCGGACCAGGTCGCGCAACTGATCTCCTACCCGATCCCGTTCAGTCTGCCCTTCGATGTGAAGCTGATCGGGGTCAGGAGCCTGCCGGACGGGCTGGAGCTCTCCGCCGAAGCGTTCGACGTGCCGATTCGTGGCTGAGGTCGGCCCCTTCGCCCTGTCGTCCGTTTCGCCGCAACCCTGGCCCTTGTTGCCCCCGCCGTCCTGGCCTCCTCGCCGGCTGGGGCGTCCGCATCCATGGCCGGCTGGCAGATCGCGGGGTACTACCCCTCCACCTCGGAGGGCCGCAACGAGTGCCACAGGGACGATGTGCGATGGGCGCGCGGCTGAGGGATCCGCTGCCGGATCATGCGGGCGATCCCCGGCATGGCCCGCATGGACAAGGGCATGCTCCGCTTCGCCTTCGCCAGGACCTGACCGCCCGTTCGACGCCGCTGGCCGGGCGCGGTACGCGAGGGGCCTCGACCCGGGGCGTGACGCGGCGGACCACCTGTCCGGCCCGCGGATCGGACGCTCGGGCCAGCCGGCCTCAACTGCCGAGTCGCATGACGATGCGTGGCACGCCGGCGGCCGTCGATCCGGTATCGGCGGTCTTGACGAAGCCGGCGGACTCGAACAGGGAGCGGGTACCGACGAACGCCAGCATGGTGTCGATCTTCTTGCCCTTGTTGTCGACCGGGTAGCCCTCGACGGCCGCGGCGCCGTGCTCGCGCGCGAAACGGACGGCGCCGTCGATCAGCGCCCTCGCCACTCCCCGGCCGCGGTGGCCGGCACGGACTTTGAGACACCAGATCGACCAGATCGCGAGGTCGTCGCCGATCTTGGGGATCCTGCCGCTGCGGGCGATGGAATACACCTCGGCGCGGGGCGCGACACCGGCCCAGCCGACGACCTCGTCGACGTCGTAGGCCAGGACACCCGGGGCGACCGGCTGCCGGCACAGGCGTCGCATGTAGCCTGGCCGCTGGTCGGGACCGAGTTCCCGGTTGACCGCGGGGTCGATGCGATGGCTCAGGCACCAGCAGGCGGTCGTGCCCGGCCTTCGGGGGGCGAGCATGATCGAGACGTCGTCGAAGCGGTCCGCCGACGCGGGCTCGATCCTGAAGGCGGGAGCGCTCATCGGCCGAAGGGGGTCAGTACGGCGATCTTCCATGGGGGCCCCGTGTCGATGAGTTGATGGAGGTGGCGTTCAGTGGCGCCGATGTCATGTCCTTCAGTCCGTCGTACTGCCCCAGGCGCCGGCGAAGAACCCCTCGGTCTTTCCGGCACGGTCTTCTCGTCCCGGGCGAGCAGGGCGCGAGCGTATCGGTCGAAGAACCCGCGCACGACGGTGGTCACACTCACGGGGTGTTCCAAGTTCGGCCGCCGGCACCCGCCGTTAGCCCGAGTCCCATGCTGTTCAAGCGCCGAGACCTCGAACGCATCGCGGACGGGACCCTCACGCTGGCCTTCCGCCGCTGGAAGCGCAGCCGAGACAGAGCGGCGGCTGGCCGGCATCGACAAGGCCGGCCGCCGCGGCCCCTGGCGGCGGCAGATGGCGTTCCGGACAGGACGGCCTGAATGGCGTGACGGGACGCCCTCCGGGTTCTGCGGCGTTGTTGGAGCCGTCCGGCACCTTGGCGATCTCACCGAGCCCCGCCCTGAGGGGCAGGGCCGGCAACTCGTCGTCCTCTTAGAGCTTCCGAACGCTGCTGGCCTTCACTCGGTGGCCTGCCGCCACGGGGTCCGCTCTGCGACGTGGCGGCGGAGCTCGCGTGCCTGCCGGGGCAGGTTCCAGGCCACGGCGCCGATGACGTGGCCGTCCCTGCCGTACAGGCCGGCGAACCGGCCGGTGGCGGGATCCCCGGCCACGACCTGGAACCGGGCATCGCCGCCCGTGACGCCGTGGACCTGGATCCTCACGTCGTACTGGTCGGTCCAGAAGTAGGGCACGGGCGCGAAGGGGGCCTCGCCGCCGAGGAGCGTCCGGGCCGCGGCCGTGCCCTGCTCGGTGGCGTTCAGCCGGTGTTCGACGCGCAGGCGGCCGAAGCGGGGGTGCCGCCAGGAGGCCACGTCGCCGGCGGCGACCACGCCCGGAGCGGCCCGGCACCGATGGTCGCACCTGACGCCGTCCTCCACCTCCAGGCCGCTGCCGGTCAGCCAGCCGGTCGCCGGGGCCGAGCCGACGGCCACGAGCACCAGGTCGGCCGGGACGTGCGCGCCGTCGTCCAGATCGACCCCGTCCACCTGGCCGTCGCGGCCGGTCAGGCCGGTGACCAGGGTGCCGGGACGCAGGCGGACGCCGTGCCCGGTGTGCAGGCCGGCCAGCAGCCGCGCCACCCGGTCGCCGAGCCGGTCGATCAACGGCGCGGGGAGCGGATCGACCAGGGTGACGTCCAGGCCGAGCTGCCGGGCGACGGCGGCGACCTCCGTACCGAGGAAGCCCGCGCCGACGACGACCACCGACCGGGCGGCGAGCAGCCCCTCCCGCAGGGCGAGGGCGTCGTCGAGGGTGCGCAGCACGTGCACGCCGCCGAGTTCGTGCCCCGACGGCAACCGGCGCGGGACGACGCCGGTGGCGATCACCAGCCCGTCGTAGGGCAGGACGCCGCCGTCGGACAGGACGAGCTCACGCGCGCCGGTGTCGAGGGCGGTGGCGGCGACGCCGAGCCGCCAGTCGGCCCCCAGCCCGGCGGGCGCCCACTGGCGGCGCAGCGTCACGCGGTCGGGCGCCCACCTGCCGAGCAGGATCTGCTTGGACAGCGGCGGCCGGTCGTAGGGTTCCCGCCGCTCGGCGCCGACCAGGGTCAGCGAGCCGGTGAATCCGTCGCGGCGCAGGGCCTCGGCGGCGGTCAGGCCCGCCGCCGAGGCGCCCACGACCACGATCCGGGAGGTCCGGCTCACGACGCGCTGAGCGTGATCGCGCGGGCCGGGCAGATCCGGGCGGCCTCGCCGACGCCCTCGTGCAGCCCCGATTCCGGGCTGTCCCGCAGCAGGACGACGATGCCGTCCTCGTCGCGCTGGTCGAACACGTCGGGACTGACGAGGACACACTGCCCCGAGCCGGTGCAGGCGTCCTGATCCACGGTGACCTTCATGTGCTTGACTCCTTCGCTCGATCTCACCAGGTGACGGGCAGTTCGCGGACGCCGTAGAAGACGGCCTGCTGTTTGAACGCCAGCTCCTCCAGCGGCACGGCCGCCGCCAGCGTGGGGACGCGCCGGTAGAGCGTGCCGTAGACGACCTGCAGCTCCACCCGGGCCAGCGACTGCCCCAGGCACTGGTGGGCGCCGAACCCGAAGGCGACGTGGTGGCGGACCTCGCGGCGGACGTCGAGGACGCCGGGGTCCGGGAAGGCCGACGGGTCCCGGTTGGCGGTGCTCTTCACCACGACGATGCCCTCGCCCGCGCCGATCACCGTGCCGCCGACCTCCAGGTCCTCGCGGGCGACGCGGCGGGCCTCGGTGTGGGTGATGGACAGGTAGCGCAGGAGCTCCTCCACAGCGTTGGCCACCAGCGCCGGGTCGCCGTCGCGCACCGCCGCGAGCTGGTCGGGGTGCGCCAGCAGCGCGGCCGTGCCGAGCGCGATCATGTTGGCGGTGGTGTCGTGCCCGGCCACCAGCAGGAGCTGGCCCATCGTGGAGATCTCGGTCAGGGTCATCGCGCCCGTCCTGTACTGCTCCACGGCCAGTCTGCTGAGGACGTCGTCGCCCGGCTCGTCGCTCTTCGCCAGCACCAGCGCCTCCAGGTAGCCGTTCAGCTCCTCGGCGGCGGCCAGGGCCCGCGCGGGGTCGCCTTCGTCCATGACGAGCTCGCCCGCCGCCCGCTGGAAGAAGGCCCGGTCCGCGTAGGGCACGCCGAGCAGTTCGCAGATCACCAGCGAGGGGACCGGCAGCGCGAGCGCCCGCACCAGGTCGGCCGGGTTGGGGCCGGCGAGCAGGTCGTCGATGAGGTCGTCGACGATCCGCTGGATCCTGGGCCGCAGCGCCTCCATCTTCCTGATCATGAAGTCGGCGGTCAGCAGGCGCCGGTGCGTGGTGTGCTCGGGGGCGTCCATCTGCATCAGCGTCTTCATCCGCGCGTCGCGTGCCTTGCTCACCGCGTTGGTGTGCGGGAAGCCGGGCTCGGCCACGTCGACGCTGACGCGCGGATCGGCGAGCACCGCGCGGGCGTCGTCGTAGCGGGTGACCAGCCAGGGGGTGGTGCCGTCCCACAGACGGACGCGCGAGACGGGCGCCTCCTCGCTACGGCGGGTCAGCTCGGGCGCCGGGTCGAACGGGCACGCCGCCGCACGGGGCATCGGGAATGTCACCGGATCCGGCAGGGCATCGGTCATGGTCTCTCCTCACCTCGGTTGTGTGGTCCGCGCAGGGCCGATGACGGCCGCCCGGGCGGGAACCGTCGTGGTCGGCAGCGCTCATACGTCAAGGCTGTCGTTGAACCAGCCCCGGAGACTTCCGCCCGGGAGCGCCGCAAGGGCGGGCGGGAAAGCCTCAACCGGCGGTGGAACCTGGGCGCACGGTCACTCACCCGCCAGTACGTCCGCGTCGGCCGGTTGGCACCACTCGATCGAGATCTCGTCCATCGGGGTATCCATCGGGGTGTGACGGTGGTCGGGAACAGCCGCCGGGACCGAAGCCGGCGTGATATACAACCAGGGCGAACGCTGGCCCGCATCGACCTTCTGGACACCATCCCGATGGCCAAGCACCTCGTCCTCAGCCTGCCCAGCCACGAACCCGACACGTTGCCGGCGCACTTCGCCCGCTGCGAGATCGGTCCGAGAGGAAGGAAGGCATCATGACGATCACCAAAGAGCCGGACCTCGTCGAGGTCCCGTTCTGGTTCGATCCGCTGTGCCCCTGGGCCTGGGTCACCTCACGCTGGCTGCTGGAGGTCGAGAAGGTCCGGCCGGTGCACGCCGACTGGCGGCTCATGTCGCTGGCCCACCTGAACCTCGTCCAGCGTGCGGGTGAGGGGATGAGCGAGGACTACCGGAACCAGATGGAGAAGGCCTGGGGGCCGGTCCGGGTCTGCGCGGCCGCCGCCGAGCACGCCGGCCGCGGAGTTCTCGGCCCGTTGTACACCGCCGTCGGCACCCGGTTCCACAACCAGAAACGTCGCGATGACCCCGCGGTCGTCACCGAAGCCCTCACAGAGGTGGGCCTGCCCGCCGCGTTGGCGGCGGCCGCCGACGGCGAGGAGTTCGATCAGCTCATCAGGGACTCCCACGATGAGGCCTTCAACGAGGTGGGGCTCGATGTCGGGACTCCCGTTCTCCGCATCGGCGGCATGGCCCTGTTCGGCCCGGTGATCAGGCAGGCGCCCCGCGGCGAAGCAGCCGGCAGGCTCTGGGACGGCCTGGTCCTGGTCGCCGGGACGGAGGACTTCTTCGAGCTCAAGCGGAGCCGGGGGCGGAGCGTCAGACCGTCCTTCGACTGAGGGACACCGCAGCCGGGCCTACGCGGTCGACGGGTCCTGATCGCGGGCCGGCCGTGCTCGTCGTTCATCGCGCATGGCACTCCCGCCGTTTCGATGTCCTGGCACAGTCCGGCGTCTGGTTGCCACGCGTCACGGGCAGTCGTAGTACGTCGGTGCCGATGAAGGAGGGGAGCGGCTGGAGATCCTGCGGGCCGGTGGCCAGCCGCAGATCGGGAAAGCGGTCGAACAGTGCGGGCAGCGCGATGCGCGCCTCCAGCCGGGCCAGCGGCGCGCCCAAGCAATAGTGCATGCCGTGGCCGAAGGCCAGGTGCGCCCGGTCGCGCCGGTCGATGTCGAAGCGGTCAGGCTCGGCATTGACGGCAGGGTCACGCCCGTGAGCGCCGAAGCAGATGAGGATGAGGTCTCCGGCTCGGATGATGGTCTGCCCGTCCAAGGGGATGTCCGCGGTGGCGTAGCGCATCGGCAGATGCATGACGGGCGGGTGCCGGCGCAGACTCTCCTCGATGACGTCATCCCAGCGTGCGGGATCGCGGCGGACGACAGCGAGCTGCTCGGGGTGGCTGAGCATCGCGATGACGGCGTGGTCGAGCAGAGACACCGTGGTCTCGCTGCCCGCGCCGATCATCAGGAGCAGCGTGCTGACGAGCTCGTCGTCGCTGAGCTGATCGAGTCCGCTGTCCCTGGCGGTGATCAGCCGGCTGGTCATGTCGTCGCCAGGCTGAGCTCGCTTGGCCTCGATGAGACGGTGCATCGATGCGATCAGCTCCTGCTGTACGCGGATCGCCTGCTCGGCTGACAGGCTGGTGTCCAGCACGGCGTCGATGGTGGCCAGCATGGCGGGCCGCTGATCCGGCGGCACCCCGAACAGGTCGCAGATGACCTGGGTGGGGATCTTGTAGGAGTAGCGTGCTCGCAGGTCCAGCACGTCTCCCGGGGCATCGGCGGTCAGGTCGTCCAGCAACGTGGTGACGATGGTGGTGATCGGCTGCTGCATCGCCTCTACGCGGCGGGGTGTGAACGCTGCGCCGACCAGGTTCCTCAACCGCTGGTGGTCGGGGTCGTCGGCGGTGAACATGCTCCTCACGTCGACCCAGGCGGTGAGCCAGCCGATCGCGTAGGGGCGGTAGCCGGGCCAGGACTTGCGCGCGTCCTTGGAGACGTGGGGACTCGTCAGCAGGTGCTTGACGACATCCCCGTCGGTCACCGACCAGGCGGTGAGGTCGCCGGGCAGCCGGACGGGCACGGCCGGTCCGGCGGCGCGTAAGAAGTCGGCCTGCTCATGGACGCGGTGTCCGCTGCTGTCGAGAATCACGGCTGTGGGAGTCACGCGTGCCTCCTGTCTGTTTCAGATTCCACAATTTGTCGAGGATCGTTTCAAAGGTCCCCGGGGTGATGTGTGGCAGCACCGCGCTCTCGGCGCGCCAGGAAGGCAGGGCGTGCCGGAGAACCTCGACCCCCTGCTGCGCTCCTGAACAACTCTTAAGATCACTCAGGAACAGCCCCCGACAGGAAGACCTTGCGCATGCGCACCATCTACGCCGTCACCCATCCGGAGGCGACGCACCACGTCGAGAGGGTCGTCGGCGGCTGGCATGATTCGCAGCTGACGCCGGCCGGCCTCCGCGCGGCAGCCTCCATCGCCCAGGCGCTGCGGGCCCAGATCCCGGACGGCGCCGAGGTGGAGCTGTTCTCCTCGGATCTGCGGCGCACCCGGCAGACGGCCGAGAAGGTTGCCGAAGTGTTCGGTGTGAAACCCGTCCTGGACCGCAGACTGCGGGAGAAATCCTACGGAGTAGCAGGGGGAAGGCCACAGGAGTGGCTGGACCAGCGGTTCATTCCGCCGCCGGCTGTCGGGGAGCGGTTGGAGCACGACGAGGGCGTGGAGGGCGCCGAGACCAAGGCGGCGTTGGCGCGGCGCGTCTACGCGGCGATGGACGAGATCTTGCAGCGTCCCTGCGAACACCAGATCATCGTGACTCACGGTGGCTCCCTGACATGCGTCGTGACGTCCTGGATCAAGATGCCGATCGCGGCGGCCGGCTATGCCGGCTTCCGGGTGCCGTCTGGCAGCATCACCACGCTGCGCGAAGACGACTTCTTCCACAACCGCACGGTCGTCAGCCTCGGCGACGCCCGCCATCTCGATTCCGCCGAAGCCGGCTGACCTCCACGGCCTGCCTCGGCCGGGCGGGGCGAGCCCGGTTCGCCCTCATCGGACGACCGAACGTGCTGGTGCCGTGCCACCGCCTCGATCGCCAGGCGCCGCCCCGGACGCGCGGGTCTGCGGGCACCTTCACCTGGAGTGCCGGGGCGGAGATCAGCCCGCAGTCGCAGACGGCAGGGAGCAGGCTCCCACAGCCCAACCCTTCTCGGTGCTGAGGAAACTCGGAACAAGGGCAGGGAGGCTGGGTGCATGATCACCAAGACATTGGGGCTCGTCCTCGCCGCCGCCCTGTTGCCCGGCCCCCCGTCCCCTGCGACCGGCCTGCATGAGTGCGCGACCGCGACCACACGCTGCGACGGCACCATCGAGGTCCCCCTTGACTGGGAGAACCCCTTCTCCGAGCGCATCTCCGTGGCCTTCACCTTCATCCCGGCCAGGGACGCCGACGGCACGGTGGCGGCCAACCGCGGCGGGCCGATGCCGGCCCTGCCGGCGACCCCCGACATCCAGCGAGCTCTCGGGCCCGTCCTTGACCGGAAGAACCTGCTGGTCATGGATCCACGCGGAATGGGGCAGTCGTCGCCGCTGCTGTGCCCGGGAGCCGACCCCTTCAAGCCCGGGACCATCGCCGCCTGTGCCGAGAGCGTGGGCCCGCGAGGCGCGTACTTCACCGCCGACCAGGCCTCGCACGACCTCGACGCGGTACGGCGAGCGCTCGGCCTGGGAAAGATGAGCTACTACGGCAACTCCTACGGCACCCTGTACGCCCAGGCGTACGCGGCCCGGTACCCCGGCAGCCTGGACGCCGTCTTCCTGGACAGCTCCATGGTCATCGGCCGCGACGGGTACGCCGAGCAGCGGTTCGACGCCCGGCTCGACTACCTTGATCTCGTCTGTGAGCGTTCGAGGCCATGCGACGCGCTGCCCGGCAAGGCCTCCGACACCTGGAAGAGGCTGGTGGACCGGCTTCGCAAGCACCCCGACCCGGAGGTGACGCTGCACCAGGCGCTCACCCTGCGTGAGCCGGCCGAAGCGGTGCTCGGCCGGGAGGTCGTCGCGGCCGCACACGCCTACCTCGGCGGGGACCCGGTCCCACTACGCCGCCTGGCCCGGCTGATCCCCGGAACCGTCCCGCCGTTCGATCCTCCCTGGCTCGCGGGGCATGTGGCCTTCCGCTGTGGCGACGGCTCCTTCCCCTTCGACCGGCTGGCCCCGGCGGCCGAACGTCAGGCCCAAGCCGAGCGGTACTACGAGCGAGAACGCCCGATGGCGCCCTTTCAGCCCACCGACGTCTTCCCCACCGAGGCGGTCGCCGGCCAGGAGTGGTGCATCAACTGGCCCACCCCACGGCACAGCCCGCCGCGCCCGCCCGGACAGGCGCTGCCCGACGTGCCCGTCCTGGTGGTGGCAGGGGACTTCGACGTCAACCGCCCCGCCGAGGTGGAGCGTTCCCTCCGGGTCTTCCCGAACGCGACCATCATCCGGATCCCGTTCGGGATGCACGCCCAGTCCTTCTTCCCGTCGCCGATGGGTGAGTGCGTACGCGGCATGTTGCGTACCTTCCTGACCACCAAGCGGGTGGTCGACCAGAAATGCACCGGCGAGAACTACCGCGCCGTCGGTGCGTTCCCGCAACGGGTCAGGGACGTGGCGCCGCACCCGGCCCCCGAGCTCAGCCCGAGCCGGCGGCGGATCCTCGCGGCCGCCTTCGCCACCGCCGCCGACGCCACCGCCCGCCGCAACCCGCACGCCTTCTACTACTTCGGGCGGACGAACGAGCCGGGGTTGCGCGGCGGCCAGGTCACCTTCGGTCAGGACATCACGCTCGACGGCGTGCGGTTCGTGCGCGACCTGCGGGTCAGCGGCCTGGTCACCATCACCCCGGACGGCCACGCCACCGCCACCCTCACGGCCGAGACCGGCCGACGCACCCACAAGGTGACGCTCTCCTGGACGGCGTTCTCCACTCAGCCATCCGTATCCGGCACCGTCGACGGCATCCCCTTCGAGTAGGCCCCGCCGCTCGGGTTGGCCTGACCGGACGTGCGTCAGCTCTGCTGGGTGGCGAAAGTCGGCACGGAGTTCCGGCTGCGGGCTTCACGGTCCTGGAGGGAAGACGCCCTGGCCCGGAGTGAGGATTCCGTCGGGGTCGTAGCGTTCGTGGGCCGCCTCGAAGGCGGCCCACGCGGGGCCGTAGTGGGTGCGCCACTCCTCGGGCGTGGTGGGTATGGAGCCCACCGGGTACTGGTAACCCCCGACGGCCTGGGCGCGCAGGTAGAGGGAACGGTTGGCCGCCACCATGTCCTGCGGGTCCTCGGCTCCGTACGAGGCGGTTCTGAGCAGGGTGAAGAGGAAGACCGTCTCCTCGTCGGGCACGCGCAGCAAGGGCAGGTGCAGGCGGTCGCGGGGGAAGGGATAGAGCAGGACCACGCCGCTGGCGCCGACCTCGGTCTCGGTCAGGTCCTTGATGACGGCCTCCACGAAGGCGTCGGTACGGCTCGCGGGCAGGAACATGTTCCACCACGGGTGCGGGCGGTACCACTCGCCTGTGGACTTCAGTTCGGCGACGCCCGGGGCGAGCCGGTTGAGGAAGTCGAAGTAGGACATGTCCTGGATCTGCCGGTCGCCGGGCTGGTCGCCCAGCCCGGCGAGCAGCCTGGCGTCGTCGGGCGGGGTCGTGCCGTCGAAGAAGGCGACCGCTTCGAGCTGGTGACTCCAGCCGGCGGAGCCGGTCGGCAGTTCGAGCTCTCCCTCCACGTAGGCGAAGCGGCCGTCGTTGACCACGCGCCGCTGGTCGGCGGTCAGCGCGGCGACGCTCGGGTAGGTGAGCAGGTAGTGGCGGACCGTCGTGGGGGCGGGCAGCAGGCGCAGGGTGGCCTTGGTGATGATGCCGCACTGTCCTCTTCCCGCCAGCGCCGCGCGGAAGAGGTCGGGGCGCAGCCGCGCGGAACACCTCCTGAGGCCGGCCTCCCCCGTGACGACCTCCAGCTCCACGACGCTGTCCGCCTGGGATCCGTGGTGGTGGGTCTGGCCGCCGACGCCGCCGACCGAGAGCGTGCCGCCGACCGAGAGCTCCAGGTAGTCGGTGAAGACCGGAGGGGTCAGGCCGTGGACCAGGGTCGCCTGCGCCAGGCTGCTCCAGAGCGCACCCGCCTCCACGACGGCCGTGTCCTCCCGCACCTCGATCGCGTTGAGCGGGGTCATGTCGATGATCAGACCGCCCGCGACCTGGCCCTGGCCGAAGGTGGCGTGTCCCTGGCCGCGCGCGGCCACCTGCAGGTCGTGCGTGCGGCAGTACTTCATCATCAGCATGATGTCCGACACCGCGCCGGGCTCCAGCACGGCCCCTGAGGTCCGATGGACCAGGTGCCCGAAGTCGTCGGCCGCCTGGCCGCGCGAGGCGGGATCGGTCACCACCTTGCCCTTCAGCGGCGGCAGGTCGACCATCCCCTGAGACCGGGCGGCGTCGGTGACCCACGTGCGCGTGGACGGATCGAAGCCGACCACGGCCGCCCCCGTCGTGAGTAACGCTCGTCTCCACGGATACCACGTCATACCCGACCCCCTCGCAGCGCGGTCACGTCGCGTCGATAATCGCCGACAGCACTTGGCCGCGCCACCTGAACGAATCCGGATGACAGCCATAAAAGGGTTACCAGGGCCCTTCGGGCAGAGCGTGGGGTGGGCGGTCACTGTTCCCGCTTCGCGCCGGTCCAGTCGAAGCAGAGCGCTCCGGCCGGGGCGCCGCCGTCCCGCAGACGTGCGTAGGTGGATGCCGCATCCAGGGGGACACCTGCTCGGAGATCATTCCGGCGGTCCGGGACGTGCCGGAGGCGAGGCGGCGGAAGTACAACCCGGTCACCGCGTCGCGGTTGAGCGGGCCGGCTGACGGGTCGTCGGAGACGAGGTCGGCGTGCGCCCCGAGGATGGTCAGCGAATTGCTGACCACGCCGGGGCCGAGCATCTGCCGGGACGGCGTGGGCGTGTCGCCGAGAAGGACGACCCGGCCCAGCGGGCGGGCCGGCCGTACCGCCTGGGGAGAGCACGGCGGGGTTGCCGGTGACGTCGAAGACCACCTCGGCGAGCCGGCCGCCGGTCAGGTCGGCGACGGCGGCACGGGCGTCGGCCGCGGTGGCCGCGATCAGGTCGCTCGCGCCACTCGTCCGCGCCAGGTCGAGTCGCCTGGCATCGGTGTCGACGGCGACGACGCGGGAGGCTCCATGCGCGACCGCGTACTGGACGACCAGCTGACCCACCGGGCCGAGTCCCAGGACCACGACGGATGGATCAATACCGCGCTGCGCCGGCTCGGCGTGGGCGGCGCGCCGAGCCGGCTGAGCGACCCCGCCTGGGTGATCCCCGGGCTCGTCATGATCGGCCTGTGGGGGCTCGGCTCGGGCATCATCATCAACCTGGCGGGGCTGCGCGGCATCCCCACCGCGTTGTACGACGCCGCCCGGCTGGACGGCGCCGGATGGTTGCGCCGGCTGCGGCACGTGACGATCCCGATGATGTCACCGGTGATCTTCTACACGATGATCCTCGCGGTCGTCGAGGTCGTGCAGTACTTGCTCAACACCATCGCACTGGCGGTGATCAGCACGATCGGGACCGTCCTGTCGTGCACGCTGGTCGCCTGTGGCTTCGCCCGCTTCCCCGGCCGCGGGCCGCTGTTCACCCTGCTCATCGCCACGATCTTCCTGCCCAGCGCGGTGACGCTGATCCCGACATATACCGTCTTCGCGCAGATCGGATGGGTCGTCACCTGGCTGCCGCTGCTCGTGCCGGCCTTCTTCGCCAACGCCTACAGCGTCTTCCTGCTACGGCAGTACTTCCTCACCATCCCGCGCGAGATGGACGAAGCGGCCTCGATCGACGGCGCCGGACCGCTGCGCACGCTGCGTTCGGTGATCGTGCCGCAGGCGTGGCCGGCGATCACCGCCGTCACCCTGTTCAACTTCGTCTACACCTGGAACGACTACTTCACCCCGCTCGTCTACCTCTCCGGCCGGCCCGAGCTCCAGCCGCTGCAGGTGGGCCTGGCCGCCTTCAACGGCCTGTACTCGACGAAACCCGCCTACATCCAGGCCGGCGCCATGATGACGATCGCCGTACCAGTGATCCTTCTCATCTGTTTCCAGCGCACGTTCGTGCGCGGCATCATGAGTACGGGGGTGGAGAGATGACCCCGGCGGCCGAACTCCTGCCCATGGTGATGTTTAAACCGTTTGCCCGTGATCTGGCCCTTCGGCTACCACTTGACCCATGTTGACCGGAGATCTCGTCCGCCTGCGCGCCCTCGAACCCGCTGACAGCGAGCCCATGTGGCGCTGGTACCACGACCCGGAGGTGGGCCGCTGGATGAACAGCGCTCCGCCCATCTCCCTGGCCCAGAACATGGCCAAGGGCCTGGACCGTCCCCGCAACACCTTCGAGCAGATGCTCCTGGGCATCGAACCCCTCGACGCCCCCCGGCTGATCGGCTACGCCTCCCTGGGCGACACCGACTTCGTGGCCCGCGACATCACCCTGCAGAGCTTCGCCATCGGCGACCGCGACGCCTGGGGCAAGGGTTATGCCACCGACGCCCTCCGGGTGGCATGCCGGTTCGTGTTCGAGGAGGTCGGCATGCACCGCGTCACCCTCTGGGTGGCCGCCGAGAACACCGCCGCCGTCCGGGCCTACGAGCGGGTGGGCTTCGTCCAGGAGGGCCGCAAGCGGGAGTCCTTCCGGACCGGCGGCAAGTTGTACGACTACCTGATGATGGGGCTGTTGGCGAGCGAGCTCACCGGCTGAGGGTCCGGAAGCTGACCCGGTAGGCGTTCAGATCGGTGGGCGCAGGCCGGAGCGCATGGCGAAGACCACCAGTTGCGCCCGGTCACGGGCCTTCAGCCTGACCGCCGCCGAGCCCGTGCCGGCGACCGGCCGGACCGCACGTCCGGGAAGACGCAGGCGTGGCCGCTCTCGTCGGCCGCCCAGATCGCCAACGCGCCGCGCCCGCTGCCGACCAGTTCGCCGACCAGGTCAGGGACGTTGCCCTCGAACCCCTTCTCCCATCCGAGGAGAGTCCAGAACTCGGTCCACATGGTGGCGCGGCGCTGCCGTACGGGCCTGATCTTCGCACGGTGTGTCCGGTGCCGGGCGCAGGCCTTCTCCTTCGCCGCCTGGTAGGCCGCCGCCTCGGCCTGCTGCCGCGCGCCCTCCCGCTCCCGCCACCGGACCACCGCGGGGCACAACGGGTCGAGCGCGTCCGCCAGCGACCCGTGCGGCGCGTCCCGGACGGCCGGCGCGCCGAGGTCTCCGCCGTGCCGGGTGGCCAGACGGCACAGGTGGTGTCCTTGCGTGACCACCACCTGGTCAGAGGCGTCCTGCCAGCCCTCGATGCCGCCCTCGGCGCGGAAGGTGCTGTATCCGCGGACCTCGCACAGGAACCTTTTCTCCGCCTCGGTCAGCCAGGTGGCCGTGCCGTCGCCGAAGCCGGCGCAGTCGAGCTCGCCGTCGGTGCTCACCTTGCCGGCCGGGGCCGCCTGCGCCGCGGCCAGCAGGGTCGCCGCCACGGTCAGGATCGTGGCGGTCGTGCGCGCCAGGCGGCCGCGCCGGACGAACGCCCGGCGCGGCGCCCGTACCGCGAGCAGGACCAGGATCGGCGGCACCAGGAAGTACAGGCCCCAGCCCACCTGTGCGCTCACCATCTCCGGCGGCCCCCACGCGTCCATGCAGCCCGGGCCGTACGCCCCGTCGAGCAGGAGCAGCAGCGGACCGGGCAGGCGTGACAGGAGCAGCAGCGCGACCACGCAGCGGGCGAGGAGGCGGCCGAGCCGGTGCCGTCCGGTGCGTACGCCCGCGTACCAGCCGACCAGGGCCAGGACGAGCAGCGGCGCGCCGCCGAAGTCGAAGATCGGGAGTTCCCAGATCGGGAGGCCCTGGATCAGGGTGTGGATCCGGTCGCCCGTGCACTGCCCGAAGGACATGTACGAGTAGTACCGGGAGCCGTCGTCCCCGGACAGCAGCAACCGGATCAGGTCGTGGAGGCCGGGAGCGAGCGCGGTGAGCGTGGCCGCACCCCATAAAGCCCATGATCGTCGGGACACGGGAGGGAACCCTAGAGGAGCGGTCCGACAGGAAGGAAGGGCCTGGCGGTCAGGAGGTGGTGACGAGGAAGCGGTGGAGGCCGCGGCCCACCCAGCGGTCGCGATGGTCCGGTGGCTCGGCCGCGGACAGCGCCGGGAAACGCCGCAGGAGCAGCGGCAGCGCGATGCGGGCCTCCATGCGCGACAGCGGCGCCCCCAGGCAGAAGTGCGGCCCGGCGCCGAAGCTGAGCGGCTGGACGTCCGGCCGGTCGGGGTCGAAGCGGGCCGGGTCGGGGAAACGGCGCGGGTCCCGGTTCCCGGCGGCGAGCATGAGGACGACCTTCGTCCCGCCCGGCACCGAGACGCCGGAGATGTCGGTCGCCGTCTCGGCCCACCGGCTGGTCGCCTGGACGGGCGCCTCGAACCGCAGGACCTCCTCCACGTACGCGGTGGCGAAGCCCGGCTCCTCGCGCAGCCGCGCGGCCTGGTCCGGGTGCTCGAACGCCAGCCGCAGCCCGTGCCCGAGCAGGAAGCTCGTCGTCTCGAACCCGGCGGTCAGCAGCAGCATGAGGTTGCCGACCAGCTCGTCGTGGCTGAGCCGGGTGCCGTCGTCGTGGGCGCGTACGAGCGCGGTCAGCATGTCGTCGGCGGGGTGGCGGCGGCGGTCGTCGATCAGCTCGCCGAAGTAGCCGGCCAGTTCGTCCATGGCCTTGTCGGCGATGGACAGCCTGGAGACGTTGGTGATGCCCTCCAGGGCGATCGTCAGGTCCGAGGCGACCTGGCGGAACCATTTCTGGTCGTCCTCGGCCACGCCGATGAGCGCGCTGATGACGGCGATCGGCAGCCGGGAGGCGAACTCGGCGACGTAGTCGACGGGCGTGCCGCCGGCGCCGAGGTCGGCCAGCCGGTCCAGCAGCCGGTGGACCATCCGCTCGACCGACTCCTGCATCCCGGCCACGCGGGCGGGCGTGAAGCCGCTGCTGACCAGGCGCCGGGTCTGGGTGTGGCCGGGCGGGTTGCGGTACAGCATGGAGTCGGTGTAGCCGCGCAGCGAGGAGTGCGAGCGCCAGGCGGGATAGATGTGGTCGTACCCGGCGGCGTCCTGGACGCGGAGGCGGTTGTCGCGCAGCGCGCGGTTGATCTCGGCGTAGCCGACGGCGACCGTGAGACCGGGGCGTACCGGGACGACCGGGCCGTGGGCGCGCAGCAGCTCGTACAGCGGGTAGGGGTCGCGGCGGCCCTCGGGGGCGACCAGGGCGGCGACGATCTCGGCGGGCGTCACGGGCGTGCCACCAGCCGGACGATCCGCAGCGCGCCCGCCGGATGCACCGAGGCGACCTCCAGGCCGCACCGACCGGCCAGGGCCCGCAGGTCGCCGACGGCGCGCTCGCGGCCTCCGTAGTAGACGAGCATGCGCAGGTCCATCCCGGTACGCGGCGACTCGCCGTCGGGGCCGAAGTCCTCCACCACGAAGACCGAGCCGTCCGGCCCGGCCGCCTCGGCGCAGCGGCCCAGGATGACGGCGGCGTCGTCGTCGCTCCAGTCGTGCAGGATCCACGACAGCAGGTAGCCGTCGGCGCCTGGCGGCAGCGGGTCGAAGAAGCTGCCCGCCACGGCCTCGCCGCGGCCGGACAGGCCGGCGGCCGCCAGCGCCGCGGCGGCGGCCCGCGCGGTGGCCGGCTGGTCGACGACCGTGCCGCGCAGGCCGGGGTAGGCGGTGAGCAGCGCGATGAGCAGGGATCCGTCGCCGCCGCCGACGTCGACGATCCGGCCGAGGCTTCCCCACTCGTAGCCGGCCACGATGGCGGGGGCCCGGCCGGGGACCTCGGCGGCCATGCGCGCGTCGAACGCGGCGGCGCGGGCCGGGTCGGCGGCCAGGTCCGCCCAGAAGGAGCGGCCGAACTGGCGGGGGAAGGCCGCCTCGCCGGTGCGCACGCTGTGCAGCAGGTGGGCGAAGGCCAGTTCGGCCCGGCCCTCCCAGCCCTCGATGTCCAGCATGGCGCGCATCCCGGCCGGATGGTCGTCGCGCAGCTCCTCGCCGATGGCGGTCAGCGTGTACCTGCCGTCGTCGTCGCGGCCGAGCACTCCCCTGGCGGCCAGGTAGCGCATGAGGCGCTCCAGCACGCCGGGGTCGGCGCCCACGGCGGGGGCGAGTTCGGCTCCGGTGGCCGGCCCCTTGGCGAGCCGGTCGGCGATCCTCAGCGTCGCGGCCACCCGGATCGCCATCGGGGTTCCCAGGTGGGCCAGCGCCCACAGGCGATGCTCCGTCACGCGGTCATCGTCACATCGGGGCGCGCGTACGGGCACCTTCCAGAATGCCGCCCGTGCCCACGCCGGCGGAACAGCGCACATCGCGAGATGGCCGCCGCGGGCCCGGGTGCCACGCTGAGGATGCACCGTGCTGCCTGCCCTGGGAGATGTCCGATGCCCGATGCCGCGCCGAAGACCCGCCCGCTCACGGGCAGCGAGTACGTCGAGAGCCTGCGTGACGATCGTGAGATCTACCTCTACGGTGACCGCGTCAAGGACGTCACCGAGCACCCGGCCTTCCACAACCCGGTGCGGATGACCGCCAGGCTCTACGACGCCCTCCACGCCGACGGCACCCGTGAGCTGCTGACCTGCCCCACCGACAGCGGCGGCGAGGGTTACACGCACCGCTTCTTCACCACCCCGCGCACGGTCGAGGACCTGGTCGCCGACCAGCGGGCCATCGCGACGTGGGCCAGGATGAGCTACGGCTGGATGGGCCGCAGCCCCGACTACAAGGCCTCCTTCCTCGGCACGCTCGGCGCCAACGCCGGCTTCTACGCGCCCTTCGACGGCAACGCCCGCCGCTGGTACCGCGAGTCGCAGGAGAAGGTGCTGTTCTGGAACCACGCGATCGTGCACCCGCCGGTCGACCGCAACCGGCCGCCGGACGAGGTCAACGACGTCTACGTGCACGTCGAGCGGGAGACCGACGCGGGGCTCGTGGTGAGCGGCGCGAAGGTGGTGGCGACCGGCTCGGCGCTGACGCACTACAACTTCATCGCCCACTACGGCCTGCCGGTCAAGAAGCGCGAGTTCGCGCTGGTGGCCACCGTGCCGATGGACGCGCAGGGCCTGAAGCTGATCTGCCGCCCGTCCTACGGCATGGCCGCGGCGCTGACCGGCGGCCCGTTCGACTACCCGCTCTCCTCCCGGCTGGACGAGAACGACAGCATCCTCGTCCTGGACAAGGTGCTCATCCCCTGGGAGAACGTGTTCATCTACGGCGATCTCGGCAAGGCGCAGCTGTTCACCGGCCAGTCGGGCTTCACCGAGCGGTTCACCTTCCACGGCTGCACCCGGCTGGCGGTCAAGCTGGAGTTCATCGCCGGGCTGCTGGTCAGGGCGCTGGAGATCACCGGCACCAAGGACTTCCGCGGCGTGCAGACCCGGATCGGCGAGGTGCTGGCCTGGCGCAACCTGTTCTGGGCGCTGTCGGACGCCGCCGCCCGCAACCCGGTGGAGTGGCGCAACGGCGCCCTGCTGCCCAACCCGCAGTACGGCCTGGCCTACCGCTGGTTCATGCAGATCGGCTACCCGCGGATCAAGGAGATCATCCTTCAGGACGTGGCCAGCGGGCTCATCTACGTCAACTCCGGCGCGGCCGACTTCAAGAACCCCGACATCCGCCCGTACCTGGACAAATACCTGCGGGGTTCGGACGGCACCGACGCCGAGGGCCGCGTCAAGGTGATGAAGCTGCTGTGGGACGCGATCGGCTCGGAGTTCGGCGGCCGCCACGAGCTCTACGAGCGCAACTACGGCGGCAACCACGAGAACACCCGGGTCGAGCTGCTGTTCTCGCAGATGGCCGGCGGCCAGCTCGACGAGTACGCGGCCTTCGTCGACCGCTGCCTCGGCGAGTACGACCTGGACGGCTGGACGGTGCCCGACCTGTCCTCCTTCGAGGAGCTGCGGCGCACCGGCACCGGCTGACCTGCTCGACCCAACCCTGACAAGAGAAGGGCGGACCACCCATGCGTCCATTCCGCATCGACATCCCCGAGGCCGAGCTGGCCGACCTGCACCGCAGGATCGACGCCACCCGCTGGCCGGACGAGCTGCCCGGCACCGGCTGGGAGCGCGGCGTGCCGCTGGGCTACCTCAAGGAGCTGGCCGACCACTGGCGGCACGGCTTCGACTGGCGGGCGGCCGAGGCCGAGCTGAACCGGCACCCGCAGTTCGTGACCGAGATCGACGGCGCCGACGTGCACTTCCTGCACGTGCGCTCGCCGGAGCCGCAGGCCGTGCCGCTGCTGCTGACGCACGGCTGGCCGGGCTCGGTCGCCGAGTTCCTGGACGTGATCGGGCCGCTCACCGACCCGCGCGCGCACGGCGGCGACCCGGCCGACGCCTTCCACCTGGTCATCCCGTCGATCCCGGGGTTCGGGTTCTCCGGGCACACCAGGGAGGCGGGCTGGCATCCGTACCGGGTGGCGCTGGCGTGGGCCGAGCTGATGCGCCGGCTGGGCTACGACCGCTACCTGGCGCAGGGCGGCGACGCGGGCGCGGTGATCTCGCTGGAGCTGGCCAGGCTGGCCCCCGAGCACGTGATCGGCGCGCACGTCAACATGCTGATGGCCTTCCCCTCGGGCGATCCGGCCGAGCTGGCCGGCCTGTCGCCCGCCGAGCAGGGGCGGCTGGCCGGGCTGGCCCGGTTCGACGAGGAGCTGTCGGGCTACATGAAGCTGCAGTCCACCCGCCCGCAGACGCTGGCGTACGCGCTCACCGACTCGCCCGTGGGGCAGCTCGCCTGGATCGTGGAGAAGTTCCACGACTGGACGGACTCCGACAAGGCGCCCGAGGACGCCGTGGACCGGGACCGGATGCTGGCCAACGTGTCGATCTACTGGCTGACCGCGACCGCCGGGTCGTCGGCGCGCTTCTACTACGAGGGCGCGGCGGGGCTGAAGATGGCCGCTGAGGGGCACCGGCCGCCGCCCATCACCGTGCCCGTGGGCGTGGCGGTCTTCCCCAGGGACATCTTCGTGCCGGTGCGCCGGCTGGCCGACCGGGACATCCCGACGATCAGCCACTGGACCGAGTTCGAGCGCGGCGGCCACTTCGCCGCCATGGAGCAGCCGGAGCTGCTGGTGGGCGACGTCCGCGCGTTCGCCCGCTCGCTGCGGTAGGCGCGGCGCGAAAGGGGCCGCTGAGGCAGGCGCGGCGCGAAAAGGACGCCGGCGGGATCCGCCGGCGTCCTTTCGTCGTTCGGACGGGGTCAGGGCTTGAGCAGCGGCACCTGCGGGCGCTGCTCGGGGGCGGCGGCCGGCGCGGGGCCGGCGCCGCTCTGGCACAGGACCCGCAGCATGAGCGCGGGCCGCATGAGCGTCTGCGGCGGGTCCACGAGCCCGGCCACCCGCATGAACGCGGCCGTGACCGCGCCGTCGCGGGCCGCCGCGGCGTGCAGGCGCGCCATGTAGGCGTTGCCGATGCGCACCTTGGCGGTACGCCGCCCCTCAACCCCGGGGAAGGCGAGGTCGGCGCCGGCGGAGATATCCCACGGGACGTCGATGACCCGCGAGATGTCCCTGAAGAAGGCCTGCCAGGGCGGCACCGTGCCCGCCTGGAGGTGCTCGCGCAGGATCATCGCCTCCATGGCGGCGACGGTCATGCCCTGGCCGTAGACGGGGTTGAAGCTGCACACGCCGTCGCCCAGCACCAGCAGGCCGTCGGGGAAGGCGGGCAGACGCTCGTAGCGGCGCCGCACGCTGGCCGGGAAGGTGAAGGTGACGCCCTCGTCGAGCGGTTCGGCGTCGCGGACGGCGTCGTAGACGTCGGGCACGGGCAGGGACTTGGCGAAGGCGAGGAAGCCCTCCAGGTCGGCCGGCGGGTGGTCGCCCAGGATGCCGGTGAGGGAGAGCATGCTCATGTCGCCGGGCAGCTTGGGGAAGAAAGCGCCGCGCGGGTTCGCGGGCGAGGCGACGGGGTTGATCGACAGGTCCTCGCCGTACGGGTCGCGGCGCAGGCGGAAGTGGCGGGTGGTGTAGGCCAGGCCGATCTTGACGCGGTCCTCGTCCGGCCGGGGGAAGCCGAGCTCCTGGAGCCAGGCGGGGGTGCGCGAGCCGCGGCCCGTCGCGTCCACCAGCAGGTCGCAGGCCAGGTGCTGCTCGACGCCGTCCGTCCCGCGCACGCGGACGCCGGTGACCCGGTCGCGGGCCGGCGTCGCGGTCGGCCCGAGGATGTCGGTGCGCTCCAGGAAGCGCACGTTGGGCAGGGCCGAGACCCGGTTCCTGACCTGCTCCTCCAGGACGGGCCTGGTGGCCGAGACGCTGATCAGGCCGGTGGGGGCCGGGCGCAGCCGGCGGCCGTTGAAGTACCAGCGCAGGCTGGTGGCGAGGTCTCCGGCGGGCACCCCGTCGTCGATCATCTGCTGGGTGAGGCCGGGGAACAGCTCGTCCAGGATCTGCTGGCCGCGGGCCAGCAGGGCGTGGGCGTGGCAGCCGTGCGGCACGCCCCGGCGCGGGCCCGCCGCGCCGGTCAGCGTGTCCCGGTCCACCAGCAGGACCTCGGCGCAGTGCTCGGCGAGCACGCGCGCGGCCAGCAGCCCCGCCATGCCTCCGCCGAGCACCACCGCGCGCTGTGCGACGTGAGCGGCCATCTCAGTCACGCGGGCTGTTCTGGTAGGCGGCCAGCTTCCACTGCCCGTCGCGGCGGACGGCCAGCCAGGAGGCGCGGACCGCGCGCTCGGGGGCGACCTCGCTCTCGCCGGCCGCCAGCACGCCGCCCTCGGTGGTCAGCAGGCAGACGTCCTCCGCGAGGAACCGCAGGTCGATGGGCTGCCCGGTGACCTGGGTGCCCTGGTACGGCCCGGCGAAGGCGTGGGCCATGAAGGCGCGGATCTCGGCCTGGCCCTTGCGGTACACGCCGGGCAGGATCATGGAGCCGTCCTCGGTGAAGACGGCGGCGAACGCCTCGGCGTCGTGGGCGGCCCAGGCGGCGATGATCTGCTGCGGCAGGGCGGCGACGGCGAGGGTCTGGTCGGGGGCCGACACGGTGGTCATGGCGATCTCCTTCAGATGTAGAGGGTGTCGGGTTCGAGGCCGCACAGAATCCGCCCGTACAGCTCGGCGTTGGTGTTGGGGTGCATGAGGGCGTGCTGGTTGACGGCGTGCACGTCGCGGGCGATGCGCTGGATGGGCACGTCGGTGTAGATGGAGGAGCCGCCGCTGGCGGTGGCCAGGATGTCGACGGCCTCCTTGGCCAGGCGGCAGACGGCGCCCATGTCGGCGCGGGCGCGTACGCGCTCCTCGACGGTCCACCCGGCGGAGTCGGCGTCCTTGGCGTCCACGGTGGAGGACAGGCGGTGGGCGTGGAACTCGGCCTGGTCGATCTTGAAGGTGGCCTCGGCGACCTGGAGGTGGGTCAGCGGGGCGGCGCTCTGGCTGGCGTACCCGGTGTAGGTGATCTTGCGGTCGGGCAGCCGCTCGAAGAAGACCTCGCGGGCGGCCCTGGCCAGGCCGAGCACGGTCCCGACCGAGGAGGCGGCGGCCACGGGCAGCAGCGGCGAACGGTAGATCGGGGAGCCGGCGTTGGCGCCGTCGGCGTGCTGTCCCTGGAGGATCGCGCCCAGCGGCATGACCCGCGCGGCCGGGACGAACAGGTCCTGGGCCACGGTGCTGACGCTGCCGGTGCCGCGCAGGCCGGAGGTGTGCCAGTCGTCGATGACGGTCAGGTCGCTCATCGGCACCAGCGCCATGACCGGCTCGGGCTCGCTGTCCGGGCCGACGACGACGGCCACGATCTCCTGCCAGTGGCTGTGGTGGGCGCCGCTGACGAAGCCCCACTTGCCGTTGACCACGATGCCGCCCTCGGCGCGCACGGCCATCGCGGTGGGGCTGAGCGTGCCGCAGATGCGCACGTCGGGGGTGGCGAACACCTCGTCCTGGACGGCCTCGGGGAAATGCGCGGCCATCCAGGTCGGGATCCAGTAGACCGAGGCCGTCCACGCCGCGGCGCCGTCGGCGCGGCCCAGCTCGGCGGCGACCTCCACCAGGGTGCGCGTGTCCGCCTCGAAACCGCCGTAGCGGCGCGGCGTCCGCAGCCTGAAGACGCCGGCCTCGGCCAGCGCCCCGATCGTCTCCTCGTGCAGCCTGCGGTTCTCCTCCGCCCAGGCCGCGTTCCTGCGCAGGACAGGGCCTGCCTCCGTCGCGCGGCGGACGAGGTCTTCCCGCGCCGGAGCACCTGTCATCAACACCATGTCCTCCCGGGACGTCAGTCGAGACACTGCTCCCTGAACGTCCCATTCGCCGGTTGACGGGCGCATCTTCCGGCGTGCGGGATTGCCGGGCACGTACGGAGATGCGTAGGTCACCGGGGCCGGGCGAGCCTTGAGGGAAAACCCGAGACGAAGGGTTCGCGCAGCATGACAGCCGTCACCCACGCCCCCATGGCTCCGCCCGAGCCCGGGCTCACCTCCGACGAGATCGTCGCCAGGGCCGAGGCCATGGTGCCCGCCCTGGTCGAGCGCCAGGCCGAGACGGAGCGGCGCACCTACTACGCCCCCGACACCCACGAGGCGTTCGCCAGGGCGGGCTTCTACCGCATCCTGGTCCCCCGCCGCTTCGGCGGCTACGAGTTCGGCGTGGAGACCTTCATGCGGGTGTCGATGACGCTCGCGCGGGGCTGTCCGTCCACCGGCTGGATGTACTCCTTCGGCTCGGCGCACACGCTGGCGGTGGCCACGCTGTTCGGCGAGCGGGCCCAGAGCGAGCTGTTCGCCTGCGGGGACTTCGTCTGCCCGGCCACGGTCGCGCCCGGCGGCTCCGCCCGTCCGGACGGCGAGGGCGGGTGGCTCCTCGACGGCACCTGGAGCTACTGCTCGGGAGCCCCGTACGCCACGCACTTCATGGGCCACGTCGTCGTGGACGGGCAGCCGATGTTGTTCGTCGCGCCGCGCGACCAGTGGCGCCGGCTGGACGACTGGGGCGGCCAGCTCGGCCTGAAGGGCAGCGGCTCGCACAGCATCGCCATGGACGGCGGCCGCGTCCCCGGCCACCTCACGCTGCCGATCCACCTCAGCCAGGCCGTCGTCACCGGCGGCACCCCTGGCCGGGACCTGCACGGCAACCCCGAGTACGGCGGCGGCCCGCTCAGCGTCATGCTGCTCGGCAGCGCGGCCGTCGTGCTGGGCATGGCCCAGGGCGCCCTGGACGCCTACGAGGAGCTGATGCGCACCAGGACGACCATCTTCCCGCCGTTCACCACCCGCGCCGAGGACCCCGACTACCAGTACTGGTACGGCGAGGCCGCCGGCATGCTCGCCGCCGCCGAGGCGGCCATGACGAACGCCGTCCAGCAGTGGAGCCGGACCTGCGCGGCGGGCCCGGCGGCGTTCACCAGGGAGCGGGACGTGCGCCTGGCCACCGTCAGCCGCGAGGTCGCCCGGCTGGCCTGGCGGGCCGTGGAGGGCTGCCTGTTCCCGACGGCCGGTTCCAGCGCGGTCAGGGACGGCCAGCGCATGGAGCGGATCTGGCGGGACATGTCCACCACGCACAGCCACGCCGGGTTCGCGATCTACCTGGCGGCCCTGGCCAACCGGGAGCTGTCCCGCGCCCGGTTCGGCCTGGACTGACCTCTCGGAAGACCAAGGCGGGCCCGGTTCCCCGGGCCCGCCTTCTCGTGCGCTCGGTCTCGTGCGCCCAGTCTCGTGTGCTCAGTCCACCAGGACGGGCTCCTGGTCCGGCTGGTGGTGACCGTCGTGGACCCCGGCGAAGGGCGCCACGCCGCGCAGCCGGACCAGCGCGAGCACGGCCAGCACGGCGCACAGGGCCGCGCTCGCCCACGCGACCGCGTGCAGCCCGGCGGTGAACGCCTCGCGGGCCGCGCCGAGCAGCGCCGCGCCCTGGTCGGCGGGCAGCTGCCCGGCCACGGTGACCGCGCCGGTGATGCTGTCCTGGGCGAGCGCCGGGGTGCCGGCGGGCGGGCTGAACGTGCCCCGGTAGACCGCGGTGCCGAGGCTGCCCAGGGTCGCCACGCCGAGCGCGACGCCGAACTCGCCGCCGGTGGCCACCAGCGAGGCGGCCGAACCGGCCTGCTCCGGCGGGCTGGTGCTCATCGCCACCTGGTTGATCATGCCGCCGACCGGCCCGACGCCGAAGTAGCACACGCCCAGGAAGACGATCAGCGCCGTCACCGCGCCCACGACGACCTGGGTGAGCAGGAGCTGCCCGACGACCGCGATCACCATGCCGCCGCCCAGCAGGTACGCCGGCCGCACCCGGCTGGCCAGCCTCGGGGTGAGGTTGATCGAGACGATGAGCGCGACAGCCGGGCCCAGCAGCCACAACCCCGCCTCCAGCGGCGACATGCCCTCGACCGTCTGCAGGAACAGCGCGACCTCCATCCCGGTCCCGGTCTGCAACGCCCCGCACAGCAGCCCGATCAGCACCGCGGCGGTGAACGCGCGGTGGCGGAACAGCCGCACGTCCAGCAGCGGGTGGGCCAGAGCTCGCTGGCGGTGCACGAACACCGCGCCCACGAGCAGCCCGGCGGCGACCGCGACGGCCGGACCGGCGCCCCAGCCGTCGCGGGCGACCGCCTTGAGCCCGTAGATCAGCGGCAGGATCGCCGCCAGCGACAGCACGACGCTGACCAGGTCGATCCGGCCGCCGGTGGGATCGCGGAACTCCGGCAGCAGCGGGGCCGCGGCCAGCAGCAGGAGCATGACCGGCACGCCCATCAGGAAGACCGACCCCCACCAGAAGCGCTCCAGCAGCGCGCCGCCGACCACCGGGCCGAGCGCGATGCCGAGCATGAAGGCCGTGCCCCAGGCGGCCATGGCCAGGCCGAACTGCCGGGGGTCGCGGAACATGACGCCGATCAGGGACAGCGTCGAGGGCAGCAGCGTGGCCCCGGCGACGCCGAGCAGCGCGCGGGCCACGATCAGCATCTCGGGGCTGGTGGAGAAGGCGGCCAGGAGCGACAGCAGACCGAAGGCCGCGCCTCCGGCCAGCAGCAGCCGCCGCCGGCCGATCCGGTCGCCGAGCGAGCCCATGGTGACCAGGAACCCGGCGGTCATGAAGCCGTAGATGTCGGTGATCCACAGTTGCTGGGTGGCGTCCGCGCCCAGGTCGGTGCTGAGGTGCGGCAAGGCCAGGAACAGCACGCTGATGTCCAGGGCCACGAGCATCGTGGGCAGGAACAGCGCCACCAGCCCGAGCCACTCTTTCCGCCCCGCGCGCGGGGCGCCGTCGTCGGTCACGTCCTCACTCCTTGTTCCCTGGGTTCATGTGGTCAGCTCGATCCGCGTGTGGTCGCCGACCACGAGACGGTGGTCGCTGCGGCCGGGAGCGACGGTTGTGTAGCGCCCGATGAGCGAGCCGCGCAGGCCGCTGGCGGCCACGATGGAGGCGCCGTCGAGCACGATGGAGTCGGACAGGCGGGTGGAGCGCACCACGCAGTCGCGTCCGATGGAGGTGCCGGGCCCGATGTGGCTGTCCACGATCAGGGTGTCCGGGCCGATGATCGCCGGTCCCTCGACGACGGAGGCGACCACCCGCGCGCCGGGGCCGAGCACGACGTCGCCGCGTACCAGGCTGGCGGCGTCCACGTGGCCGGCGATGTCGCGGGAGAGCCGGGCCAGCAGCCGCCGGTTGCACTCCAGGACGTCCTCGACGCGGCCGGCGTCGCTCCAGTAGCCGCGGTAGAGGCTGGCCCGCACCTCCTGGCCGGAGGTCAGCAGCCACTGGACGGCGTCGGTGATCTCCAGCTCGCCCCGGCGTCCGGGGACGATGCGGTCCACCGCCTCGTGGACGGCGGGGGTGAAGAAGTAGACGCCGGTCATGACCAGGTCGCTGCGCGGATGTTCCGGCTTCTCCACCACCCGCAGCACCGCGCCGGTCTCGTCGGTCTCGACGACGCCGAACGGCCGGGGGTCGGCCACCCGGTGCACCACGATCTGGGCGGCCGGGCGCAACGCGTGGAACTCCTCGGCGATGGGGCCGATGCCGTCGGCCAGGACGCAGTCGCCGAGGTACATGACGAAGTCGTCGCCGCCGAGGAAGGGTCGCGCCAGCTTGACGCAGTGGGCCAGCCCAAGCGGGCGGAGCTGGCGGATGTAGGTGACGCGCGTCCCGAACCGCGAGCCGTCGCCGACGACCTCGGCGATCTGCGCCTCCCTGTCGCCGACCACGAGGCCGATCTCGGTCACGCCGAGCGCGCGCAGGCTCTCCAGCACGTGCTCCAGGACCGGTTTGTTGGCGATCGGGATGAGCTGCTTCGGCATGGAGTGGCTCAAGGGACGCATGCGGGTGCCCGACCCGCCGGACAGCACCAGAGCCTTCATGCTCGCCAGAATCCCAACGGCGGGCCCCCGCGGGCATCTCTGACAGTGCGGGATGACGGTGGGGGACGACAGGCGGGACGACGCGGGCCGGTGCGGGATGACGGCGCGGGGCGCCGCGGCGAGGTTCGGGCTACCCGATGCCCTCCACCAGCCCGGCGGCCGAGGACAGGTTGTCGCGCAGCCGCTGACCGGCCCGTTCGTCGACCGTGTCGGCCAGTTCGTGCACCCGCGACAGCGCCCGTTCGGCCGCGCTGGCGTCGCCGAGGGCGACCAGCACCTCGCTCAGCATCGTGAGCGTCTGCGCCTCGAACAGCGGCGCGCGCATCTGGCGGAACAGCGTGACCGCCTTGCGCAGGCGGCCGATCGCGTCGCCGGGCTCGTTCGTGGTGACGGCCAGCTCACCCAGCCCGGCCAGGGCGTGCGCCTCGGCCAGGCGATGGCGGGCGGTCTCGGCCACGGCCAGCGCCCGGCGCAGCAGGTCGCCGGCCTCGCGCAGGCGCCCCCTGCGCAGGTGGGCGATGCCGAGGCCGTGCAGGGCGAAGGACTCGCCGACGGTGTCGCCGATCTCCTCCACCAGCGTGAGCGCCTCCTCGAACGCGCCGGCCGCCAGCGCGAACTCCTCGGCCTGCAGATGCACCCGGCCCATCCGGTGCAGGATCTGGGAGATGATGCGCCGGCTGCCGCCGCTCTTGCCGCGGACCAGCGCCTCGGCCAGCATGATCTTGGCGTCGTCGATGTCGCCGCACTCCGACCGGATGGCGGCCAGGTTGTCCAGCGTGTGCGCGGCCGAGATCTGGTCGCCGATGTCGGTGAAGATGGCCAGCGACTGCTCCAGGTGCGTCGCGGCGGCTTCGAGCTGGCCGTTCATGCGTTCCAGGAACGCCAGGTTGCGCCGGGACCGGGCGATCTGCACCACGTTGCCGGTCTTCTCGAACAGCGTCAGGGCGGCCTCGAAGTCGCGTCTGGCCTCGCCGAAGCGCTGCTCGGTCTGGGCCAGCGTGCCGCGCACGCACAACATCTCGGCCTGGCCGCGCTCGTCTCCCGCCCGGCGGGCGGCCTCCAGGGCGATCTCCTGGATCTCGCGCCAGTCGTCGAGGTAGACGTGCAGCTCGAAGAAGGGCTCGGCGTTCATCGCGGTACGCCAGCACAGCTCCACGAACCCGGCCTGGGCGGCCTGGCGGATGCCGGCCAGCAGCACGTGGCGCTCGCGTTCGAACCAGCCGATCGGGTCGGCGACCAGCCGCTCGACCAGCTCGGCCGGGAGCGGCGAGTCGGTGCCGGGCCGCAGGTGGGGGCCGGCGGGCGGGCCGTACTCGCGGGTCCTGGCGGTCTCGGTGAGGCGGTGCAGCGCGTCGAGCACGCGGGCCAGCGCCGCGCTGCGCTCGGCGGGCGGCTCCTCGGCGGCCAGGCGCTCGTGGGCGTAGACGCGGATGAGGTCGTGGAAGCGGTACTGGACGTTGACGTTCCTGCCGACCCCGGCGACCTCGATGAGCTGGGCGTCGACCAGGTCGTCGAAGAGGTCCTGGGCGTCGGCCAGCGGCCGGTCGAGCAGGGCGGCGCCGGTCCAGGCGGAGAAGATGTGCGAGTGCAGGATGGCCAGCCGGCGGAACAGGCAGCGGGCCTGCTCGGTGAGCGCTTCGTAGGTGAGCGACAGGCTGGCCCTGATGCCCATGTCGCCGTGCTTGAGCTCGTCGAGCCGGCGGGCCTCGTCGCCGAGCCGGTCCACGAGCTGCTCCACGGCCCAGTGGGGGCGCGAGGCCAGACGGGCGCCGGCGATGCGCAGCGCGAGGGGCAGGAAGCAGCACAGCTCGGCCAGGGCGGCGGCCGACTCCGGCTCGGCCCGTACCCGCTCGGCCCCGGCGATGCGGGACAGCAGCTCGACGGACTGGGCGGCGTCGAAGAGGTCGACGTCCACGTGGGTGGCGCCGGCCAGCCCGCCGAGCCGGGTCCGGCTGGTGGTGATGACGGCCGAGGTCGGGCTGCCGGGTAACAGCGGCAGCACCTGGCTCTCGGCGGCGGCGTCGTCGAGCACGATCAGCATCCTGCGGTCGGCCAGCAGCATGCGGTACAGCTCGGCCCGCTCGGCGAGGGTGTCGGGCAGCGCCGTCCCCTGCACGCCGCAGGCCCGCAGGAACCGGTCGAGCACCTGCATCGGGTGGACCGGGCGGGAGACGCCGCCGTGCAGGTCGGCGAAGAGCTGGCCGTCGGGGAAGTGCGCGGCGACGCTGTGCGCGGCGTGCACGGCGATCGTGGTCTTGCCGATCCCGGCCCGCCCGGCGACCGCGATGACGGGCACGGCGAAGCGGCCGTCCCCGGCCAGGGGGACGGTCACCCGCTGCCTGATGACGTCGAGCTGGGCCTGCCGCCCGATGAAGTCGGCGATGTCGGAGGGGAGCATGCCGGGCACCGCGGGCGGACGGGCGGGCGGCTCGGCCGGGGCCGCGGCGGGCGGCGGCTGCGCCTCCAGGCTCTCGTCGGAGGTGAGGATGGCCGATTCGAGCTGCTGCAGCCGTTCGTTGGGCTCGATGCCCAGCTCCTCGACGATCACCCGCCGCGCGTCGCGGTAGACCTGGAGCGCCTCGGCCTGCCGTCCTGAACGGTAGAGGGCGACCATGAGCTGGGCGACCAGCCCCTCCCTGAGCGGGTGTTCCTGGACGAGCGCGGCCAGCTCGCCGACGAGCTCGTGGTGGCGGCCGAGGTCCAGTTCGAGCTGCACGCAGTCCTCGTTGACGGTGACGCGCTGCTCGGCGATCCCGCTGGCCAGCGCCTGCACGGCCCTGCTGTCGATGCCGTCGAAAGCCGGGCCGCGCCACAACGCCAGCGCCTCGCGGTAGTACTGGATGGCCTCGGGGAAGGAACGTCCGTCGCGAGCCTTGCGGGCCCGGCTCACAAGGCTCTCGAAACGGCGTGCGTCGATCGCGTCGGCGGGGGCGCGCAACATGTAGCCCTGCCGGGTGGTGACGATCATCTCGGGGTGGCCGTGGGCGCTGAACAGGCGCCTGAGCGCGGAGATGCAGATCTGCACCTGCGCACGCGACGTGGCCGGGGGGTCCTCGTCGTAGATCGCCTCGACGAGGCGGTCCAGAGTGACCGAGTGATTGGCGTTCAGGATCAGGACGGCGAGGACGATCTGCTGCCGTGCCCCGCCCAGATCGAGCTGTCTCTCGCTCGCAGTTACCTCGAGCGCACCCAACACGCGAAACTCCACCCGCATCCCCTCAAACAAATCATCGCCCTCGGTCAAAGATCTTTCCCGACGCGACCGGAATCCGGGCGTGATTGCCATGATGAGCGGCGTAACTGGTGCTTACCCCTCAAAAGTTTCTGCCATGGTTGGGTGGATGGTACAACGCCATTGGGTATGTGGCCAGTTTTGGAGCGTTTCAGGGTGATCCGTGTTGCCTGTCACCGTCAGCGCTGAAAGACGCCCTCGATCAGGCCCCACGGCCAGTCCATCGTGCCGTTGACGGTGTCGTGCTGGCCGGCGGACGGAACGGCGTGCGCGGGGGACGGCGCGGCGGCGATGGCGGCGAAGCCGGCCAGCGCGGCGAGCAGCAGGGCGATGGCGAGGCGGACGCGGGCGGTGATGGCGGTGGTCGCGGTCATTTCGATCTACCTCCGGGTGATTACCGCGGTCTTCGTTCGCGGCTTCGGAAATGACGCTCACACGGTGCGCAATTCGCGCTTTATCCATCTTCTTTTCACCGGCCATCAGCGCACGTTGGACGCTGTGCGCACCGATCCCCGCACCCGCCGGCGATAGCCGCGATAGCGCAAAATAAGGCGGGCGCCTCTTTTCGCCATCGGCGGCGATCGGACGGCGATAGCGCGGCGATAGCGGCCGGAGGTCCGGCGGATAGGCGGCGGCGCGAGCCTTGGGCGCGAGCCCGGGCGGCGCGACGTGTCGTCGTCCGGGTGGCCATGTGCGCGGACGGCCCGCGCGGACCACTCGGAGAGGTTCGATGGGAATAGCGGTGCAAGCCCAGGACGCGGTCTACGGCCGGGGTGCGGCTGACCTGCACGTCCGCCTGGACCATGACGCCGACGGGCAGTGGGTGCTCGAAGCCGAGACCCGTACGGACCAGGACGGGTCGGTCAGCGAGTGGGCCGACCGCCCGCTCGACCGCGGTCTGTACCGCATCGTGTTCGCCACCGACCCGTACTTCGTCGGGCTCGGGCTGCGGCCGGCGTATCCGGAGATCGTCGTCACCTTCCGCATGGTGGACGAGACCGCCGTGAACCACATCGTCGTGCTGATCTCGCCGCATTTCTCGACCGTCTATTTCGGATCGCTCAGCTGAGGGACAGTGAGGCCGGACATGAAGATCAGCCGCTATCGACCCTTCCCCCGGATGCCGCTCGGCGACCGCGCCTGGCCGGACGCCGCGCTCACCGCGCCGCCGCGCTGGTTGTCCACCGACCTGCGGGACGGCAACCAGGCGCTGCCCAGGCCCATGGACCCCGGCCGCAAGCTGGTGCTGTTCGACCTGCTGGTGGGCATGGGCTACAAGGAGATCGAGGTCGGCTTCCCGGCGGCGAGCCAGGACGACTACGACTTCGTCCGGCTGCTGGTCGAGCGCGACCGCATCCCGGACGACGTGTGCGTGACCGTGCTGACCCAGGCGCGCGACGAGCTGATCGAGCGCACGGTGGAGAGCGTGAGCGGGGCGCCCAGGGCGACGATCCACCTCTACAACGCGACCTCGCCGCTGGCGCGGCGGCTGGTGTTCGGGATGAACCGGGACGAGTGCAAGGACCTGGCCGTCCAGGGAACCCGATTGGTCATGAAATATGCCGATAAATTGCTCGAAGAGGGTGATGTTCGGTTTCAGTACTCGCCTGAGCATTTCCACGACACCGAGCCGGACTTCGCGCTGGAGGTCTGCGCGGCCGTCATGGACGTCTGGCAGCCGGGCCCCGACCGGCCGATCATCCTGAACTTCCCCACGACGGTCGAGCGCTCGACGCCCAACGTGTTCGCCGACCAGATCGAGTGGCTGCACCGCAACCTGCCGCACCGCGAGCACGTCTGCCTGTCGGTGCACACGCACAACGACCGCGGCACCGGGGTCGCGGCGACCGAGCTGGCGATGCTGGCCGGCGCCCAGCGCGTCGAGGGCTGCCTGTTCGGCAACGGCGAGCGGGCGGGCAACGTCTGCCTGGTCACGCTCGGCCTGAACCTGGCCACCCAGGGCGTCGACCCCGGCATCGACTTCTCCGATCTCGACCGGGTGCGGCGCGTCGTCGAGGAGTGCACCGGGCTCGCGGTGCCGCCGCGCCACCCGTACGGGGGCGACCTGGTGTTCACCGCCTTCTCCGGCGGGCACCAGGACGCGATCAAGAAGGCGTTCGACGCCATGGACCGGGAGGCGGCCCGTACCGGGAGCGATCCGGCGCGGCTGCCGTGGGAGGTGCCGTACCTGCCGGTGGACCCGCGGGACCTGGGGCGCACGTACGAGGCGGTCGTCCGGGTCACCAGCCAGTCGGGTAAGGCGGGCCCGGCGTACCTGCTGAACGCCCGGTACGGGATCACGCTGCCGCGCGGGCTGCAGATCGAGCTGGGCCGGGCCGTCCAGGCGATGGCGGAGGCCGGGCAGGGCGAGGTCGAGCCGGAACGGATCAGGCGGCTGTTCGAGCAGGAGTACCTGGCGCCCGGCGCCTCCCCCGGCGACCTGCCCGCCGACCTGCCCGCCGACCTGCCCGGCGACCTGCCCGGCGACCTGGCCGGGACGGTGGCCACGCTGCACGTCGACGGCGGCGCGTACGGTCAGGCCCGACCGGACACGGCGGCGGCGCTGCGCGCTGCGCTGGCGGCCGCCGGCGTCCGGGTCCGGGCCGTGCACCACCTCGACGGCGCGGCCGGCGCCGCCGGCGGCGAGGTGACCGTCTACGCCCGGTGCGGCCTCGACGGCGGCACGGCGTGGGGCGCCGGCGCCGCGCCCGACGCGGTCGCCGCGGCCCTGGCCGCCGTGGGCACCGCCGTGGCCCGCGCCCGCCGCGCGGGCCCGCCGCCCGCCGCCCCTGACTCGACCCCCGCCCCTGAGCTGCCCCTTCCCGAGCCCGGACGCCGGCGCGCGGCCAGGAACCGGCGGCTGATGGCGGGACGATAGAGATCGAATACCACCCCGGCCTAGCGTGAGCGCAACTCGACATGGGGGGAGACGGCCATGACTCTCATCGAACGGCAGGAGGAGATGTCCTGCCTGGAGTCGCTCGTCGCCAACGCCATCCTCGGCCGTGGACGGGTCGCACTGGTCAGCGGGCCCGCCGGGACGGGCAAGAGCGCGCTGCTGCGCGCGTTGTCCGAACAGGCCATAGAGCTGGGCGCGCTCGCGGTGACGGCGACAGGATCGCGCATGGAGCAGGACCTGCAGCTGGGCCTGCTCCGCCAGCTCATCCAGGACGCCCCCCTGGTCGAGGAGGAGCGCGAGCGCTCGGAGAAACTGCTGGCGGAGGGCGTGCGGACCGCGACCGCGGCGCACGCCGACGCCGAGCGGCTGCTCGACCCGCAGGTCGTGCACGCCCTCGTCACGGTGCTGCTCGACCTGTCCGAGCGCTGCCCGCTGGTGGTCGTCGTGGACGACGTGCACCACGCCGACCGCACCTCCCTGCTCTGCCTGGCCTACCTGGCGCGGCGGGTGCGCAACGCGCGGATCGTGGCGGTGTTCGCGCTCAACGACCGGCAGGGCACGGACGGTCCGCTGGAGACCGACCTGCTGCGGCTGCCGCACTGCCTGCGCCTGCAGCTCGCCCCGCTGTCGCGCAGGGGCGTGGCCACGCTGGTGGCGGGCCAGGTGGGGCTCAGCGCGACCGAGCGGTTCGCCGAGGAGTGGCACACGATCAGCGGCGGCAACCCGCTGCTGGCCGGCGAGCTGGCCGCCGACTACCGCCAGCACCTGCGGGCCGTGGAGGAGCCGCCGCGCGAGCTGGTCGTCGGCGACCGGTTCGTCCGGGCGGTCGAGACGTGCCTGCGGCGCAGCCACCCGCGTACCGTCCGGGTGGCGCAGGGCCTGGCCATCCTCGGCGAGGCCGACGGGCTGGCCGAGATGCTCGAACTGCCCGCGGTCGACGTCAGCAGGGAGCTGCTCACGATCGGCGCGACCGGCCTGCTGCGCGGCGGCGGCTACCGTCACGAGGCGGTGCGCTCGGCGGTGCTGGCCGGCATGGACCTGTCCGAGCGCAAGGAGCTGTACCGCCGCGCCGCCGAGCTGGCCTACACGCGCGGCGTGCGGCCCGGCGTGGTCGCCGACCGCCTGCTCCAGGCCGCCCGGGTCGAGGCGCCGTGGGTGGTGCCCACGCTGGAGGAGGCCGCGCTGGCCGCGCTGCGCAAGGGCGAGGTGGAGTCGGCGGTGGCCTACCTGAAGCTGGCCTGGCGCGAGTGCACCGACGAGCTCCAGCGCTCCAAGCTGATGACCATGCTCGTCCGCGCGGAGTGGCGGATCAACCCGGCCGCCCCCGCCGGGCACCTGGACCAGCTCACCGAGGCGCTGCAGAAGGGCAGCCTGCACGGCAGCGACGCCGTCGTGCTGGCCCGCGCGCTGCTGTGGCACGGCCGCTTCGAGGACGCCCGCGACGTGCTGGAGCAGCTCAACCAGGAGGCGTCGGCGTCCGACCACGCGACGCTGGCCGAGCTGGTCGTGGCGCAGCTCTGGCTGCGGGTGACCTGCCCGCCGCTGGCCGCCTACGTGGCCAACCCGCCGCGGGAGCACATCCTGGCCGGCATGGTGTCGGTCGCCGTCAACCGGCGGCTGGAGTCCACGCTCGCCCTGGCCGAGGTGCTCACCCACGGCCCCCGGGAGCACAACCTCGACGCCGTCGAGCGCATCCTGGAGGGCGAGCGGCTGGACGAGATGTCCCTGGACGTCGTGGAGAACTCGCTGCTCGCCCTCACCTACGCCGGCCGTTGCGAGCGCGCGGCGCCGCTGTGCGACCTGTTCGGCGACGAGGCGGCGGCCCGGCAGGCGCCGAGCCGCCGGGCCCGGCTGGCGGCCATCCGGGCCGAGATCGCGATCCGCCAGGGCGACATGCCCGCGGCCGAGCGGCACGCCCGCATCGCGCTGGACACGATCCCGATGAGCAGCTGGGGCGTGGCCATCGGCGGCCCGCTGGCCAGCCTGGTCATCGCGCTGACCGCGATGGGCCGGCACGAGGCCGTGCGCGACCCGCTGGACCGGCCGGTCGCCGAGGCCATGTTCCAGACCCGCTACGGCCTGCACTACCTGTACGCCCGCGGCCGCTACAACCTGGCCGGCGAGTCGTTCGTGGCGGCCCTGCACGACTTCCTGCGCTGCGGCGAGCTGGTGACGGCCTGGGGCCTGAACAACCCGGCGCTGATCCCCTGGCAGGCCGACGCGGCCGAGGCGTGCCTGCGGATGGGCCAGACCGAGGAGGCCAGAGAGCTGATCAAGGCCCACCTGGACGGCTGCGGCCCCGGCGCCTACCGGGGACGCGGCATCGGGATGCGGCTCAAGGCGGCCGTCTCCGAGCCGGCCCGCCGTCCGGCGCTGCTGCGCCAGGCGGTGGAGTACCTCCAGCTCGCCGGCGACCGGTACGAGCTGGCCAGGGCGCTGTTCGACCTGGTGGAGGCGTACGAGGCGCTGGGCGAGTTCCGGCGGGCCCGGACGGTGGCCGGACGGGCGACGGCGGCGGCCCTGGAGTGCGGGGCCGAGCCGATGATCGGCGCGCTCAGCCGGGCCGCGGACACGGACGGCGCGCCGTCCCCCCTGCCGGGTGACCTGATCGGCGTGCTGAGCGTCGGCGAGCGCCGGGTCGCCGCGCTGGCGGCGGCCGGTTACAGCAACCGCGAGATCGCGGCCAAGCTCTACATCACGATCAGCACCGTCGAGCAGCACCTGACCCGCACCTACCGCAAGCTGAACATCCGCCGCCGGGCCGACCTCCCGCTCGTGGTGGAGTTCGACGACCAGGCCCAGTCCTGACCGCCTGCCCCTGAACCCGGGGGCGCTCGGGCCGGCCCGGTCCGGCGCGACTTCCGCCGCCGGACCGGGCTCATCCGTGCTCATCCGTGCTCACCTGTGCTCCCCGTGGGCACCGGGCATGCAGGAAGTTGCGGCCGCGCGGGCCCGCGGGCGAGCGTCGAAGGCATGGAACTCACCGTGGTGCGGGGGCAGGCGACCCCCGAAGAACTCGAAGCGGTCGTCGCGGCGGTCTTCCGCCGCCTGGCCGAGGCGGCCGAGCGCGAGGCGTCGGCCTGGTCCGACCCGTCCGTCCTGGTGCGCACGCCGCTGCCCGGCGGCGGCGGCGACTGGCGGCTGGCGGCCTGGGCGAGCTGACCCGGGTCTTCACGGTACTGGAGGAGGAGCACACCATGTCGTCTCTGCTCGGTTCGCTGCGCCGGCTCGTGCTGGCGCCATCCCTGGCCGACGTGACCTTCGGCGCACGCGGCTTCCCCGTCGTCCCCTCGGCGCTCACCGGCCGCCTGGAGGCCATCCCGCAGGCCGTCGTGTGCGGCTTCGAGTGGGGCATCGACGTCCGCGACCAGTGGGAGATCGAGCGCCGGCTGTCCCTGGTGGACGTCGAGCAGCGCGGCTTCGCCTACGAGGGCGCGACGATGGCCTTCACCGTGCTGGACGCCATGGGCGGCGGGCGCGGGCGGCGTACCCGGGACCTGCTCATGGGTCCGGGTCAGCCGCACATCTTCCTGGCCTACATCGGCATCGGCTTCGCCATGGCCCGGCTGCCGCGGGTGTTGTGGAAGAAGGTGCTGCCGGACCTGGACGGCACCCCGTACCACCCGGTGATGAGCTGGCTGGCCGTGGACGGGTACGGCTTCGACCTGGCCTACTTCCACACCCGCCGGCACGTGGACGGGCAGCAGGTGCCGGCCCCCTACCCCTGGCAGGGCGACGCGGCCTACTTCCCGCGCGCCGTGGACCAGGGCGTCGGCCGGGCGTTGTGGTTCATTCACGGCGGCAGGCCGGCAGACGTGGCCGCGGCGGTGCGCGCGTTCGCCGCGGGGCGGCAGGCGGACCTGTGGAGCGGGGTCGGGCTGGCGGCCACGTTCGCCGGATGTGCGGCGGGCGCGGCGGCGGTGCTGCGCGAGGAGGCCGGGGAGCACCGGGGCGAGCTGGCCCAGGGCTCGGTCTTCGCGACCAAGGCCCGGCACTACTCGGGGTTCGTCCCGGAGCATTCGGCGGCCACGGGCGCGGTGCTGACGGGGCTCGACGTGGCCGGCGCGGTCGCGCTGGCCGACGACAGCGAAGTCGCCGCGGGCACGTCGGAACGCGTCCCGGATTACGAGCTGTGGCGCGGCAGGGTGCGCGCGCATTTCGCGGCGGAGGCCGAGATCCCGGCCCGCTGAGCGTTTCCCGGAATAAGCACGTCATTCGCTGTCGCACGCCCAAAAATGAGCCTCCGAGCTGAGCAAACCCGAAGTTGTCCGGCCACCGGGCGGCATGTGTCAATGAAATTGGATTGTTCGGGCTATAAGCGGCGGAGGCTCAATTGGCAAGCGCATTGCGGTCACTCAGACGCAGAATTCTGGTGCCGGACGTCGGCGAGACGAAAGTCGAAAAGCGCGGCTTCTGGGTGAAGAACGCGGCGTCCACTGAAATACTGGAGACGGTCGGCGAATACTTTCTCGCCGGTTACGCCCACGCCGTGGAGTCGCGCACCGTCGCCGAGGCCGAGGACCGGCTCGAAGAGGTGCCCGCCCGCTTCCGCGGCTTCGCCTACGAGGGCGCGGGCATGGGCTTCGCCATCCTCGACTGCATGACCTTCGGCGACCTGCGCCGGGTCAACGCCTTCCTCCAGGGACGCGGGCACCACCACAACTACATGGTCTACGTGGGGATCGGCTGGGCCATGGCCCGGCTCCCCCGCTTCCTGTGGCCCAAGCCCCGGCTGCTGGACCCGCTGCTGCTGTGGCTGGTCCACGACGGGTACGGCTTCCACCAGGCCTACTTCCACACCGACCGGTACGTGCACCAGCAGGTGCGCGAACCCCGCTTCTCCTGGCCGGCCGGCCAGGAGGACTACGCGGCCCACGCCCTCGACCAGGGCATCGGCCGCGCGCTGTGGTTCGTCGCCGGCACCAGCGCCGAGCGGGCGGTCACACTGCTCGAACGGTTCCCCGAGTCCCGCCACGCCGACCTCTACGCCGGCATCGGCCTGGCCGCCACCTACGCGGGCGGCGCCGACGAGGCCGAGCTGCGGTGGCTGCGCGAGCGCGCCGGAGCGCACCGGGGGCCGCTGGCCCAGGGCAGCGTGTTCGCCGCCGAGGCCAGGATCCGCGCCGGGCTGCTCTTCCCGCACACCGAGTCGGCCGTGGGCGTTCTCTGCGGCACCACGGCGGAGCAGGCGGCCGAGGTGAGCCGCGTGACCCGCCCCACCGCGACAGCACAGGACTCGCCGCCCGCCTATGAGGGGTGGCGCCGGCGCATCGCCGAGACGTTCGTCTTCCATGGAGGTGTTCCCTCGTGAGCTCGGTAGCCGCGTGGTTGCGCAAGCAGGCGGCGGGAGTCGCCGCACTCGCGCTGATGATCGCCGTCTTCGCGATCGGCCACCCGACCTTCGCCTCGGACGCGACCAAGGCCGAGATGGCCGGCGCGTACGGCTTCAAGTCCCTGGCGATCGCCATGCCGGGCGGCGGCCCGGCCAAGACCGTCCGCAAGGTGAACCAGGCCTACAAGCACATCGACGCCTGGATCTCCTCCGTGGGGGCCGCGATCGCGCTGAACGACCTCGACGGCAACGGCAGGGACGACGACCTGGTGATCGTGGACCCGCGTACCGACCAGGTGGTCGTCACCCCGGCGCCGGTCGAGGGCGGCGGCGAGCGGTACCGGCCGTTCGCGCTGTCGCTCGGCTCGCTGCCGGTCACCGACGCGATGGCGCCCATGGGCGCGGTGCCCGCCGACTACAACGACGACGGCCGGACGGACCTGCTGGTCTACTGGTGGGGCCGCACGCCCACGCTGCACCTGCAGCGGCCCACCGCGGCCCGGTTCGAGGCCGCCGCCTTCGACGCGGCCGAGCTGGTGCCCAACGCGGGCGGCGCGAAGTACACCGGCGAGCTGTGGAACAGCAACGTCGCGACCGTCGCCGACTTCGACGGTGACGGCAGGCAGGACATCTTCGTCGGCAACTACTTCCCCGACGGCAGCCCGATCCTCGACAGCCGCGTGGACGGCGGCGTGCAGATGAACCACTCGCTGTCCAAGGCCGTCAACGGCGGCCGGGACTACTTCTTCCGCGGCACCGGCAACGGCGGCTTCACCCGCCTGGACGGCGTGCTGCCGCCGGACGTCTCCACCGGCTGGGAGCTCGGCGCGACCAGCGCCGACCTGGACGGCGACGGCCTGCCCGAGCTGCTGCTGAACAACGACTTCGGGCCCGACCACCTGCTCTACAACACCTCCTCCCCCGGCACCATCAAGTTCTCCGCCACCACCGGGGTGCACGAGATCGGCGTGCCCAAGTCGAAGGTGCTCGGCGAGGACTCCTTCAAGGGCATGGGCTCGGACGCCGGCGACCTCAACCACGACGGCGTCCTGGACTTCTTCGTCAGCAACATCACCACCCCGTACGGCATCCAGGAGAGCAACTTCACGTTCCTGTCCACCGTCAAGACCCAGGCCGAGCTGCGCGAGAAGCTGCGGCAGGGCCAGGCGCCGTGGAAGGACCTCAGCGCCGAGCTGCGCACCGCCTGGTCCGGCTGGGGCTGGGACCCGAAGATCGAGGACTTCGACAACGACGGCGAGAACGAGATCGTCCAGGCGACCGGGTTCGTCAAGGGCGACGTCAACCGCTGGCCGCCGCTGCAGGAGCTGGCCGCCGCCAACGACGGCGTGACCAGCAACCCCAAGTCGTGGCCGAACGTCACCGAGGGCGCCGACATCGCCGGCGCGCAGACGCTGGCCTTCTTCGCCAAGGGCCCCGACGGCCGCTACGCCAACCTGTCGGAGCAGCTCGGCCTGGCCGTGCCCGTGCCGACGCGCGGCATCGCGACCGGGGACGTCAACGGCGACGGCCTGATCGACTTCGCGGTGGCCCGGCAGTGGGAGGCTCCCGCCTTCTACCTCAACACCAGCCGGTCGGCGGGCTCGTTCCTCGGGCTGCGCCTGCAGTACGACACCCCCTCCGCGGCCGGCCCGCTGCCCGCCGCCGGATCGCCGGTGATCGGCGCGACGGTGACCGCGACCACGCCCGACGGCCGCTCCTTCGTCGGCCGCGTGGACGGCGGCAGCGGCCACTCCGGCAAGCGCGCGCACGCGGTGCACATCGGCCTCGGCGCGAACGTCACCGGCCCCGTGCGGGTCAAGCTGAGCTGGCGCGACCGCGCCGGGCAGCGGCACCAGCAGGAGCTCACGCTCACCCCCGGCTGGCACACCCTCCAGCTCGGCTCGCAAGCGAAGGAGAAGTGACGGCATGGCCGCCAAGACGATCACCCCGCCACGTCACGATCCCAAAGTGATCACGGCGCTGCGCCGGTTCGCGATCTCGATCACCATCTTCAACATCCTCGGCTACACCGTGCTGGGGTTCGAGCAGCCGTGGTCGTGGCCGTTCGTGGCGCTGGCCACCGGCTACACCGTGGAGATCATCCTTGAGGTGATCGGCGCCCGCCAGGAGGGCCGCGCGCCGCGCTTCCTCGGCAACGGCCCGCGCGGGCTGATGGAGTTCCTCTATCCCGCGCACATCACCTCCATCGCGCTCAACATGCTGATCTACGTCAACGACCAGGTGCTGGTCATGATGTTCGGCGTGACCGTCGCCGTGGGCGCCAAGTGGGTGCTCAAGGCGCCGGTGCGCGGGCGCATGCGGCACTTCATGAACCCGTCCAACTTCGGCATCGCGATCATCCTGCTGCTGCTGCCGTGGGCCAGCATCGCGCCGCCGTACCACTTCACCGAGAACGTCGACAACCCGATCGACTGGATCATCCCGGGGATCATCATCATCGGCGGGACCATGATCAACGGGAAGCTGACCGGCCGCATGTGGCTGATCGGCGGATGGGTGGGCGTCTTCGCCCTCCAGGCCGTGGTGCGCGGGCTGATCATCGACGACATCTCCATCCTCGGCGGGCTGTCGATGATGACCGGGGTGGCGTTCATCCTGTTCACCAACTACATGATCACCGACCCGGGCACGAGCCCGTCCAGACCGCTGTCCCAGGTCGCCTTCGGCGGCGGCGTGGCCGTGGTGTACGGCCTGCTCATGGGGATGAACATCCCGTACGGGATCTTCTTCGCCACGGCGGCGGTCTGCCTGATCCGCGGCGGCTTCCTGTGGGCGCTGCACATCGTGAACAAGGCGCGCGAGCTCGACGCCGCCAGGGTCAGCGCAGCCGCCGCCCAGGCGCTGCAGCACGCGCGGGAAGAGGTCGCGAAGGCATGACGAGGATCGCGATCGTCGGCATGGCCTGCCGGTACCCGGACGCCGCCTCGCCCAGGGAGCTGTGGGAGAACGCGGTGGCCGGCCGCCGCGCCTTCCGCCGGCTCCCGGACGAGCGCATGCGGCTGGAGGACTACTGGGACCCCGATCCCGCAGCGCCGGACCGCTTCTACGCCAAGACCGCCGCGGTCATCGAGGGCTACGCCTTCGACCGGGTGGCACACAAGATCGCCGGTAGCACGTACCGGTCGACCGACCTGGCCCACTGGCTGGCCCTGGACATGGCCGGCCGGGCCCTGGCCGACGCCGGGTTCGCGGGCGGCGAGGGGCTGCCGCGCGAGCGCACCGGGGTCGTCGTGGGCAACACGCTCACCGGCGAGTTCACCCGCGCGAACGTGCTGCGGCTGCGCTGGCCGTACGTGCGGCGCACCCTGGCCGCGGCCCTGAAGGAGCAGGGCTGGGACGACGAGCGCCTGGCCGCGTTCCTGGCCGACTACGAGGTCGCCTACAAGAGCCCCTTCCCGCCGGTGGACGAGGACACGCTGGCCGGCGGGCTGTCCAACACGATCGCCGGGCGCATCTGCAACCACTTCGACCTCAACGGCGGCGGCTACACCGTGGACGGCGCCTGCTCCTCGTCCCTGCTGTCGGTGGTGACGGCCGGCAAGGCGCTGGCCGACCACGACGTGGACGTGGCCGTCGCGGGCGGCGTGGACCTGTCCATCGACCCGTTCGAGGTGATCGGATTCGCCAAGACCGGCGCGCTGGCCAAGAGCGACTTCCGCCTGTACGACCGGCACTCCAACGGCTTCTGGCCGGGCGAGGGCTGCGGCATCGTCGTGCTGATGCGCGAGGAGGACGCGCTGGCCGCCGGGCGGCGGATCTACGCCACGATCGCCGGCTGGGGCGTCTCCTCCGACGGCAAGGGCGGGATCACCCGTCCGGAGGTGAGCGGCTACCTGCTCGCGATGCGCCGCGCGTACGACAAGGCCGGGTTCGGCCCCGAGAGCGTCGAGCTGTTCGAGGGCCACGGGACGGGCACGGCGCTCGGCGACGCGACGGAGCTCACGGCCCTGTCGCGGGCCAGGGCCGCGGCCGGGCGGCCGGCCGCGGTCGGCTCGATCAAGGGCATGATCGGCCACGCCAAGGCGGCGGCGGGCGTGGCGGGCCTGATCAAGGCGGCCATGGCCGTGCACGAGCAGGTGCTGCCGCCGACCATCGGGTGCGTCGACCCGCACCAGGTGCTCACCGACGAGGGCGCCACGCTGCGGGTGCTGCGCACGGCCGAGCCGTGGCCGCAGGGCGCGCCGCTGCGCGCCGCGGTGACCGCCATGGGCTTCGGCGGCATCAACACGCACGTGGTGCTGGAGAACACCGGCCCGCGGCGGCGGGTGTCCAGCCGCGTCAAGGCGCTGGCCGCCGCGTCCCAGGACGCGGAGCTGTTCCTGCTGGACGGCGGCACCTGGGACGAGCTGCGCGGCCTGGTGTCGGAGCTGCTCGACTTCGTGCCCAAGGTGTCCTACGGCCAGCTCGCCGACCTGGCCGCCACGCTGCGCGGGCGGCTGCGCGGCCTGCCGTTCCGGGCGGCCGTCGTGGTCTCCTCGCCCGACGACGCCGTACGGCAGCTCACCCGCGTGCTGACGGCGCTGGAGTCCGGCGAGAACACGCTGTCCACCCCCGACGGCAAGGCGTTCGTCGGCCGCGCCTCGGCCCGGCCGCGGATCGGCTTCCTCTTCCCCGGGCAGGGCTCGGGCCGCGGGACCGACGGCGGCGCGCTGGCCAGGCGCTTCGCCGACGTCGCCGAGGTGTACACCACCGCGGCGCTGCCCGCCGACGGCGACATGGCGGCCACCGAGGTCGCCCAGCCGCGCATCGTCACCGGCTCGATGGCGGGCCTGCGCGCGCTGTCGCTGCTCGGCATCGAGGCGGACGCGGCCGTCGGGCACAGCCTGGGCGAGCTGTCGGCCCTGCACTGGGCGGGCGCGATGGACGAGGACGCGCTGCTGCGCGTGGCGACCAAGCGCGGCCGGGCGATGCGGGAGCGCAGCGAGCCGGGCACGATGGCCGGCGTGCGGGCCGCGCCGGAGACCGTGCTGGAACTGGCCGGCGACCTGCCGGTGGTGATCGCCGGGTACAACGGGCCGCTCCAGACCGTCGTCGCCGGGCCGGTGGCGGCGGTGGAGGAGGCCGGGCGCGCGGCCGAGCGCGCCGGGCTGACCTGGACCAGGCTGAACGTCTCGCACGCCTTCCACTCGCCCCTGGTCGCCCCGGCGGCCGAGGCGCTGGCCGGATACCTGGCGGAGGAGCGGTTCGGGCCGGTCGCCCGGCGGGTCGTCTCCACCGTCACCGGGGACGACCTGGCCGCCGGGACCGACATCCCGGCGCTGCTGCACCGGCAGATCACCGCGCCCGTGCTGTTCGCCCAGGCGCTGGCCGCGGTGGCCGCGGACGCGGACCTGCTGGTCGAGGTGGGCCCCGGCCGGGTGCTCAGCAGGCTGGCGGCCGAGCTGACCGACGTGCCGGCCGTCGCGCTGGACACCGACAGCGAGTCGCTGGCCGGGCTGCTCGGCGTGGCCGGCGCCGCGCACGTGGCGGGCGTGCCCGTCGCCTGCGAGGAGCTGTTCCACGGGCGGCTGGTCAAGCCGCTGGAGATCGGCGCGACGTTCTCGTTCTTCACCAGCCCGGCCGAGCAGGCGCCGCAGGTGCGCGTCAAGGCAGCCGCCCCGCAGCCGGCGGAGCGGGCGGCCGAGCCGGACGGCGGGACGAGCGGCGGGGCGGCGGCGCGGCCGGGCGAGTCCACGGTCGAGCTGCTGCGGCGGCTGGCCGCCGAACGCGCCGAGCTGCCGCTGGAGATGGTGACCGAGGACAGCAAGCCGCTGGACGAGCTGCACCTCAGCTCGGTCACCGTCATGCACATCATCGACCAGGCCACCCAGCATCTGGGCGTGCCCGCGGGCATGGCGCCGGCCAACGTCGCCACCGCGACGCTCCAGGAGCTGGGCGAGGCCCTGGACCGGCTGGCCGCGCAGCCGCGCGCGCAGTCGGCGCGGGGCGTGGCGGGCGCGGCGCCGTGGGTGCGCCCGTTCGCCGTGGACCTGGACGAGCAGCCGCGGCCCCGGCGGGCGGCCGCGGACCGCGCGGGGTCGTGGCAGGTGTTCGCGCCCGCCGGTGCGCCCCTGGCGGGGCCGCTGCGCGAGGCACTCGAAGGGGAGAAGATCGGTTCCGGTGTCCTGGTGTGCCTACCCGCGCGGTGCGCGGCCGACGACCTGGAGCAGGCGCTGCTCGGCGCCAAGGCGGCCCTGGCCGGCGGACCGGGCACCCGGTTCGTCCTGGTCCAGCACGGCCGGGGCGCGGCGGGGCTGGCCAAGACGTTCCACCTGGAGAGCGGCCTGCCCACCACGGTCGTGCACCTGCCGCAGGACGCGCCGCAGGCCGCCGCCTGGGTAGCGGCGGAGGCGGCGGCCACGACGGCGTTCAGCGAGGTGCACTACGACGCCGGCGGTGTGCGGCGGGTGCCGACGCTGCGGGCGCTGCCGTACCGGCAGGAGCGGGCGGAGGAGCCGCTGACCGGCTCCGACGTGCTCCTGGTGACCGGCGGCGGCAAGGGCATCACCGCCGAGTGCGCCATGGCCATGGCCGGTGCGGCCAAGGTGGCCGTGCTCGGCCGCTCCGACCCCGCCCAGGACGAGGAGCTGGCCGCGAACCTGCGGCGCATGGCCACGACCGGGCTCACCGTCCACTACGCCAGGGCCGACGTCACCGACGCCGCCCAGGTGCGGGCGGCCGTGGCCGCGGCCGAGCAGGCGCTCGGGCCGGTCACCGCCGTCCTGCACGGCGCCGGGCGCAACGAGCCCGAGGGCATCGCCGGGCTGGACATGGACGCCTTCCGCCGCACGTTCGCCCCCAAGGTGGACGGCCTGCGCAACGTGCTGGAGGCGGTCGAGCCCGGACGGCTGCGGCTGCTGGTGACGTTCGGCAGCATCATCGGCCGGGCGGGCCTGCACGGCGAGGGCCACTACGCCACCGCCAACGAGTGGCTTGCCGACCTGACCCGCGAGGCGGGCGAGCGGCACCCGGGCTGCCGGGCGATCTGCATGGAGTGGTCGGTCTGGTCCGAGGTCGGCATGGGCGAGCGGCTGTCGGTCGTGGACCGGCTGGTCGAGCAGGGCATCACGCCGATCCCGGTGGACCGGGGCGTGGAGATCATGCGCCGCCTGGTGAGCGATCCCGACGCGCCCGGCGTGGTGGTGATCAGCGGGCGCACCGAGGGCATCCACACCGTGCGCCGGGAGGAGCCGGAGCTGCCGCTGCTCCGCTTCGTCGGCGCGCCACTGGTCCGCTACCACGGCGTGGAGCTGGTCAGCGAGGTCGAGGTGAACGCCGGGACCGACCTGTACCTGGCCGATCACCTGCTGGACGGCAACCTGCTGTTCCCGGCGGTGTTCGGGCTGGAGGCCATGGCGCAGGTGGCGTACGCGGCCACCGGCCGTCCCGGGGCGCCCGTCGTGGAGCAGGCGGAGTTCGTCCGGCCGATCATCGTGCCGCCCGACGGGAGCACCACGCTCCGGGTGGCGGCGGCGGTCACCGGGCACGACACGGTCGCGGTCGCCATCCGCAGCCAGGAGACCGGCTTCGACGTCGACCACTTCACGGCCGTGCTGCGCCTGGACGCCGGCGCCCCGCCCGCGGGCCCGCCCGAGCAGTCCGGCGACGAGCTGCCGCCGGTCGCGCTGGACCCCGACACCCAGCTCTACGGCGAGGTGCTCTTCCAGGGCCGGCGCTTCCAGCGGCTGCGCCGCTACCACCGGGCCGCGGCCCGCGAGGTGGACGCCGACCTCCAGGTGGCGCAGGAGTGCGACTGGTTCGCCGGGTACCTGCCGCCGGACCTGCTCCTGGGCGACCCCGGCATGCGGGACGCGCTGATGCACGGCAACCAGGTGTGCGTGCCCGACGCCACCCTGCTGCCGACCGGCATCGAACGCGTCCACCCGGCCGGGGCCGCGCTGTCCGGCGCGGACGAGGTGCGCTACTGCGCCTCCGAGCGGTCCAGGGACGGCGACGCCTACGTCTACGACGTCGCGGTCCGGACGAAGGACGGCGAGGTCGTCGAACGCTGGGAGGGGCTGCGGTTGCAGGCCGTGCGGAAGAAGGGCGGAGCCGGTCCGTGGGCGGCGCCGCTGCTCGGCCCGTACCTGGAGCGCACGCTGGAGGACCTGACGGGCGCGCGGGTCGCGGTCGTCGTGGAGCCGGGCGAGGGCACCGGCGACCTGGCCGTGGCCCGGCTCGGCGCGGCCCCGGCGGAGGGCGTGCGGACGGTGTCGGCGCACGTGCCGGGACTGACGGTGTGCGTGGCCGCCCCGGGGCCGCTGTCCTGCGCAGTCGAGCCCGTCACCCCCGCCGGGCCCGGCGACGCGGCCGACCCGGGCGACGGGCGGGACGCGCTCGCCGGCGAGATCGCCGCGGCCTCCGGGGAGGACGCGGACACCGCCCGCGCCCGCACCCGCGCCGCGCTCGCCTGCCTGCGCACCGCCGGAACGGCGGCGGGGACGGCAGCGGGGACGGACGTGCCGCTCGCGGTGACCCGGGCCGGGGCCGACGGATGGGTGGTGCTGACCGGCGGCGGCGCGGCCGTGGCCACGCTCGCCACCCGGGTGAACGGCCTGCCCGCCCCCGTCGTCGTCGCGATACTCACCGAAGGGCGGTCCTAGCCCATGGGCACCTACTACGAGTACCTGCACACGGTCGGCTTCGAGGAGACCAACCTCGTCGGCAACGTCTACTACGTCAACTACCTGCGCTGGCAGGGACGCTGCCGGGAGATGTTCCTCATGGAACGGGCCCGGGACGTGCTGGCCGACCTGCAGGACGACCTCAAGCTGTTCACGCTCAAGGTCGACTGCGAGTTCTTCGCCGAGATCACGGCCTTCGACCAGCTGTCCATCCGGATGCGCCTGATCGAGCTGGCGCAGACGCAGATCGAGTTCGGCTTCGACTACGTCCGGGTCACCCCGGGCGCGCCCGAGGTCCTCGTCGCCCGCGGCAGGCAGCGGGTGGCCTGCATGCGGGGGCCGAACACCAAGACCGCGCCGGCGAGGGTGCCCGAGCCCCTGGTCAGGGCGCTCGAACCGTACCTGGCCTAGAACCCGGACCCAGGAGGTCACCGTGCAACTCCACTCATCGGCCCCGGCGCCGCAGGTCGCGGACGCCAAGGCGCTGCGCGACGCGTTCGGGGCGTTCGCCACCGGCGTCACCGTGATCACCACGGGCGGCGAGGTCCCGCACGCCATGACGGCCAACTCCTTCACCTCGGTCTCGCTCGACCCGCCGCTGCTGCTGGTGTGCGTCGGCAAGGGCGCCGTGATGCACCAGTGCATCACCGCGGCCACGTCGTTCGGGGTGTCGGTGCTGGCCGGGCACCAGGAGGCCGAGGCGCGGCACTTCGCCGACCGCTACCGGCCGCTCGGCCTGGCCCAGTTCGCCGACGTCGAGGTGACGCCGGGTGAGGTCACCGGGGTGCCGCTCATCGCGGGCGCAGCGGCCCGCTTCGAGTGCCGGGTCTGGCGCGCCTACGACGGCGGCGATCACACGATCTTCGTCGGCGAGGTGCTGTCCCTGAGCCGGCGGGACGACTGCGACGGCCTGCTGGTCTACCGGGGCCGTTTCGGGGAGACCTCCCCTGCCCTGCAGGGGGTGTCGGCGTGACCACGCTGGGCACCCGCCCGGTGGCGCTGGGCGGCCGCGTGCCGCCCGGCCCGCCGCCCTGGGCGGCGCCCGTCCTGTACCGGCGGCTGGTCGGCGACCGGCTCGCGCTGCTGTCGAAGGCGACCGCCCGGTACGGCGACGCGGTGCGCATGACGATCGGCCCGAAGAGCATCTACCTGTTCAACCATCCCGACCACGCCAAGCACGTCCTGGCCGACAACAGCGGCAACTACCGCAAGGGCATCGGCCTGGCCGAGGCCCGGCGGGTGATCGGTGACGGGCTGCTGACCAGCGACGGCGAGCGGTGGCGGCAGCAGCGCAGGACCATCCAGCCGCTGTTCCAGAACAAGCGGCTGGCCCAGCAGGACACCGTGCTGGCCGAGGAGGCCGGCCGTCTGGTCGAGCGGCTGCGGGCCCGGGTGGGCGGCGGGCCCGTGGACGTGGCCGGGGAGATGACCGGCCTGGCGCTCGGGGTGCTCGGCCGCACCCTGCTGGAGGCCGACCTCGGCGCGCACGGCTCGGTCGGGCACGCCTTCGAGGGCGTCCAGGACCAGGCCATGTTCGAGATGGTCACGCTGGCCATGGTGCCGTTATGGCTGCCGCTGCCGCTGCACCTGCGTTTCCGCCGGTCGCGGCGGGAGTTGTACCGGGTCGTGGACCTGCTGGTGGCCGAGCGGCTGGCGAACCCGACCGGCGGCGGCGACCTGTTGTCCCTGCTGATCGAGTCCACCGGGCTGCGGAAGGACCCGCGGGCCGCCCGGCAGCGCCTGCGGGAGGAGGTGGTCACGGTGCTGCTGGCCGGGCACGAGACCACCGCCAGCACCCTGTCGTGGGCCTTCCACCTGCTGGACCGGCATCCGGAGGTGCGCGAGCGGGTGCGGGCCGAGGCCGTCTCGGTGCTGGGCGACCGGCCGCCGAAGTACGAGGACCTGCGCAGGCTCACCTACACGGCGGCGGTGCTGGAGGAGGTCATGCGGCTGTACCCGCCGGTGTGGGCGCTGACGCGGGTGGCGCGGGAGGACGACGAGGTGGGCGGGTACCGGGTCCCGGCGGGCGCGGACGTGCTCATCAGCCCGTACACGCTGCACCGGCATCCGGCGTACTGGCGGGAGCCGGACGCGTTCCGTCCCGAGCGGTTCGAGCCGGGCGCGCCCGCCGACCGGCCGCGGTACGCCTACATCCCCTTCGGCGCGGGCCCGCGCTTCTGCGTGGGCAACCACCTGGGGATGATGGAGGCCACGTTCGTGCTGGCGATGGTCACCCGGGAGCTGCGGCTGACCGGGCTGCCCGGCCGCCGGGCGGTTCCGGAGGCCATGTTGTCGCTGCGGGTGCGCGGCGGGCTGCCGATGACGGTGAGCCCGGCCTAGAGATCGGCCCGGAGATCGGCCCGGAAGTCACGGAAGGGCCCGCGGAAATCGACCGCGGGCCCTTCCGCACGTGCCACCCCTTCTTGTCAGGTGTGGGTGTCGGTCCAGGCCAGCAGGTCGCGCAGGGCGAGCAGGACGGGCGGGTCGAGCGCGTTCATGGGACGCAGCCGCAGGTCGGCGCGCTCGCCGCCGCCGCCGCCCACCTCGATCGGCCCGATCCGCGCGATGCACGTCGCGGCGTCACCCTGGGGCGGGTGGTGCACGGCGTCCTCGCGGGACTCGGCCACGGACTGGGCGATCAGGTACCAGCTGCCCTTGGGCACGTTCTCCAGCACGTACGGGCCGGGCCGGCTGATCAGGGTGAAGCTCGCCGGTCTGCCCTCCAGGATCTGGCCGGGGAAGACGCCGGCGAACACCGGCCGGTCGGCCAGCGGCGAGGTCACGACGCCGTGCAGGGTCGCCGCCGGGCCGCCGAACACGCGCCCGCCGCCGGCCAGGTCCGCCGCCGTGACGCTCAGGAACTGCCGGTACCTGCTCGGCGACAGGCCCACGCTGTGGGTGAAGCGCGAGCTGAAGGTGCCCACGCTGGAGTAGCCGACCTGGTGGCTGATGTGGGTGATGCTGAGCGAGGTGGACACGAGCAGGCGTTTGGCCTCGCGCAGCCGCACCGCGGACAGGAACCGTCCAGGGGACAGCCCGGTCACGCGCTGGAAGACGCGCGAGAAGTGGAACTTGCTGAACATCGCGGTCCGCGCCATGTCGTCAATGGTGAGCTGCTCGCCGTGGTTCTCCTGCATGCTCTCGATGACCCGCAGGACCGCTCGTTCGATGACGTCGTCCATATGGTCTCCCGGAACCCGGAAGCCCTCGGGCGCGCGTCCCCCGTCGATTCTCCGGCCGGAGAATTCCCGGGAGGCGCGACGATTCCTCGGCGCTCCGGATGCATTGCCTTTCGGTTGCCACCTGGTACACGCTCTCGGGCGTGCAGTACGCTGCATGACAAATCGCCCTTTTTTGGGAAATCTTCGGAAATCTCGGCAATTTATCTGAGAATGCGATTTATAGGGCCCATTCGCGGCGGGGGGCCGGCAGCAGCTGCCTGAGCACCCGGCCGTCGCGGTGGTGCGGCCGCCGCTCGTGCGGGTAGCCGAGCGAGACCTCCTCGAAGCGCACCCCGTCGTGCCAGCTCGTGCCCGGGATGTGCAGGTGGCCGTAGACGACCGCGGCGGCACGGAAGCGCAGGTGCCAGTCGGCCGTCTGCTCGGTGCCGCACCACTGCGCCAGCGCCTGGTGCCGCAGGACGCGGGTGGGGGCGCGCAGCAGCGGGAAGTGGTTGACCAGGACCGTGGGCAGGGCCGGGTCGAGCGCGTCCAGCCGCAGTTCGCTCTCGCGCACCCGGGCCCGGCACCACGCCTGCCTGCTGGGATACGGCTCGGGATGCAGCAGGAACTCGTCCCTGCACACCACCCCCTGTTCGCGGGCCAGGCCGAGCGCCTGCTCCCGGGTGGTGCCCGGCGGGCGGAAGCTGTAGTCGTACAGCAGGAACAGGGGGACGACGGCCACCGGGCCGCCCTCCCCCGTCCAGACCGCGTACGGGTCCTCGGGCGTGAGCACGCCGAGGCGCCGGCAGATCTGCACCAGGCGCCGGTAGCGCTCCTCGCCGCGCAGGCCGGGGTCGCCGGGCGTGGTCCACAGCTCGTGGTTGCCCGGCGCCCACACCACCTTGGCGAAGCGCTCGCCGAGCAGGCCGAGCGTCTGCTCGAACGCGTCCAGCCGCTCGGCGACGTCCCCCGCCACCAGCAGCCAGTCGTCCGCGGTGCGCGGGCGCAGCTCCTCGACGGCCGCCCTGTTCTCGGGAAATCCGACGTGGAGGTCGCTGATCGCCAGTAATGCCGCACCGGAGGCGCTCACGTCGCGAGCGTATGTGCGCGAGAACGGGCCGGGCAGCGTACGGAGAGAAGAACAGGGGTCCACGGGGGGCGAATAGGGGGTGGCGCCGGTGCCTTTGTGGATAAGGGCGCGGGGGCGTCCGTTAGGGGTTGTTGCGGCGCACCGCACATTCAATTCTGAGCATGCCGAAGAAAGCGGAAATTGCACGGCCGTGTTCCGGGGGTGAGGGTGATGGCCGATGTACGGGGGCAGGAATTCGCTGATTTCGCGCGGGAGGCCAGGCCCATGCTGCGCCGGGTGGCCTTCCGGCTCTCCGACGACTGGCACGAGGCCGACGACCTCGTCCAGCGCACCCTGCTGGCGCTGCACCGGCACTGGGACGGCCTCGACCGGCGCGACCGCGCCGAGGCGTACGCGCGGCAGATCATGCGGCGGTTGCTCATCAGCGACCGCAGGTCGCTGCGCTGGTCGCGGGAGGTGCTCAGCGGGGCGCCGCCCGACGCGGCCGCGGCGCTGGACCCCTACGACCTGGTGGGCGAGCGCATCGTGCTGATGGGCGCGCTGGCCAGGCTCGGGCCGCGGCAGCGGGCGACGATCTTCTTCCGGTTCTGGGAGGGGCGCAGCGCCGAGGACACGGCCCGGGTCATGGGCAACGAGTCCTCCACGGTCCGCAGCCAGACCGTCAGGGCGCTGAGCACCCTGCGGGCCGCGCTGGCGCGCACCGACCCCGCCGACCGTACCGACCGAAAGCCGACCTGAACGAGGGAGTACCCATGGGTCCACTGCTCTACGAGACGAGGGTGGAGACGCTGGAGGCGCTCGCGGACACCATCGTGCCCGGCCCCAAGCGCGGCCCGGACGACCGGGCGGTGGCGGGCATGAGCCCGACGGGCGGCGCGGTCGCGGCCGGCGCCGTCGAGCTGCTGGAATGGGACGCCACCGGTGTCTCCGAGGGCCTGGAGGACTACGCCCGCTCGCTGAACGAGCACGCCCGCGCCCACGCCGACCAGCACGGCATCGTGCTGGAGGAGGGCGTGCCCGCGTTCGTGGCCCTGCCGTTCGAGGAGCGCGGCGCGCTGGTGCGCACGCTGACCGCGCCCGGCCACCCGGAGAAGGCGCTGTGGGTGCTGCTGGTGCTGTTCTGCTACATGGCCTACGACTCCGCCGCCCACCTGCACACCGCCGACGCCATCAGGGCCGGGCATCCCGGCCTGACCGCCATGGGCATCACTCCGCCCGACGCGGACGGGCTGTGGCGCTTCCCCGCCTACTCCTACGGCCGTCCCCTCGCCGACATCCACCCGGACACGACAGCTTCAGGGAGCCCCGCATGAACGGCGTCGAACGCACCGACGTGCTGGTGATCGGCAGCGGCTTCGGCGGCGCGATCCCCGCCTACCACCTGGCCGCCGGCGGCGCCGACGTGATCATGCTGGAGCGCGGCCCGTGGCTGGAGTCCGCCGACTACGAGCACGACTTCAAGCTGGGCTCGTCCTACACCCGCATCTTCGACTTCACCGTCGGCGACGGCATGAGCGTGCTGGGCGGCAACTGCGTGGGCGGCGGCAGCGTGGTCTACTTCGCGGCCATGCCGCGCGCGCCGCGGTTCGTCTTCGAGCGCCGCGGCAGCATCAAGCGCCGCATGTGGCCGGCCGCGATCAGCCGCGACACCCTCGACCCCTGGTACGACCGGGTCGCCGAGTCGATCTCCATCACCCAGCAGGGCTGGGAGGACGTCTCGTACTCCGGCGGCCTGTGGGCGGCGGCCTGCCGGCACGCGGGCCGCACCGCCAACCCCGTGCCCGCGGCCGTGGACACCGGGGCCTGCGTCAACTGCAACTGGATGATGGCCGGCTGCCGGTTCGACGCCAAGCAGTCGCTGCTGGTCAACTACCTGCCGGCGGCGCTCGCCCACGGCGCCAGGATCAGGCCGCTGCACGAGGTGCAGCGCATCGACAGGACGCCCGACGGCTCCTACCGGGTGCACTACAAGATCGTCCATGGCGAGGACTACCGCCTGACCGAGGGCGAGGGCACGATCGAGGCCAAGGTGGTGGTCCTCGCCGCCGGCGCCGCCGCCACGCCGGTCATCCTGCAGCGCAGCGAGGCCGCGCTCGGCGCGATGCCGCACGCCGTTGGCCGCTACTTCTCCGGCAACGGCGAGCGGCTCAACACCGCCGTGCTGAACGAGGAGCGCGTGCGCGAGGTGCTGGGCCTGGAGCGCGGCGACGGCCTGGCGTACGCGGCCAACCAGATCGGCAAGGGCCCGACGGTGGCCAACTGGGACCGGCTGGACGGCTCGCTGCCCGAGTACACCCGCTACTCGCTGGAGCAGCTCTACTTCCCGCCCGGCCTCGGCACCATCCTCGCGCTGGCCGGCGGCCCCGACCCGGCGTGGTTCGGGCTGCGCAAGAAGGAGATGCTGGAACGCTGGCGGTCCTGGCTGATCATCTTCCAGATGATCGAGGACGACAACGAGGGCGTCTTCGGGCCGCCGCCCGTGCGCGGCAACGCCGACCGGGTCTCCCAGCAGATGCTGGGCGTCGGCCGGCTGTCGTACAAGCCGACCGCGAACACCTCGGCCGCCTGGGCGATGGCCGACGCCGAGTGCAAGGAGATCCTGGAGCGCGACGGGCTGGCCACGGTGACGCCCTGGACGAACGACCTGGTCGGCGCGTACACGGTGCATCCGCTGGCCTCGTGCCGGATCGGCGACGACCCGTACACCTCGGCGCTGGACGACGGGCACGAGCTGCGCGGGCACCCGGGGATCTTCGTCACGGACGGCTCGGCCGTGCCGGGCGCGCTGACCGTCAACCCGGCGATGACCATCTCCGCGCTGGCCGAGCGGGCCGTGCCGGGGATCGTCAGGGCCGCGCGGGAGCGCGGCGTGCGGGTCTCCTACGGCGCGCCCGCCCCGGACGGCTCCACCGCCGGCCGCCGGGCCACCGCGTCGCTGGCCGCCGCCGCGCTGCGCGGGTAGGGCACCGGCGATGGGACGGCTGCTCAGCCGGATGACGGCGCCCGGCGCGCTCGCCCAGGTGCGGCACGTCCGCCCGGTGCGGCCGGGCGCCGCCCATGGCCTGGTGGCCCGGGTGTACGAGCAGGTCGAGCGGGACTTCGGCATGCTCGCGCCGCCGGTGGCCCTGCACTCCCCCGCGCCCCGCGCCCTGGCCGCGTGCTGGCTGGTCCTGCGCGAGTCGCTGCTCGCCGCCGGGGCGGCCGGCCGGGTGGCCGGGGAGCTGGTGGCGAGGGAGGTCTCGGCCGGCAACGCCTGCCCGTACTGCGTGGACGTGCACGGCGCGACCCTGCGCGCGCTGACCCCCGCCGATCCCCGGCTGCGGCCGCTGGCCGTCTGGGCCAGGGCGAGCGCCGCGCCCGGGGCCGGCGGCCCGCCGGTGACGGGGGCGGCGGCCGTGGAGCTCGTGGCGGTCGCGGTGACCTTCCAGTACCTCAACCGCATGGTCAACGTGTTCCTCGGCGACTCGCCGCTGCCGCCGGAACTGCCGGGCGCGGCGCGCGGGCCCGCGCTGCGCGTGTTCGGCGCGCTCATGCCGCCCGCCGCGCGGCGGCCCGCGACCCCAGGCGGCTCGCTGGACCTGCTGCCCGGTGCGCCGCTGCCGGACGACCTGGCCTGGGCGGGCGGCGTCCCGCGGCTCGGCGAGGCGTTCGCCAGGGCCGCGGCGGCGATCGAGGAGGGCGGCGCGCGGCGGCTGCCCGTCCCGGTCCGCGAGCTGGTCGCCGAGCGGGTGTCCGGCTGGGACGGCGTCCCGCCCGGCCCCGGCAGCGGCTGGGCCGGGCGGGCCGCCGCCGCACTGCCGCCCGCGCAGCGTCCGGCCGCCCGGCTGGCGCTGCTGACCGCGCTGGCCTCCCACCAGGTGGACGCGCGGACGGTCGGCGAGTTCCGGGCCGCGACGCCGGGCTCGGCCGCGCTCGCCGATACCGCGCTCGTCGAGGCGGCCTCCTGGGCGGCCATGACAGCCGCCCGCTGGACCGCCGCCTGGTCCGGGCCGCCCGCCACCCCGCTTCCGACCGTATCGACAGCCGACTGAAAGGAACGAGGACGTGACCGAGCTAGAGGTAGTGCTCGACGACCTGGCGGCCGACGGCGACCAGCTCGACGCGCTGGTGTCGGGCCTGGACGCCCAGCAGTGGAAGCTGCCCACCCCCGCGCCGGGCTGGACGATCGCCGACCAGATCGCCCACCTGGCCTTCATCTTCCGCCTGGCCACCGCCGCCGCCACCGACGCGGAGGCGTTCACGGCCATGACCGCCGGCGCCGAGAAGAACTTCGACGGCGCGGTGAACGCCGCGCTCAAGGCGTTCGAGAACGACTCGCCGGACACGCTGCTGGCCAAGTGGCGGGCCGGACGGTCGGAGGTGCACGCCGGTCTGGCCGCCGTGCCCGCGGGCGAGGTCGTGCCGTGGCTGGTCAACCCGCTGCCGCCGATCGTGCTGGCGTGCGCGGGCATCATGGAGACCTTCGCCCACGGGCAGGACGTCGCCGACGCGCTCGGCGTGCGGCTGGAGCGCACCGACCGGCTGCGGCACCTGGTCGTCTTCGCGGTGCTCACCCGGGACTTCGGCTACCTGTCGCGCGGCCTGACCCCGCCGGCCGAGGAGTTCCGCTTCGAGATCACCGGCCCCTCCGGCGAGGTGTGGGCCTACGGCCCCGAGGACGCCGCCCAGCGGATCAGCGGCCCGGCCGAGGACTTCTGCCTGCTGGTGACCAGGCGGCGGCACCGCGCCGACGTGGCGGTCACGGCGACCGGCGCCGAGGCCGACCGCTGGCTGGACATCGCGCAGGCCTACCGCGGGCCGGCCGGCGCCGGCCGGCGTCCCGGCCAGTTCGCCCGCGCCGGCGTCTGAGAAGCCCTCCCGAACCGCGGGCGCGCCCGTCCGGAACTCCCCCAGTCCCGGGCGCGCCCGCTTCTCACGTCCCTGCCTCCAGCCCTGCCTCCAGCCCTGCCTCCAGCGCTCGGCGGTCCACCTTGCCCGAGGCCGTCTGCGGCAGGCGCGCCACGAACGTGATCCGCCGGGGGAACTTCTGCGCCGCCAGCCGGGCCCGGACGAACGCTTTCAGCTCGGCCGCCTCGACCGCCGCCGAGGCCACCACGTACGCGTGCGGCCGGGTCAGCCCGCGCAGCCGGTACCCGACCACCGCGCACTCGGCCACGGCCGGATGCTCGCGCAGGCAGTTCTCGATCTCGGCGGGCGCCACCCAGGACCCGCCCACCTTCAGCAGGTCGTCGGCCCGTCCCCGGTAGCGGAAGTAGCCGTCGGCGTCCCTGGTCACCAGGTCGCCCGAGCGCACGGTCCGCTCGCCCACGAACGTGCTCGCGGTCCGCTCCGGGTCCTGCCAGTACTCCAGCGCGACGGCGTCACCGGTGACCTCCAGCCGCCCGCTCTCGCCGTCGGGGACCTCCTGCCCTTCGGGGTCCACGACGCGGGCGCGGTAGCCGGGGACGACCTGGCCGAGCGTGCCGGGCCGGACCCGTCCCGGGCGGTTGGACAGGAAGATGTGGTACGCCTCGGAGGAGCCGAGCCCGTCCACCACCTCCACGCCGAAGGTGTCGCTCCAGCGGCGGTGCAGCTCGGGCGGCAGCGCCTCGCCCGCCGACGTGCACAGCCGCAGGCAGCTCAGGTCCTGCCGGTCGGCGTCGGGGTGGGCGAGCATGGCGCTCATCATCGTGGGCACGTTCACCAGGACCGTGGGCCGGTGCTCGGCGATCAGCTCGAAGATCGTCTCGACCCGGCTGCGCTCGGGGAAGATCACGCCGGCCGCGCCGACGCCGAAGGGGAACAGGGCGGTCAGGTCGCGGGCGTAGCCGAAGAAGAGTTTGGGCACGGGCAGCACCACGTCGTCCGGGCGCAGGTCCAGCACGCCGCGGGCGTAGGAGTCGAAGCTGACGTGCGGGCTCCTGGCGGGCAGCACGCAGGCGCGCGGCGCGCCGGTGCTGCCGGTGGTGAACTTCCACAGCGCCACGTCCCCGGCGGCGACCGGCACCGGGTCCAGCCGCGCGTCCTGCGCGGCGACCAGGGTGTCGAAGTGGTGCTCGCCGGGGCGCAGCAGGTGACGCGGCACGCCGGTGACGAGCAGCCCGGTCAGCCCCGCCGCGCGCAGGCTCTCCAGCGCGGACGGCCCCGCCACCACCAGGCGCGGACGGGCGTAGCCGGCGAAGTAGCGGTAGTCCTTGGGCCGCAGGAACGTGTAGACCTCGGCGGTGACCGCGCCGATCTTCTGGGCGCCGTACCAGGTGGCGACCGACTCCACGCTGTCGTCGGCGGCGATGAGCACCCGGTCGCCGCGGCGTACGCCGAGCTCGCGCAGCGCGTTGCCGGCGCGGTCGGCCAGGGCGCGCAGCGTCGCGTAGTCGACGCGGCCCTGGCGGGTGACGAGCGCGGTCCTGGCGCCGTCGGCGCGGTCGAGGAATCGTGCGGCGATGTTGAAAGAGTCCATGACATGCCTTCTCGCTGCTCTGCTCGCGGGCTGGTTCCGCCTTCCACGGTGCCGGGCGCGGGCCGTCCGCAGGGGGTCCGGCGGCGTCAGCAAGCTGGCGGTCGTGGCAGCTTGCTGACGGGTTTCTCCCGGATTGCGGGATGGCCGCCGGAGCGTTGACGGGCCCGTCGGGCCCCGCGTGTACTGGGGATGCGGCGGCCGCGACGGCCGTCGCGCTCCGGAGGAGAAGCGATGGCATCCACGCCCGCGGGCTCGTGGCCGGTGACGGAGACGACCGGTGAGGCGCCCGGTGACATGGCCCGTGACACGGCCGGTGAGACGGCCGGTGAGACGGCCGCCGAGACGGCCGGTGAGATGTTCGCGCCGATGGCCGACTGCCTCGGTGGCGCCGTCCATCTGGCCTGCGCCGAATCCCCGCAGGACGAGCTCGCCGTCATCGTCGCCGGGTTCGCCGGCTACGAGGCCCAGAGCAGGGCGCGGGCGCTGGCCCGGCTGGCCGCCCTGCGCCGCCTGCGCCGCCTGCCCGGCGACGGCCCCCAGACCGCGTGGACGGGGACGGAGCTGCGCCTGTCGGACTTCCTCGCCGACCCGCCCGCGAGCCTTCGGCGGCACGTGCCCGGCACCGGCCTGCTCAGCGGGCGGCGCTACCGGCTGCCCGTCGAGATCGTCTGGACGGGCGGGCACGAATGCCTGGTCGAGCCGGCCACCAGCGGCGTGGTGGACAGCGGCGTGCCGGAGGCGATCGCCGAGGTGGTCGCCCACGACGTGGTGGCGCGCTGGTGGGCCGAGCCGCGCGAGCCGCTGCTGCGGGTCTCCGGCTCGCTGGACCGCCTGCTGCCGCCCGGCGTGACGGCCGCGGCCTCGGGGCTGGGGCTGCGGATGTCGGCGTTCGTGTTGTCGGTGCCCGATCTCCGGGTCGCCCTGGTGACCGTCGGCGGCGAGGGCGCGACGCTGGCCGCGGCGGCCGGCCGGACCGTGAAGTCGGCCGTGTGCGAGGCGTTCCTGCGCGCGATGGCGGCCAGGGCGCAGCCGTGGAGCACGCTGGAGCTGCCCGACTGCCTGCGCCGGTTCGCCGTGTGGCAGCGGGAGGGCGACTACGCCGCCCATCTGGAGCGCCTGGCCGTCGACGCCGATCCGCGACTGGTGGACGAGGTGAGCGGGCTGCGTCCGTCCGGCTGGCCGGAGATCGCCGCGCGCCGGTTCGGGCACGAGCCGGTCGCCGTGCGGGCCGACGGCGAGGTCGTCAAGGTGCTGTGCCCGGGGGCCCTGTGCTACCGGGCCGCGCCCGGGGCCACCGTGCTGCCCTGTCCCGTGCCCTGACCTCACCGGACACCGCAACCTGCGAGGAGCGCCGGCCGTCTGGATTCCGATAATGGAACTGCAAGCTCCGGCCGCCGAACCCCCGGGAGGTGGGGCGTGGATCTGTCCGTCATTGGAGTCACCCCCGAAGCGGAGGCGGTCTACCGCTATTTCCTGCGCCATCGGGGCGAGAGCGTCGGCTCGGTGCCCGAGGCCCTGGACCTCGATCCCGAGACGGTGGAGTCGGCGGTGGAGACGCTCGACCGGCTCGCCATGCTCGACCTGAACGACCGCCACCGGGTCACCGCGACCGAGCCGCGGATCGCCATCGAGCGCCTGGTCGAACAGCGCCTGGAGGAGCTGAACGCGGAGATCCGCCGGGTGTTCGGCGCCCGCGACGCCATCTCCAGCTTCCTGGAGGACAAGCGGGAGGGCGACCGTTCCAACGCGGTGCTGGACATCGAGCGGGTGGAGAGCGGCGCGCGGGTCCGCCAGCGTCTGGACGACCTGGCCTTCTTCTCCTACAAGGAGACGCTCTGCCTGCACCCGGGCGGCCCGTTCAACGAGGTGATGATCGAGTCGGCGCTGCCGCTCGACACGCGCTCGCTGCGGCGCGGCCTGGCCCTGCGCGAGATCTTCCACCCCAAGGCGCTGGAGGACCAGCGCATGGTGTCGTACCTGCGCGAGCTGGCGCACCTGGGCGCCGAGATCCGCGTCACCGACCAGCCGATGGACCGCATGCTCATGTACGACCGCAGCGTGGCCGTCGTCCCGATCGACCCCAAGGCGCACTCCACGGGCGCGCTGCTGGTCCGCGAGCCGGGCCTGATCTCCCAGCTCGTCATCTACTTCGAGGGCCTGTGGAAGGCGGCCGTGCCGCTGGCCGACCACCTCGACCCGCCCGGCGAGGAGCCGACGCTGTCGAAGATGGAGCAGCGGGTGCTGGCGGTCATGGCCACGGCCGACAAGGACGAGATCGCCGCCCGCGAGCTGGACATCTCGGTGCGCACCTACCGCCGTTACGTCGCCGACCTGATGGCCAGGCTCGGCGCGGTCAACCGTTTCCAGGCCGCGCTGCGCGCCAAGGAGGAGAACTGGATCTGACGCGTTTCTTCCGTCGTTTCCTGTCGTACGACATGACGAACCCCCGCGACCCGGTCGCGGGGGTTCTCTCGTGCTCGGCCCTTTTCTATAAGCAGACCTCCTCGGCGAAATTCACGGTCAATTCCTTTCCGGTGTCGGGGCTTTTTACGGCCAGGTGTTGCCCTGCGGGGAGGGCAGCGGGGTGGGCAGCGGCCAGGTGTTGCCGTCAGGGCCGGCCGGCGCGGGCCAGGTGTTGCCGTCCGCCTGCAGCACGACCGTGTCGGTGGCAGCGGCGGCGGCCTGCGCGGCGGTGGCGCCGACGGCCCAGACGAGCATCCCGGAGACAATCGCGATAATCCACTGGGAAATCCTCTTGGCAACAATGCTGTGCGTCATTTCACTGCCTCTTTCTCGGCGGTCCTTGTCGCTGCTTCCTTGCACTTCCAACTTTGCGCCGCGGCGGGGGCGCGAACCAGGCTTCGGCGAGGCAGCAAGCTGCAGGGCGTTTCCGCTTCCTGCCACGTCCGGCCGGTCAAGCACTGCAGGAGGTGACATGGAACAGCCATCGATCTTTAACTGGACGTACCGGAAGAGTCCGAGGAGGAAACGATGACCATCTCCCCCGAGGTCCTCCAGGAAGCCCCGCCGTCGGCCATGGACCGCCTGCGCGAGGAGCTCGCCGGCGCGCGCGAGGACATCGCGCGCGGTCGCCCGCAGGCCGTGGAGCGGCAGCACGCGCTGGGCAAGCGCACCGCGCGCGAACGACTCGACCTGCTGCTGGACGAGGGCTCGTTCCTGGAGATCGAGATGTTCCGGCGGCACCGGGCCCAGGGGCTCGGCATGGAGGCCCAGCGGCCGCACACCGACGGGGTCGTGGCCGGATCCGGAACCATCGACGGCCGCCGCGTCTTCGTCTACGCGCAGGACTTCACCGTCTTCGGCGGCTCGCTCGGCGAGGCGCACGCGCAGAAGATCCACAAGGTGATGGACCTGGCGCTGTCCAGCGGGTCGCCGTTCATCGGGCTCAACGACAGCGGCGGGGCCCGCATCCAGGAGGGCGTGCTGTCGCTCAACGGCTACGGCGGCATCTTCCAGCGCAACGTGCAGGCGTCGGGGGTGATCCCGCAGATCGCCGTCGTGCTCGGCCCGTGCGCGGGCGGGGCCGCGTACTCGACGGCGCTGGCCGACTTCACGTTCATGGTGCGCGACACCGCCCAGCTCTACCTGACCGGCCCGGACGTGGTCGAGGCGGTCACCGGCGAGCGCATCACGCACGCCGAGCTGGGCGGCGCGCAGGTGCACGCCAGCCGGTCCGGGCTGGCCACGTTCGTGCACGACGACGAGGAGAGCTGCCTGGCCGCCGTGCGCGACCTGGTCTCGATGTTGCCGAGCAACAACATGAGCCGCCCGCCGGCGCTGCCCGCGCGGGCCGCGGCCGGCGACGCCCGGCCCCGGCTGGCCGAGATCGTGCCGGTGGAGCCGAACAAGCCGTACGACATGCGGCTGGTCATCGCCGAGGTGGTGGACGACGGCGACTTCCTCGAACTGCACCAGAGCTGGGCGCCCAACGTGATCTGCGCGCTGGCCCGGATCGACGGCCAGGTGATCGGCGTGGTGGGCAACCAGCCGACGGTGCTGGCCGGCGTGCTGGACGTGTCGGCTGCGGAGAAGGCGGCCAGGTTCGTCAGGTTCTGCGACGCCTTCTCCATCCCCCTGGTCACGCTCGTGGACGTGCCTGGCTTCCTGCCCGGCAAGGAGCAGGAGCACTCGGGCGTCATCCGGCACGGCGCCAAGCTGCTGTACGCCTACTGCGAGGCGACCGTGCCGCGCGTCCAGGTCATCGTCAGGAAGGCCTACGGCGGGGCGTACATCGTGATGGACTCCCGCTCGATCGGCACCGACCTGTCGCTGGCCTGGCCGACCAACGAGATCGCGGTGATGGGCGCCGAGGGGGCGGTCAACGTCATCCACCGCAAGGAGCTGGCCGCCGCGGCCGACCCCGCCGCCCGGCGGGCGGAGCTGCTGGAGCAGTACACCCGCGAGCTGGTCCATCCGGCGTACACGGCCGAGCGCGGCCTGGTCGACGCCGTGATCGACCCGGTGGAGACGAGGTCGGCGGTGGCACGCGGGCTGGCCATGCTGCGCGACAAGCGCAAGCACGTGGCGCCGCGCAAACACGGCAACCTTCCCTTGTAGGGCTGCCCGTCAGTTCCCCTGGCCGGCGCGGGGGACGGCCGCGGCCGTCCGGGCGGGCCGGCCGGGGAGCCTGAGCGCGGCCAGGACGCCCGCCAGCATGACGGCGCCCAGGACGAGGACCGCCGCGCGCATCCCCTCGGCGGAGGCGTCGCGCAGCGCCTGCCCGGCGAGCCCTTCGATGCCGTGATTGGCGACGGCCACCAGGACCGCCAGGCCCGCCGCGGTGCCCACCTGCAGCGCGGTGGAGGCCACCCCGGAGGCCAGGCCCTGTTCGTCCGCCGGGACGCCGGTGCCGGCCGCGATCCACATGGCCTCGTACGTGATGCCCATGCCCAGGCCGATGACGACGACCCCGGGCAGGACGGTGAGGAGCGATCCGTCCCCCTGCATGCCGGGGGCCAGGAGCACGGCGCCCACGGCGTTGACGACGATGCCGGCGATCAGCGTGCCGCGGGTGCCGAGCCGGTGGACCAGCCGCTCGCTGAGGAAGTTGCCGGCCGTGATCGACAGGGTCGGGCCGAGGAACGCCAGGCCGGTCTCCAGGGCGTCGAAGCCGAGGACGTCCTGGAGGTACAGGGTCAGGAAGTACGGCACGGCCTGCATCGTCAGGCCGAAGACGAGGATGACCACGACCGCGCCGCTGAGCGCCCGGTTGCGGAACAGCCGCAGCGGCATCAGCGGCGTCCGTCCGCGGGCCTGGACGCGCAGGAACACCGCCCCCAGGGCCGCCGCGAGCACGGCCGCCGCGACCACCTCGGCCCGCGCCCAGCCCGCCTCCGAGCCGTGCGCGACCGCGAAGATCAGCAGCGTGATGCCGGCGGTGCCGGTCAGCGTCCCGGGCACGTCCACGCTGCCCCGGGTGGCGCGGCCGTCGGGAGGCAGCAGGACGAAGGCCGCGACGGCGCCCACGGCGGTCAGCGGCACGTTGACGTAGAACACGGCCTGCCAGCCCAGGGCCTGGGTGAGCACCCCGCCGGCCAGCGCGCCCGCCGTGAGCCCGCCGGCGCCCGCCATGGCCCAGACCGTCAGCGCGCGGTTGCGCTCCCTGCCCTCGGCGAAGGCGGTGTTGACCAGGGCCAGCACCGCGGGGAACAAGACCGCGCCGGCCAGGCCCTGCAGACCGCGCCCGGCGAGCAGCACCGCCGGCGCCGTGGCCAGGCCGCCCAGTACGGAGGCCACGCCGTACAGCGCCATGCCGAGCACGAACATCCGCCGGCGTCCGGCCAGGTCGGACAGGCGCCCGCCGAGCAGCAGGAAGCCTCCGTAGAGGACGGCGTACGCGGTGACCACCCATTGCAGGGTGTGCGCCGTGAAGCCGACATCGGAGGCGATGTCCGGCAGGGCCACATAGATGATGGTGAAGTCGAGACTGATGATCAGATGCCCCAGCGCGAGCAGCGCGAGGCTCCACCCCGGCCGCCGGATGCGGGCCGGGGAGCGGGTGATGGACATGGATGTGCCTTTCGTCCGTACGGGGTCCGGTGGCCTGTCATGGCTGCACCGGAACCGGCGGACACTTGTTGGCACACCCCCTGAGGGCACTGGGGTGGGCGGCGCCCGGGCTCGGGCCGTCCGGTCCGGTCATCGCCCCTCCCCAGGTGTTCCGCGCCGTCTCCGGGACGACTATGCCGCCCGCCGCGGTCCGCGGGATCGGCCGTCCGGTCAGCGTGCCCCGGGACCTTGGACCTAGGACCAGGAGCGGGCCGGTGACAACATGCGGCGGCGGCCTGCAGCTTCCTGACGTCCCCATCCCTGGATCGCGCCCGTCCCGGATCCCACAGTGGAGGTACGAGAGACAGACCTCCGGCAGACGAGATGGAGATGAGACCCCATGTTCGCCCCTTCACGCCGCACGGCGACGAGGAAGCCATGCTGATCCAGGTGACGATGCGCCAGGTGCGCGGGATGCCGATCCTCGGCTCCCCGATCGACGGGATCCGCATCATGGCGCTCCTGCCGGGCCACTGGCACAAGGACCTCACCCAGGCCGGCGGGGACATCGTCATCCGGATGCGCGTGGACGAGCCCCTGACCAGCGCGCAGGTGCGCGCCGAGGTGACGCAGACCCTCGCCAACCCCGAGGTGGACCGGTGGGAGCTGGTGGCCTGCCGCGTCCTGTCCCACAGCAGCACAGCCGCAAGGGAGGAAGACCAGTGATCGCATCTGTGGTGGCGCCCGGAGAGTGCCAGGTCTGGTGGGCCGGTCCGCGGGACCATCCGGAGGGGACCCTGCTGTCGGTGCTCAGCGAGCCCGAGCTCGAACGGGCCGCGCGTTTCCGCCGCGAGCCCGACCGCAGGCGCTTCCTGACCGGCTCGTGGCTGCTGCGCACCGCGAGTGCCGTGCAGCTCGGCGTGCGTCCCGAGGACGTCGTGGTGGACCGGTCGTGCCCCGACTGCACCCGGTACCACGGCAAGCCGCAGGTCCGGGCGCCCGGCTTCCCGCTGCACGTGTCGGTCTCGCACTCCGAGGACCGGGTCGCGGTGGCCGTGACGACCGAGGGCCCCCTGGGGGTGGACGTGGAGGCCGTGCCCGCCGACCCGGTGGACGACCTGGCCCGCTGCGCGCTCACCGAGGCCGAGCTGGCCGTCCTGGAGGCGTTCCCCCAGGAGGACAGGTACGAGGCGTTCGCGAAGGTCTGGGTGCGCAAGGAGGCGGCGCTCAAGGCCACCGGGCACGGCCTGCGGGTGCCTCCGACAGAGGTGGCGGTCAGCGGGCCGGCCGACGACCCGGCCCTGCTGAGCTGGCCGCTGGACATCCCGCCGGAGAGCCTGCGGTTCCGCGTCCTGTCGCCGGGCCGCGGCTACGTCGCCGCGGTCGCGGTGATCACCGGCCGTCCGGTCGAGGCGGTGGAGTTCCACCTGCCCGCGGCGCGGGCAGACTTCGCACGGGGCCCCCTGCCGGGGCCGCTGGCCGGCGTCGCGTGACTAGGAGGACGATCCAGATGCGAAGGACCTTCCTCCTCCTGCCGGGCTCCTGGTCGGGCGCGTGGATCTGGGAGCCCGTCGTCCGGCGGCTGCGCCTGCTCGGGCACGACGCCCGCGCCGTCACCCTGCGCGGCCTGTCCGGGCCGCGCGACGACGTCGCCGGCGTCGGCCTGCAGACGCACGTGGACGAGGTGCTGACCCTGCTGAAGAACGAGGGGCTGCGCGACGTCGTGCTCGTCGGGCACAGCTACTCGGGGCTGGTGGCCGGCCAGGTCGCCGACCGGGCGCCGGGCCGCGTCGCCCACACCGTCTACGTCGAGGCGTTCCTGCCGCACGACGGCCGTTCGATGCTGCACGCCTTCCCCGACCGGCAGCGGGAGCAGGAGCTGCGCCTGATCGAGACGGGCGGGGGCCGCTGGCCGGCCCCCGACCACACCCTGGTGGCCGAGGGACAGGGCCTCACGGCGGCGCAGGCGCGCTGGCTGGCCGCCCGGTTCGTCGGCCACCCCGGCCGCGCCGTGGCCGAGGCCGCCGTGCTCAGCACGCCGCTGGAGCGGCAGCGGGCCAGCTACGTGGTGTGCGACCTGGACCACTTCCAGGGCAGCCTGTCGCCCGACGTGTCCGCGCTGCGCGCGGCGCCGTCCTGGGACTTCCACACCCTGGACACCGGCTGCTGGCCGATGGTCTCAGCGCCCGGCCCGCTCAGCGCTCTGCTGTCCGACGCCGTCGCCGGCCGCCACTGAGCGGCCGGCGACCTCCGGGTCCGGTGCTAGCCCGGGCCGCGAGGACGCGGGAAGCAGCCGCCGCAGCGAACCGGCGTGCAGGAACCACAGCAGGCCCAGCGCCACGGCCAGGAGCAGGGCGCTGAAGACCCACTCGTTCGACCCGCCCGGCCCGTAGACGCGGCCGCCGGAGCCGATGTCCACCGCGCGGACCGGCTGCCCGGCCCGGTGGGTGTAGCGGTCGCTGCCGTACATCTCGATGCCCGTCCGGCCGGTGGTGCCGTCGTCGGAGCGGAAGTCGCCCGTCCAGACGCAGGACTCGTGCCCCGGATGCGTGATGCACGCCAGCGTGCGCGGCACGAACACCCCGGGCACGCCGTCGGCGCGGGCGGCGCGGACGACCGTGCCGAGGTTCGGCACGGTCAGGAACAGCAGGAAGCCCGCCACCAGGCTGAGCGCGAAGGAGAAGGCCGGGGAGACCCCGCGGCGCCCGGAGCCCGCCATCACGCGGGCGACACCGCGCAGGCGCAGCGCATGGCCGCCCGCTCGGACGGACGGGGGCTGCGGTGCAGGAGCATGGCCACCACCATGGGCACGAAGACCAGCCCGTTGTAGAACAGGTGCAGCTCCATGCGCGGGACGAGGAGCTGGATGATGCTCGTCGGCACCGGACGGCCCGCCAGGTTGTTCCCGGTGAGCGCCTGCAGGAGCAGCAGCAGGTGCTCCAGGTGGTGCCAGACCTGGATGCCCAGCGAGATGTTCCACCACGTACGGGACCTGCCGGTGAAGCCGGAGCGCAGCATCAGCAGGCCGATGAGCATCAGCAGCGCGTAGCCGTAGTGCATCCACTCGGAGCTGACCAGCCATGGGAAGGGCATGCCTAGGACGCCGCGCGCCTCCTTCAGCGGCCAGCCCAGCACGTAGACCTGGACGGCCTGGGCGACGTGCTCGGCCCAGTGGGCGAGCACGACGACGAGGTAGAGGGTGAGGGCGGGCTTGTGGTAGCGGGTGTTGAGCGCGCTCAACAGGCCGCCGGACGTCGACACCGTGTGGGTGGCCATGCGGGAACCTCGGCTTCCGGGATCGTCGGTCACGCGTCGTCCCGGCACGGCGAGGTCGCCGGCGATTGGTCTTCGGTCCCCTTCGGTTGCGCCTGCTCCGGGAGATCGCGAGTTCAGTGTCCGCTGCGATCCCGGGCCTGACAACTCACAAATTGCGCGGCAGTCCGGCGAGCAGTTGCTTGGTCGTCAGGGTGACTCCGCAGCGGCCGGCGACGTAGCCGAGCGCCTGCCGGTGGTCGGCGGCGGTGAGGTCGGCGACGGCGTCGGCCACCACGTACGGCTGGATGTCGTGGGTGAAGGCGTCGAGCGCGGTGGTCAGGACGCCGATGTGGGCGTAGACGCCGGCGATGAGGAGCTGGTCGCGTCCCGACTCGCGCAGCCACCACAGCAGGGTGGTCTCGTGGAAGGCGCTGTAGCGCCGCCGGGTGAAGATCCAGTCGCCCGGTCCCGGGGCCATCGGCTCGGGGAAGCCGCGCCGGGCGGGCTCCAGGCGGTCGCTGCGCCGCCAGAAGTCCTTGGCCAGCCCCTGCTGCTCGCCGGTCAGCAGGCCCGGCTGGGCCGCGTAGGCGACGGGCACGCCGAGGCGCGCGCACAGCTCGCGCAGCGCCGTCACGTTGCGCACCAGGTCGGTGAGCGGCGCCTCGCCGGGCGGGAAGAGGTCGAGGCAGGCGTGCTGCAGGTCGACCAGCAGCAGGACGGCCCGGCGCGGGTCGGGCGTCCAGGTGACCGCGGCGGGCGGCAGCTCGGCGGCGTCCGGCATCGGGTAGGGCTCGATCTCTGAAACGACCGGCACGGCGACCTCCGAATTTCTCGCAGCTTTTTGAGGCTGTTTCCATGATGTGCCGCCACGGCGTCCCGTGAAATGCGGAACGGCGGCAGGAAGCTGACTTCCCGCCGCCGTTTCCAGCCATTTTCTTTTCTTCCCGGGAGTTCACCGGGGCCACGGTCACACCCCGGCCGCCGCCCGCAGTTCCTCCGTCCGGTTCACCCGCTCCCAGGTGAACTCGTCGCGGCCGAAATGGCCGTAGGCGGAGGTGCCCGCGTAGATGGGACGCAGCAGGTCCAGGTCCCGGATGATCGCGGCCGGCCGCAGGTCGAACACCTCGCGCACGGCGTCGTGGATGCGCCGCTGAGGCACCCGTTCGGTGCCGAAGCACTCCACGAACAGGCCCACCGGCCGCGCCTTGCCGATCGCGTACGCCACCTGCACCTCGCACCGCCCGGCCAGCCCCGCGGCCACCACGTTCTTGGCCACCCAGCGCATGGCGTAGGCGCCCGACCGGTCCACCTTGGAGGGGTCCTTGCCGGAGAAGGCGCCGCCGCCGTGCCGGGCCATGCCGCCGTACGTGTCGATGATGATCTTGCGTCCGGTCAGGCCCGCGTCGCCCATCGGGCCGCCGACCTCGAACCGGCCCGTCGGGTTGACCAGCAGCCGGTGGCCGGTGGTGTCGATCCCCGCCTCGGCCAGCACCGGCTCGACGACCTCGCGCGTGACGTCGGGGGTCAGCATGTCGGCCAGGTCGACGTGCGCGGCGTGCTGGGTGGACAGCACGACGGTGTCCAGGCGGACCGGCCGGTCGCCCTCGTACTCGACGGTGACCTGCGTCTTGCCGTCCGGCCTCAGGTACGGCACCGTCCCGGACCTGCGGACCTCCGCCAGCCGCCGGGCCAGCCGGTGGGCCAGCATGATCGGCAGCGGCATCAGCTCGGGCGTCTCCTCGCACGCGTAGCCGAACATCAGGCCCTGGTCGCCGGCGCCCTGCCGGTCCAGCTCGTCGGCGGCGGCCGCGCCGCGGTGCTCGTAGGCGTCGTCCACGCCGCGGGCGATGTCGGGCGACTGGGTGCCGATCGACACCGACACGCCGCAGGAGGCGCCGTCGAAGCCCTTCTGGGAGGCGTCGTAGCCGATCTTCAGGATCGTCTCCCTGACCAGGCCGGGGATGTCCACGTACGTCTGCGTGGTGACCTCGCCCGCGACGTGCACCATGCCGGTGGTGATCAGCGTCTCGACCGCGACCCGGCTGCCGGGGTCCTTCGCCAGCAGGGCGTCCAGGATGCCGTCGCTGATCCTGTCGGCGATCTTGTCGGGGTGGCCTTCGGTGACCGATTCAGAGGTGAACAAACGACGTGACACCGACGCCTCCTAGTAGGGCAGCCGGCGCCCGGCGGGGGTGCGCAGGTCGAGTGCGGTCACGGGGGTACGCGGTTTCTTCGGCCTCTGCACGCGAATCACTTTGGGCATGGAACGGCTCCACATCTTGGCGGCGGGAAAAACTCGAATTTCCCGGACACAGATCATCCAAGATTTCGCGTCGAGCATTCTTCTCCGATGACCTGCGCGACGAAGGTTCGCTTTCGAGAATAACCACGGCCGGCCGCGGCGGGTTCTTTCCCTGTGCGGCGTCGGGACCGGTCGGGCAATCCAGGAGATGCCCCGCACGCGCCGGGAGGCCACGATGCTCCTGATGCCCGGATGGCTCTTTCCGCCGGGCGGATCACCTACGCCGGGTCCCGGCCGCACCGGCGACGAAAGGCTGATCATGAACGGAATCGGCGCGGAGATCGGGATCATCGGCGGGAGCGGGTTCTCCTCGGTCGCCGACGGGGCCCGGGAGGTCGCGCTCACCACCCCGTACGGCGAGCCGTCGGCGCCGCTCTCGCTGGCCCGGGTGCGCGGCCGCACGGTCGCCTTCCTGCCCCGGCACGGGCGCGACCACCGCCGGCCGCCGCACCGGATCAACTACCGGGCCAACCTGTGGGCGCTGCACTCGGTGGGCGTGCGGCAGATCCTCGCGCCGTGCGCGGTCGGCTCGCTCCGGCCCGAGCTGGGGCCGGGCGTGATGGTGGTGCCCGACCAGCTCGTGGACCGGACCTGCGGACGGGTCCGGACCTACTTCGACGACGCGGCGGTGCACGTGCCGTTCGCCGACCCGTACTGCCCGGTGGGCCGCGAGACGGTGCTCGACGCCGCGGCGGCGACCGGCCAGGACTGCGTGGACGGCGGGACGACGGTGGTGGTCGACGGTCCGCGCCTGTCCAGCCGGGCCGAGGCCCAGTGGTACGCCGCGCAGGGGTGGTCGCTGCTCGACATGACGGCCTGCCCGGAGGCGGCGCTCGCCCGCGAACTGGCCCTGTGCTACGTGCCGGTCGCGCTGGTGACGGACCTGGACGCCGGGCTCGGCGTGGGCTCCGGCGCGCGGCGCGACGAGCTCTTCACGATCTTCCACGAGGGGCTGGACCGGCTGCGGGAGCTGGTGCTGGCGACCGTGGCCCGGCTGCCGCGCACCCGTACGTGCGGCTGCGCGCGGGCCCTGGAGGACGCCGCCCTGCCCGCCGACGCGGACCACCTCCCCGCCTGAACCGCTTGCAGTCCGTCGAGCACACGGAACCCCGGGTCCCCGCCGCCGCGCGGGAACCCGGGTGTGAGCGCGGGGTCTACACCGCCATCGGCACGTGCGCGTCCAGGGCGACGCGTTCGACCAGCGCCTCCAGGTTCGGGTCCGCGTCGAAGACGTCGCCGACGTCGATGGAGATGCCCAGCTCCTCCTTGATCCGCCCGACCAGCCGCGCCGCGGCCGCGAACTCCCCTTCGAGGTCGGAGAACGTCGCCGCCTCCAGCCCCTTGGGCACGTCGAGCACCTCGTACCAGATGTCGCCGACCTTCTCGCGAAGCTCGGCGAGGCTGCGTCCGCCGGTCATGGGCCGTCCCTTCTCAAGGTCTGCTGGTGATTGTCGCAACGGCGCCGCGGCGGCCACATCTTCGCGGATGCCCTGGCCCTGACCTGGCCGAGCAGCGCGTCGAGCGTCCCGTCGCACAGCAGGACGGCCGGTTCGACGGCCACCCCGAGCCGGTCCTCGATCCGGGCGGCCATCCGCAGCGCGGCGAGCGCCGTGCCGCCGAGCTCGCCGAAGGTGGCGCCGGCCTCGTCCGGGCCGGCGCCGAGCACGGTGTTCCAGATGTCGGTGACGTGCCTGTCGACGTCCGCCGGATCCACGTCGCGCGTCCTCCCGTGAGTCTTCCTTGGGGGGACCATAAGCCGCGCGGGCGGCGGGCGCTTGTCCTCACGTGCGCACTCGGGGCCGTTCGTCCGCGCGGGCCCGACAGCCGCGCGGCGGGGTCAGGACGCCGCCCGTTCCGCCGCCCGCGTGCGCGACAGGGCCCGGACGATGCGCGCGTGCCCCTCGTTCCCCCTGGCCAGCACCTCGGCCACCGGGCCGTCGTCGGCGGCGCGCAGGGCGGCGGCGACGCGGCTCAGGTCGCGGGTCAGCGCGTCCAGCAGGTCGGCCACGGGGGTCGCGTTGTGCGCCAGGATGTCCCGCCACATGCCGGCGGGGCTGCCGGCCACCCGCGTCACGTCCCGCAACGCCCCGGCGGCCAGCGACAACCCGCCGGCGTCCCCGCCCGCGGCCGGTTCGGCGGGCTCGTCCTGGTCGCCGGTCGCGAACCGGGCGGCGAGCGCGGCCGACAGGACGAGCGGCAGGTGCGACACGGCCGCGGCGGCCCGGTCGTGGGCGTCCGGCGCGAGCAGCCGCACCTCGGCCCCGCACGCGGTCGCCAGCGCCGCCACCGTGCGCAGCGCGCGCGGTGACAGGGCCGGATGGGGGCACAACGCCCACGTCCTGCCCTCGAACAGGCCCGCCCGCGCGGCCCCGGGCCCCGACACCTCCCGCCCGGCCATCGGATGGCCGGGCACGTAGCAGGACAGGTCGCAACCGCCGCTCTCCGCCTCGGCGAGGATCCGCGTCTTGGCGCTGGCCACGTCCGTGTAGACCCTCCCCAGCCCGCGGGCCTGCGCCTCCCGCAGCACGGCGGCCACCGACGAGGGCGGCGTGGCGATCACGACGACGTCGGCCGGCCCGGCCCCGGCCCGCAGCGCGGTGCCCGCGCCCATCCGCGCGGCCTGCGCCAGCGCCCACGGATCGTGGTCGGCCAGCTCGACCCGGACGCCCGCCCGCCGCAGCGCGCACGCCACGGACGTGCCGATCAACCCACAGCCGATCACCACGACACGGCGGATTGGGGACATGGCCGAACCTCGCTTCCCTCGGACGTCACTCCCCCATGGTCGCGGCGCGAGGCGCCCGGCGGCGGTACGCGGCCCGTCTTCTTGCTGCCGCCCCGCGGCACGTTCCTGCCAGCGCAACCCCAGGTCAAGCCCCTGGACGCGCTCCTACGATCACGACATGTCCTACCAAGACCTGCTGTCCCGACCGGTACGCCCGCCCGACCGCGTGCTCCGCTACGGCGACCGCCACCCCGACCAGGTGATCGACGTCTACGAGGGAACCGGCCGCCCGCCCCTCGTCCTGCTGCACGGCGGCTACTGGATGGCCGAGTACGACCGCAGGCACGCCCGTCCCATGGCCGTCGCCCTGGCCGCGCTCGGCCACCCGGTCTGGCTGCCCGAGTACCGCCGGGTGGGCCAGGAGGGCGGCGGCCACCCGGGCACGTTCGACGACGTGGCCGCCGCGCTCGACCTCGTAGGGGCGCAGTGCCCGTCCGGGGTGCTGCTGGTGGGCCATTCGGCGGGCGGTCACCTCACGCTCTGGGCGGCGCTGCGGCACCGCCTGCCGCCCGGCTCCCGCTGGCACGCCGAGCCGGCGGTCCGCGGCGTGGTGGGGCTGGCCGCCGTCGGCGACCTGGGCGAGGCGTTCACGGCGGGCCTCGGCGGCGGCGCGGCCCGCGCCCTGCTCCACGACCGCGCCGACCTGCTGGACGAGGTGGACCCGGCGCGCCTGCTGCCCTACGACCGGGGCCCGCTGGTGCTGGTGCACGGGGTCAAGGACCGCGTGCTGCCGGTGTCGATGAGCCGCCGGACGGCGGCGGCCGAGCCGTCGGCGATGCTGATCGAGCCTTCGGACGCCGGCCACTTCAGCCTGATCGACCCCCTGTCGAGCACCTGGCTCCTGATCACCGCGGCCATAGAGGCCGCGGCGGGGCGAAGCGCGGTCAGGACGGTCCGGGCGTGAGCGCGCCGACGACGCGGGCGAGCAGGGCGGCCCACTCCTCGTCGTCGACGGCGTGCAGGTCGGGCGTGACCAGGGCGCTGCCCATGGACAGCAGCAGGCAGAAGTGGGCCAGCGCGGCGGGCGACAGCGCCGGGTCGAGCTCGCCCCGGTCCTGGGCGAGGCGGGCCAGCGCGGCCATCGACCCGGCCCGCTCGCCGACGTAGTCGCGCATGGGCCGGGCGACGTCCTCGTCCCGGCGGGCGGCGACGAGGGCCTCGACGATGAGGTAGCCGCGGGCGTCGCGCCGCTGCGGCAGCCAGCGTCCGATCTCCAGCAGCAGGTCGGGGACGGGCCGGTCGGGGTCGGCGGCGAACAGGTCGGCCAGCCCCCGCCGCCCGTGCGCGCGCAGCGCCGCCACCAGCAGCTCGGCCTTGGAGCCGAAGTGCGCGTACAGCGCGCCGTTGCTCACCCCGGCGGCGGCGGCGATGTCGGCGACGCGGGTGCCGTCGTACCCGCGTTCGGCGAACGCCTCCGCGGCGGCGCGCAACAACCGTTGACGAGTCTCGGCGGCGGTGACGCCGGCGATTCGGCCCATGGCAGCATTAAACAGGCCGCCCACCCGGGACGTGACCATCGACCGCATCCCCCGCCCGAGCCGGTCAGTCGTCGAGGGCCTGGTAGAGCGTGGTCCAGAAGTCGTTGATGAGCCGCATCGAATCCGGGGTGGACATCCCGACCTGGGTGAGCAGGATCCCGGTGAGCCGCCTGGCCGGGTCGGCGTAGGCGGTGGTGCCGGTCCCGCCGTCCCAGCCGAACTGGCCGGCGGAGGCGTAGTCGCCGCGGTGGGTGCGCACCGCCATCCCGAAGCCCCAGCCGCCCTGGAGCCCCTGGCCGGCCGACACATGGACGATGTTCGCGTACATGGCGTCCCGGGCGGCCTGTTGCGCCGGGGTGAGGCGGTTGGTGGTCATCAGCTCGACCGCGGGCCTGGACAGGATCCGTTCGCCGTCGTGCACGCCGTGGTTCAGCAGCATCCGGAAGTAGGCTTGATAGTCGTCCACGGTGGAGACCAGCCCGCCGCCGGCCCCCTGGAAGGCCGGGGGCCGGGATGATCTGCCGCTCTCCGCCTCGTCCCACACCAGGAACTCCCCGGTCGCCGGGTCGGGCCCGTACAGGGGCGGCAGCCGGTCGATCTTCGCGGCGGGCACGTGGAAGGCGGTGTCCTTCATCCCCAGCGGGTCGAGGACGCGTTCGCGCAGGAACGTCTCCAGGGACCGGCCCGCGACCCTGGCGACGAGCACGCCGACCACCTCGTTGCTGAGGTCGTACTGCCACCGCTCCCCCGGCTGGTACGACAGCGGCAGCTCGCCGAGGCGGCGCATCCACTCGTCCGGGTCGGGCGCCGGCCCGGACGCCACGCTGTAGTCGGTCCGCTCGAAGGTGGCGGCCCGGATCGGGGAGTCCAGCAGCGTGAAGTCCATGCCGAGCCCGAACGTGGAGGTCAGCAGGTCCCGCACGGTGATCGGCCGGTGTGCCGGCACGGTGTCCTCCAGCGGGCCGTCGGGACGCCGCAGCACCCGCCGGTCGGCCAGTTCGGGCAGCCAGGGATCGACCGGATCGTCCAGCCGCAGCCGGCACTCGTCCAGCAGGACCATCGCCGCCGCCATCGTGACCGGCTTGGACGTGGACGCCATCCGGAAGATCGTGTCCCGGCTCATCGGCGCGCCGCCGTCATGGCGCATCGTCCCGATCGCCTCGACGTGCGTCTCCTCGCCCCGGCCGACCAGGGCGACCAGCCCGGGGATCCGCTTGGACTCCACGTGCCGGGCCAGCACCTCGCGCAGCCGGCGCAGCCCTGCTTCGGAGAAGCCGCTGTCGTTCGCAACCGTCATGATCCCTCTTTCCGTGGTGGTGGTGGTCGTCGTCCGGCACGGCTCGAAGGCGTGACGGACGAGGCCACCGGCTCCTTCGAGGTGGCCGTACGACGAGCCTGGACCCTGACCCAAGGTCAAGGTCAATCCCGCCGTGACCATGGGCGTCGAGCGCACGCCGTACGCGCTACCCTCGGCCCTGTGAATGCCCGCGATCCGTACCTGAGCGCGCCGTCCGCAGATGCGCTGAGCCGATGAGGGACGGGCTCACGATCGGTCAGACGGCGGCCTTCGCCGGCGTCACCGTCAAGACCGTGCGGCACTACCACCGGCTCGGCCTGGTCGCCGAGCCCGAACGTGACGGTTCCGGCTACCGGCGTTACCGGTCGGCCGACCTGGTCCGGCTGGTCCAGGTCCGGACCCTCGCCGCGGCCGGCGTGCCGCTGGCCGAGATCGGCGACCTGCTCGACGCCGATCCCGAGCCGTTCGCCGCCGCCCTGGACGACGTCCGCCGCCGGCTGACCAAGCGGATCGAGGACCTGACCGCGCGCCGCGACACGCTGCACCGCCTGGCCCACGGCGACCGGGTCCTGCTGCCCGACCGGGCCTGCGCCGTCCTGGACCGGCTGGCCGCCCTCGGCTTCGGCGCCGACTACGTGTCCACCCAGCGGGAGGCCCTGGTGCTGACCAGGGCGCTGATGCCGGCGATCTTCGACAGCTTCCTGACCCGGCTCGAACAATCGCTGGACGACCCCGAGCACGTCGAGCTGACCATGCGCGCCCTGGAGGCGAGCTCCTGGGACCCGGACGACCCGCGCATCGAGGAACTGGCCTCCGCCCTGGCCGCCAAGCTGCTGACCGGCCCGGCGGCGCGGGCGATGCCGGCCGGGTTCTGGAACCGGTCCGACGCCGCCGCCCGCTACGAGCTGGTCAACCACCACGGCGAGGGCCGGGAGCCGTCCATCGCCCGGCTGAACGCCCTGGTCGAGGCGGAGCTGCGAGCGGCCGGCATCGATCTTCCCCGCCAGTGACGGCCCCGGCGGGAGCCGTGTGTCTTCGCTACCCCAGGAACTCCCGCAGCGAGCGCGGCCGGCGGCCCAGGAGGTCGGTCACCGTCGTGGTCGTGGTCGCCCAGCGCCCGTCCCCGAGCTGCGACATGAGGGTGGCCAGGTCGCGGGCCGCGGCGGCGGGCATGCCGCGTTCCGCCAGGTGCACGGTGGCCTCCTCGACGGGCAGGTCCACGTAACGCACCTCCCGCCCGAGCGCCCGGGTCAGCTCGGCGGCGATCTCGTCATGGGTGGGCGCCACCGGGCCGGTCAGCTCGTGGACCGCGTCGGCCCCGACGGGGCTCCTCAGCAGCACGGCGGCGACCGCCCCGATGTCACGCGCGTCGATGTACCCCACCCTGCCCCTGCCGTACGAGCCGACGATCCGCCCCTCCTCGTCGACGTCGCCCGCGAGATTCTGCATGAAACCGACGGGCGCCAGGATCGACCACGGCACACCGGAGGCCTTGAGGTGCTCGTCGACCTGCCCGTGCAGGCCGAACCCGAGCAGGCTGTCCGGCGTGACCCCACGTACGGACACCGTCACCACCTGGGCCACCCCCGCGGCCGCCGCGTGATCGATGACCGCCTGGTGGGCGCGCGCGAAGCCCGGCCACAACGCGCTGTTGAGAAAGAGCCTGTCCCCCGGCTCGATCGGGACGCTCTCCGGCCGCTCCAGGTCGCCGACCACGTAGTCGCAGCCCAGCTCCGCAGCCAGTTCCTCCCCCTGCTCCGCGCGCCGCACCACGGCCCGCGCCGCGCCGCCCAGCTCCTCGATCAGCGCACGCCCGATCGTGCCTGTAGCGCCCGTCACCACGATCATCACACAACCCCCTGAACGGAATGCCGGTTTCCCGTTCTACACCAAGCGGAAGGTCGCCGTCCACTTAGGTGAGATTGTCAGCCGATGCGCAGGGGCAGGGTGCGGGGGCCCCGTACCTGGCTGGCGGCCCAGGTGACGGCGTCGGGGTCGGCGAGGGTGAAGGTGGGGATGCGCTGGAGCCAGACGTCGAGGGCGGTGCGGAGTTCCATGCGGGCCAGGTGGGAGCCGACGCAGCGGTGGATGCCGAGTCCGAAGGCGG
>NZ_JBEXYK010000049.1:0-79143 GCF_040630865.1 Nonomuraea sp. NPDC005730
GCTGTCTCACCAGCCAGGTCATACCGCGATGACGATCACCCCAGCAACCCAGCGATCTTCAAACCATCCAACGTGCGGAAAACGGGGCTAGCCGCCGAGCCCGAACCAGAGCACGGCGAACACCCCGCACGGCACGCCGGCCAGCACCAGCGCGACCAGCACCCGCCAGCGCAACGCGAGCCCCGGCCCGGTCACGAACGCCGCGACGGCCCCCGCCCCGGCGAACACGACCGCGGCGCCCATGGCCTGCGCGGCGGTGTGCGGCACCGACGGCAGCAGCTTCCCGGCCGCCCAGAACGCCACCGCCGCCCCGGCGGCCACCAGGGCGGCGCGCCGCGCGGGCCGCACGTCCACGCGCTCCAGCACGTACGCGGCCCCGGCGAGCATGACCAGGCTGATCACCAGGAGGGCGCCGAGGGCCGGGGCCAGGCAGTCCCAGTCGGCGCAGCCGACGCCCGCCCACGCCAGCCGGGCGGTGGCCCACCACAACACCCCGAGTGCCCCGCACACCCCCGCGGCTCGCCCTATACGCCCCGTCATGCATTAATCGTCCCACTGTCCGGCGGAGGCGGTCGCGCGGAGCTCGTCGGCCTCCGCCTCGGCGGTCCGGCCCAGGGCGCGCAGGGCGACGGCGCGGTTGGCGTACAGGTCGGGCTGCCGGTCCAGCTCGATGGCCCGGGTCAGGTCGGCGAGCGCGCCTTCGGCGTCGCCCGCGGCGTAACGCAGCACGCCCCGGTTGCCCCAGGCGGCGGCCAGCTCGGGGGCGTGCTCCAGGGCCAGGTCGAGGGCCGCCGCGGCCGCCCCGAAGCGGCCCGCCGCCGTCTCCAGCTGGCCGAGCACGGTGAGCAGGTGCGGGTTCTCCGGCGCGCGGGCGAGCCCGGCCGTGACGTCGGCCCTGGCCTCCTCGTCCCGCTCCGCCGCCGCCAGCAGGCCGGCGCGGTTGACGTAGGCGTCCAGGTAGGCGGGGTCCAGCTCGATCACCGTGCCGAGGTCGGCGAGCGCCCCCTCGACGTCACCCCGCACGGTACGCAGCTCCGCCCGGTTGTAGTACGCCTCCGGCAGCGGCGGCCCGGCCCGCATGGCCCGTTCGTAGTCGGCCAGCGCCTGCTCGGCCTCCCCCAGCCGAAGCAGCAGGTTGCCGCGTTCCAGGTAGGTGTCGGGGAAGCCCGGGTCGATGGCGATGGCGGCGGTGTAGTCCTCCAGGGCCTCCTTGGCGTGGCCGAGCGCGCCGAGGAGCTGGGCCCGGTTGGTCAGCAGCACCATCCGGTGCAGCGGGTGCCGCTCGCCCAGCTCGCCGGCCAGCTCGACGGCCGACTCCACCAGCGACAGCGCGGCTTCCAGCCGTCCGTGCCGCAGCTCGACCAGCGCCAGGCCGTTGCGGTCGAAGCCGAGTTTGAAGGCCCGTTCCAGGGGGTCGGGCAGCAGGCCGGAGATGGCGATGGCCTCGTTGAGCCAGCGGCGGGCCCTGTCCAGGTCGCGCCGCGCCGGGTCGGGGTGGCGGGCGTCGAGCATGGCCGTCCCGTACGCGGCTGCGGCGTGCACGACCGGGTCCTGGCTGGCCGCGCGTACCCGGTCCCACAGCGCCCGTGCCTCCTGGACGCGGCCGAGCCCGCCGAGCGCGGTGGCGGTGCGCTGGGCGAAGCGCCACCACCGGGCCTCCCCCGGCTCCGTCCGGGCCAGGCCGAGCTCCCCCAGCTCGGCCGCGGCGTGCAGGAAGCCCTCGCGCATGCAACGGTCCACCAGGGGCCACAGCTCGTCGGCACCGCGCTCGTCGGGCGGCGGCTCGGGGCCCTCGGCGTAGACGGTGACGGCCAGCGTGCCGGCCGGGACCCGCCGGGTCAGGACGTCGAGAAGCTCGGTGTCGGTGGCGTCGGCGTGCGCGCCGTTGCACACCGCGAGCGTCGCGCCCGGCCGCACGGCCGCCCGGACGAACTCGGCGACCCCGTTGGCCAGCCGCAGCGTACGGCGGGGCGCCGGCACCAGGATGCGCTCCTCGTCCGGCAGCCCGGCGTCGATGGTCGTCCGCCGGGCGGGCACCTGCCCGGCCAGCTCGGGCGCGACCGCCCGGATCTCGATGTCGTAGGCCGCGACCAGCTCGCGCGGGGCGTCCGGCACCAGGTGCCGGAGCAGCGCGGCGCCCACGGTGTAGGGGCCGCGCGGCCGGCGATGCGCGTCTATCAGCGGCATCAGCAGCCGCACGGCCCCCCGTCGGGCGGGCGACCCGCCCTGGACGCTGAGGTGGGGCCCGTTCTCGGTCACCCCTTGTGAATGACGCCTGCGGTCCCTGCGAGCCTCGCGGTGCCTGGCTTACGGACGACGATGCGCTTCATGACGTGCCTCTCCGATGGGTGTGATTATCCATTATTCGGACACCCAACCGGATATCAAGATTTATGGTGAGGAAGTGGCGGTTTAACGAATAAGAAGCACCTGGCATTTGTGTGCGTCCCGCAGCCTATTGAGACCGGAACCAATGATCGACCGCCGCGACCCGCGTCTGTTCCGATTCCTCCATCAACGTGCACAGGCACCGCCCGACCAGCGTGACGGACTGGCAGCAGCCGGGCCCCGGCAGCTTCTTGGCGCGCACGATCGCGGTCGCCCGCTCGATCAGCCGCTCCAGGCTCGGCTCCCCGCCGCCCTTGAGCGCGTGCGCGTTCCACGGGCACGCCTCGACGTCCTTGCACGCGCTCTTGGCGATGAACGGCGCCGGCCCCGGCTCGAAACGCAGCCGGTCCTCACGCTTGATCCGCAGGTCGGCCAGCACCAGAGCGGCGCGGCGGGAGACCTCCAGCAGGTCGCGCCTGCCCGGCCGGCTCTCTTTTCCCGCAGCCGCCCGCTCGGGCAGGGCCAGCAGCATCGCCGCGGCCATCAGCCCGCCGCCCAGCACCATGCTCCAGCCCACCTGCTCGTGGAACCAGATCACCGCGATGGCGGCCACCCAGAGGGGCTGCGAGGACATCATGATCGCGCTGGGCACGGCCGGCACGTGCTTCTGCCCGTACGAGCGGGCCAGGAACCCCAGTGCGCACGACACCACGGCCAGGTGCGCCAGGATCGCCCAGTCGGGCAGGCTGGACGGCAGCGTGATCCCGCCGCGCAGCGCGAAGCCCCCGGTGAGGATGCCGATCGTGAAGAGCTGGATCGTGGTCAGCGCGTACGCGTGGAAGCGCTCGCCCTTCCTGGACAGCTCGGCGAGCATGAGCGTGTGGGCGGAGTAGAGCGCCGCGGCCGTGAGCGTGACGCCGAGCGCGAGCAGCGAGACCTCGTGGTCCTCGACCCCGCGCAGCAGCGTGAACACGGTCATCCCCGCCATGGCGAGCACCACCCCGGCCCACACCCGCCGCGGCGCCCGGCTCCTGCACATCACCAGGGCCAGGACGGGAGTGATCACCACGCTGCACCCGACGGCGAACCCCGACACCGCCGAGGGCAGGCTGTGCAGCGCGAGCGCCTGGGCGGTCTGCCCGACGCCGAACAGCAGCCCCAGCACGAGTCCGTTGACCCACGTCCGGCGCGACAGCCCCCGCAGCGAGCGCGGCCGGATGACCAGCAGCGTCACCGCGGCGATGAGATACCGCTCGGCCAGCAGGTCCTCCACCGGTAACCGGAGGATGAGATCCTTCATCAGCGGGAACGCCGACCCCCAAGCGGCGCTGACGAACAACAGAAGCACGGCTCCCAGGAGGGGTCGGGAAGCGGGCACGACTGCCATGGAGCAGAGCATGCCACTACTAAATGCATTCGCCAGAGCACGCGGAGAAGGCGGTGAGGTTCCTCTTCCACTTGGAGTTAAGACCCTCACTCCAGGCCCGAAACATCCATACCGGCGGCGGCGAAAACTGCTCTTTCCTGCAGTTACTGCCTGGTACGGCCGAGCTCTCCACATTCGCACCGTGTACGGACGCGTGCGCGTACCGTGCGAACGGACGAGGCGGCGCCCCGAGGATCGTCACTCTCTGCGATCATCCCGAGGCGGTGTGGTCACGCCTGAGCGTAGAGGTCGCAGGAACGCCGCGGGGGCGGAAAGGGAAAACGAGCCAAGGCCCCAGGAGGGGATGGGGCGTGGCCGCCGGATCCGGAAGCGTCGGACCGCGGCGTCGTCGTCGGAGCTAGAGCTCCATGGCCGGCGCGGGCGCCAGCCGTTTCTCGCCGTAGATGACGACGAGGTCGCCCACCTGGGACCGCGACAGCTCACGCCAGCCCTGGCGGGCGTACAGCGCGAGGGCCGCGCCCTGGTTGAGCGTGGTGTCGCCGCGCAGGCTGCTGAAGCCGAGCTCCAGGGCGCGGTCTTCGAGGGCCGAGAGCATGGCGCCGCCGTAGCCGCGCCGCTGGAACTCGGGATGGACCCTGAGCCTGCACACCTCGGCGGTCTCCCGGTCGACGGGCTTCAGGCCGCCCATGGCGACCACCCGCGAGCCGGCCTCGCCCACGATGAAGTCACCTCCGCAGGCCAGGTAGATCTCCTGGATGCGGGGGAAGTCGTCGTCGTAGTAGACGCCGTCGCCAGGTTGGAGACCCACCTCGGCGAGGCAGATCCGGTGCAGCGCGAGGATGGTGTCGAGATCGGACCAGCGGTACCGCCGGATCTTCAACGTCATCCACCGCTCCCTTCCTTCTGGGCCAACTTCCGACGCCGCAGCTGGGCGCTGAATTCAGCCAGCATGTGATGTTTGTCGTCCTTCTTCATGATCGCCTGCTCCAGAGCGAGCGCTGGGCGGATGATGAGGTCCGTAAGGTATTCATCCCCCAGATTGCGCAAGGCGTTCGTACTAATTTGTAGGGCTTCGTCGATGTCACCCTCCAGAAGGCGGCACTGGGCCTGGTCGAGCCTGATCAGGGTCTGGTCGAGGATGTGGTCCTCGTACTTGCCGAGCGCCTGGTCGAGCACCACCTCGGCCTCGATGGTCTGGCCGAGCTTGGTGAGCACGTCGCCCTGGTAGAAGTAGAGCTGCTTCTCGGTGTAGCCGAAGGCCATGTCCTCCTGCTCCTCGCTCTTCATGTGCGAGAAGGCGCTCCTGGCCCGGGCCAGCGCGCGCTTGGCCTGGTCGACGACCTCCTTCTTGCTGTCGGTGCCCGAGAGCATGGCCAGGGCCCGCGCCTCGACGACCGGCGCCATGGCCTGGGCCACGCACGGCGTGGCGCCCGCCAGGTCGCGGCTCTTCTTGGCGAGGTTGAGCGCCTCGCGGGCGTCGCCGTAGTAGAGGGGGACGAGCGACTCCCTGGCCGTGATCCAGGCCCGCAGCGCGCGGTCGCCGGTCTCGTCGGCGGCGAGGCGGCCGGTGCGGAAGAACGACCTGGCCAGCCGGTGGTCGCCCAGGTTGATCATCACCATGCCGCTCAGGCCGGCCAGCTGCGCGGCCATGCGGCACAGCCGGTCCTGGAGGTCGATCGGCTGGCGCCGGGACAACGCCGTGCGGACCGCGCTCAGCTCCAGCAGCACGTCGCACAGCAGCCGCAGCGGGGGCGTCGTCGTGTACTGGCGGCCGAAGGCCAGCGTCGCCTCCTCCCACTGGTCGAGCATGCCGCCGGACACGGTGGCCGAGACCAGCGTCTCGTCCATCCGCCGCCGGATGCCCTCGCACGCCCCCAGCACCGGCCCGTCGAACTGCTGCTTGAACGAGACGTCGGTGTCGAGCAGATTTAACAACGTGCGCCGCAGGATGTTCTCGTCCTCCTGGGCGTCGGCCTCGACGGTCATCGGATGGATCACCAGGTCGCGCGGGATCGACGCCGACCCCGGCACGCGATTGGCGGGCTCGCCGAGCACGCCGGGCATCCGGTGGCCGTGGCCGCAGATGCAGGGCCCGTCGAAGCCGAGCTCGATGGGCTCGACCCGGTAGACCGAGCACAGGTAGTGGAGGTATTCGGGCCCCGGCCGCTTGAGCCCGCTCTCATATGCCGACAGCAACGTCTCGCCGATGCCCGGCGGCGCCTTGGCGTCGCGCTCGAACAACGCGCGCACCTGCTCGATCACGTCCGCGAGCGCGATGCCGTAGGACAGGCGGTGCGCTTTGATGCGGGTCGTGCTGAACTGTGGCGAGCACGCCTCGTGGATCTCTTCAGCTATCTGGGCGGAGGTGCGCCCGGTGGCAAGGCCCTTGGCCCTGATCCGCCGGGCGATCTCCGTTTCCCTGTGCTGCCTGCCGGACATCCCGGCCCCTCTCCCGATGTCTCGACCCGTCAAGACTGGTGACTCAGCGTAGCCCTCAGGTAGCTCTTCGCCTAGAGACGACTATGAAGCAGTGAGGGCCGTTTGGAAACGTGCTCATCAAGCCTACGGTTAAGGATCGTCCTCCGAGGGACTGTTTCTTACAACCCATGAGGGAATAGCCACTCCCTGTGATCAGCAGGGTGGCGTTGCGTGTGCTGTTGACTTGAGCCATGTTTGGCCCACCAGCAACGATTCCCAGGGAGGACGAGAAGGTGACGGACGACAAGATCGGACATCTGCAGCGCCTCGTATCCGAGCTCGGCGCTCGCGGTCTGCTCGCACGAGTGGTCCAGACCCAGAGCGGCCGGCAGTTCGTACGCGTCATCAACCCGAAGGCGACGAGCCTGTCCGAGAACGTCACCTGCCGGCCGGCGAACGCCTCGGACCTTCCCGACTGGTGGTACTGCTGGTCCTGGGGCGAACCCATGCACACGGCCGACGACCCGGCCGGTGCCGCGACCAAGGTCGCACGCGTGCTCGCCGCGGTGGGAGAGTGACCACGCGGTGATCCGGGTGGAGCGCAGCCACCACGGCTCACCGCCCCCACGGCGGCCCCGCGGGGCCGGCGGGACGATCGGTGCGGAGGGCGTCCGGGTTCCCGGGCCCCTGATCGTCCCGCCGGTTCCGGCCCCTTCGCGCGGGCGCACGCCCGCGCGCGCAGATCAGCCCGGCGGGTGCGCCCGCCGGGTGCCGGGGGGATCACCTCCCCCCTTGGAACCGGAACGGGCCATGCTTCCGGGTGTGTGGCCCGTCCGAGCCGTCCGTCATCGGAGCGTCCGGTCTCTCCCTCCGCGGCCCAGAGACCGGGCGACCCCGTCTTCCCCGGCGTGATGTGACGGCGGCCGGTTCGGTCAGCGGTATTTTTAGATCCAATTGGACTGATTTGCCGCTGACCGAACCGCTTCCTGAGGGGGAATCCACCCAGTGTTCCTGTTGGTGACACCAGGGCCATCATCTACGCCCACGCCGGCGGAGTCGTCGCTCGTGCAGGACTTGGACAAAGTGAGCTCGCAGATGGCGCAGGCCTGTCAAGGTGACACGGTGTTCTGTGGTCCCCTGGTCGACTGGCTCGACAATGCCGCGTGGGCGCCGCTGCTGGCGAGCTTCATCACCATCGTCCTGATCCTGGTGCTCGGGTTCGTCGTGCGGAACATCTCGCACCGAGTGATCACCAAGGTGGTGAACCGGGCGGCCACCGGCGGCTCGCTCACCAACAGGTTCCGCCGCAACGCCGCCACCGACGGCATCGACGCGCTGCTGCACGAGCGCCGCAAGCAGCGGGCCGAGACCATGGGCTCGGTGCTCAAGCACATCGCCTCCATCGTCGTCCTCGGCACCGCCATCCTCACCGTGCTCGACCGGCTGACGATCCCCATCGCTCCCCTGCTGACCAGCGTCGGCATCCTGGGCGTCGCGATCGGCTTCGGCGCGCAGGAGCTGGTGAAGGACTTCATCGCCGGCATGTTCATGCTGCTGGAGGACCAGTACGGCGTGGGCGACGTGATCGACGCGGGCGCCGCCATCGGCACGGTCGAGGCGGTCACCCTGCGGGTCACCCGGCTGCGCGACGCCGACGGCCGCGTCTGGTACGTCCGCAACGGCACGATCACCCGCGTCGGCAACGAGTCGCAGGGCTGGTCGCGGGCCTACTTCGACGTCCCGGTGGCCTACGACGCCGACATCACCGCCGTACGCGCGGCGCTGGGGATCGTGGCCGAGGAGATCTGGGCCGACCCCGAGTTCCGCGAGACCGTGATCGTGGAGGAGCCCCAGGTGTACGGCGTGGAGCAGCTCTCCGACAGCGCGCTGGTGTTCCGCATCACCGCCAAGACGCTGCCCTCCCGCCAGGCCGAGGTCGCCCGGGAGATCCGGCTCAGGGTGAAGGCCGCCCTGGACTCCGCCGGAATCCCCATGGTCGCCATTGCATAAGGTGAGAACGTGACAGAGACCTCCTTCTACGACGCCGTAGGCGGCGAGGAGACCTTCCGCCGCCTCGTCCACCGTTTCTACGAAGGTGTCGCGGAAGACCCCCTGCTGCGGCCGCTCTACCCCGAGCCCGACCTGACGGGCGCCGAGGACCGGCTGCGCGGATTCCTGATCCAGTACTGGGGCGGCCCCAACACCTACAGCCAGGAGCGCGGCCATCCCCGGCTGCGCATGCGGCACGTGCCGTTCGTGATCGGGGAGGCCGAGCGCGACGCCTGGCTGCGGCACATGCGTGACGCGGTCGACTCGCTCGGCCTGCCCGAGGACCAGGCGACCAGGCTCTGGGACTATCTGGTCTATGCGGCCCAAAGCTTGGTGAACTCGCCGACATAACGGGCATGACGCCCACATGGATATCCCCTGGTGGCGTGATGCCGTCGTCTACGAGATCTACGTTCGCAGCTTCGCCGACGCCTCCGGAGACGGCGTCGGCGACCTGGCCGGGGTGCGGGAGCGGATTCCGTACCTGAGGAGGCTGGGGGTCGACGCCATCTGGCTGACGCCGTTCTACCCTTCTCCGATGGCCGACGGCGGTTACGACGTGGCGGACTACCGCGGCGTCGACCCGCTGTTCGGCACGCTGGCCGACTTCGACGCGGTGGTGGCCGAGGCCCACGAGCACGGGCTGAAGGTGCTGGTGGACATCGTCCCCAACCACAGCTCCTCCGAGCACCCCTGGTTCCAGGCCGCGCTGCGGGGCGAGGGACGCGACCGGTACATCTTCCGCGACACGACCAACAACTGGCAGTCCACGTTCGGCGGCCCGGCGTGGACCCAGGTCCCCGACGGGCAGTGGTACCTGCACCTGTTCGCCCCCGGCCAGCCCGACTTCAACTGGCGCAATCCCGAGGTGCACGCGGAGTTCCTCGACGTCCTGCGGTTCTGGCTGGACAAGGGCGTGGACGGGTTCCGCATCGACGTGGCGATGGGCCTGTACAAGGCCGAGGGGCTGCCCGACGTCGGCGACCAGTCGTTCAAGTCGGTCTCGCCGGTCTGGGGGCAGCCGGAGGTGCACGGCGTCTACCGCGACTGGCGCAAGGTGCTGGACGGCTACCCGGGTGAGCGCATGGCCGTCGGCGAGGTCTGGACCGACAGCGCCGAGGACCTCGCCCTCTACGTGCGCCCCGACGAGCTGCACCAGAGCTTCAACTTCGCCTGGCTGCAGGCGCCGTGGTCGCCGACCGCGTTCAAGAAGGTGATCGACGACACCCTGGCCTCGGTCCCGTACGCCACCTGGGTGCTGTCCAACCACGACGTCGTACGCCATCGCACCCGCTACGAGACCGCCGATCCCGGCACGGGCCTGGCACGGGCCAGGGCGGCGCTGCTCACGATGCTGGCGCTGCCCGGCTCGGCCTACCTCTACCAGGGCGAAGAGCTGGGCCTGCCGGAGGTGACCGACCTGCCGGCCGAGGCCAGGCAGGACCCGGTGTTCTTCCAGTCGGAGGGCAAGCTGCCGGGCCGCGACGGTTGCCGGGTGCCGCTGCCGTGGTCGGCCGAGTCGCCCTCCTACGGGTTCTCACCGCCCGGCGTGCGGCCCTGGCTGCCGCAGCCGGCCGCCTTCGCCGAGCTGACCGCCGAGAAGCAGGAGGGCGACGCGGACTCGACGCTGGAGTTCTACCGCCGGGCCCTGGCCTGCCGCCGCGAGCTGGCGGGTGTGATTCCTTACACCCTGGAGTGGCTGGACTCCCCCGAGGGAGCGCTTTTCTTCGCCCGGGGCCCGCTGATCTGCGCGATCAACTGCGGGATGGAGCCCGTACGGCTGCCGGCGCACGACGCGGTGCTGCTGTCCAGCGGCCCGGTCCAGGCCGGGACGCTGCCGCCGGACACCGCCGTGTGGCTGCGCGGGGAGTCATGATCGTAGGCCGGCCCGCTGCTCGCCGCGGACGGGGATGACGGGCAGCGAGACCAGCGCGCAGGCCAGGCCGACCGCGTACGCCGCCCAGTACCCCGTCCCGGTGATCAGTGCCCCGGCCAGCGGCGTCACCCCCAGGGCGACGACGTTCTGGACGGTGTTGTGGGTGCCGAGCACCTTGCCCGCCCAGGCGGGCCCGGCCAGCTCGCCCGCCCTCAGGTAGGCCAGCCCGTTGCCGGACACGGTGAGCACCGAGGCCGTCGCGAGCGCCACCGGGCCGAGCAGGCTGTCCGTCGCCGTGCCCACGACCAGCAGGGCGAGCACGGCCAGGCAGGCGCAGGCGAGCAGCAGCAGGGGACGCATCCGCAGGCCGACCCGGTCGGACCAGCGGCCGACGGCCACGCGGACCACGGCTCCGGCGACGGCCGACAGGCCGAAGAGCTGGCCGGCGGCCACGGCGTCCCAGCCGTACAGGCCGACCAGGCAGGTGACGCCGTACGTGCTGACCACGATCTGCGGCACCGCGTGCAGCCCGCTGGTCGCGTGCACCCGCCACAGCGCCGGCTGCCGGTACGGCGACCGCGCCGGCCCCGCGCTCCCCCCGGCGATCGAGTGCGGCGGCTCGCCCAGGAACAGCGCGGCCAGGACGGCGGCCAGCAGGCTGACGGCGGAGCAGACGAGCAGCACGCCGGGCAGCCCGTGCGCCCGCGCGACCGGCGGCAGCACGAACGCCGCGACGGCCATGCCGAGGGTGTAGGACACCTGGCGCAGGCCCATGGCGACCCCGCGCTCGGGCGGCTGGAACCAGCGCAGGACGATCCGGCCGCCGCCGACCATGGCCGCCGAGCCGGCCGCGCCCGCCAGCGCGAGCAGCGCGATCACAGCCCAGGCCGGCCCGGCGAAGGCGACGGCGGCGAGCAGCACGGCCGCCAGGCTCACGCCGATGCCGAGCACCAGGCGCTCGCCGTGCCGGTCGGCCAGCGCGCCCCAGGCGACGAGCGCCACCAGAACGCCGATTCCCGGCGCGTTCCCGATGACTCCGGCCACTGCCAGCGGAACACCGAAATGTCGCTCGATCTCCGGCATGACGAGAGGCAGGCCGAACAGTCCTAAGCTGACGCTCGCATGGGCGTTGACGCCCAGCGCGAGCATCAGCCAGCGCTTCCTGCCGGGACCGGCGGGCGGCTGCGGTTCCAGGGCGGTCAGCCCTGGGCCGAGTAGCGCTTGAGCAGGACGAGCTCGTCCTCGCTGAGCCGGCGCGGCGCGGCCCGCTCGACGTCGTAGGCCACGATCACCGAGGTGGCGGTCGCGTAGACCTCGTCGTCGTCGCGGATCTCGTAGGCCAGGGTGAAGCGGACCGGCCTGATCTGCGTGACCCAGGTCTCGACCCTGACCGGCTCGGGGCGCAGGCCCAGCGGGCGGCGGTAGTCGATCTCGTGGCGGGTGACCACGAGCCCTCCGAAGGGTGCCTCGCCCGCCTTGACCGGATCGATCGCGAACATGCCGAAGCGAGCGTCCTCCAGGTAGTCGAGGAAGCGCACGTTGTTCACATGCCCTTGGGAGTCGATGTCGGCGAATCTGACCATGCGGGGGAAGACGTGCCGGTACGCCGGGGAGGGTTCTGCCACGTCCGCCACGGTACCCGTACCGTCCGGCCCGCTGGTCACCGGGCCTTGCGGCGGGCCAGGCAGGCCAGCACGGTCAGCACCGAGATCGCGGCCATGCAGGCGAGCGCCCAGCGGTAGCCGGTCACGAGCAGGCCGACCGCGTCGCCGGAGAGCCGCGACAGCGTCCCGGCGAAGACGCGCCGGTGCAGCCCGGCGGGCAGCGGCGCGGTGATGATCGACAGCACCAGGCCGGTGCCGACCACGTTGCCGGTGTTCTGGAGCATGAGGCGCATGGCGTTGACGATGCCGAGGCGTTCGGAGGGCAGGCCGTCCAGGATGGCGGTGGTGTTGGAGGGCAGGAAGACGCCCGAGCCGAGGCCGATGAGCACGAGCCCGGCGGCCACGGCCGGGTACGGCGTGCTCGCCGACATCGTGCCGAGCAGCGCCAGCAGCCCGCAGGTCGTGGTGGCGGCCCCGGCCACCGCCAGGGTGCGCGCGCTGGTCAGCCGCTGGAGGAAGCCCGACGTCACCGACGCGACCATGGCCGCCACCGCCAGCGGCAGCACCTTCAACCCGGCCTGTACGGGATCGTCCCCCCGCACGGCCTGGAAGTAGAGCGCGACGAGGAAGACCATGCCCATCCGCGCGACGGCGTTGAGGAAGGAGGCGAGCGTGCCGAAGGCGAACGCCCGGTCGTGGAACAGCCGCAGGTCCACGACGGGATGGGCGGCCCGCCGCTCCCTGGCCACGAACAGCGGCAACCCCACGGCGAACGCGGCGAGCCCGGCGGCCACCACCGGATGCCCCCACCCCAGCCTGCCGAACTCCGACAGCGCCAGCAGCAGCCCGCCGAGCGTGACCAGCACCAGCACGCTGCCCGGCAGGTCGAGCCCACGCTCGCGCCCGGCCGGTTCGGCCCGCCGCAGCGTGACCGCCCCCCACACCAGGCAGACCACGCCGATGGGCACGTTGAACCAGAACACCCAGCGCCAGCCCAGGTTCGCGGCGAGCACGCCGCCGAGCGTCGGGCCGATCAGCCCGGCGATGGAGAAGGAGGCGACGTAGACGCCCATGCCCTCGCCCAGCCGCTCGCGCGGGAAGGCGTCGCTGACCAGGGCGGCGCTGTTGGTGAGCAACATCGCGGCGCCGGCGGCCTGCACGACCCGCATGGCCACGATCATCCACGCGCCGGGCGCCAGCCCGGCGAGCAGGGCGCCCCCGGTGTAGACGGCCAGCCCGAGCAGGTACATCCTGCGCCTGCCGAACATGTCGGCTAAGCGACCGAAAACCACCATGAGGACGGTCGTGGTCAACTGGAAGCCCAGCAGGATCCAGCCCGCGGCCGTGGCGTCGGCCCCGGTGTGCCGGGCGATCTCGGGCAGCGCGACGTTGATCGCGCTGCCGCCCAGCCCGGTCAGCACACCGGCCAGGCTCACGACCGACAGCGTGCGCCAGGCGTGGCCGACGGGGGCGGTGGTCGTCGTCACCAAGGGCCTGTCCTTTCTAGATTTTGATACTAGAATCCAATTCAAATCGTCGGCCGGTCAAGGATCGAGGTGTCGGATGAGCGGGATCGTCGAAGGTCGCGTGGTGATCGTCACGGGTGCGGCCAGGGGCATCGGGCGCGGGCACGCCCTGGAGTTCGCCAGGCAGGGCGCGAAGGTGGTGGTCAACGACCTGGGCGCCGAGGTGGACGGCACCGGTTCGTCCGGGGCCGCCGCCGAGGTGGTGGCCGAGATCGAGGCCACGGGCGGCCAGGCGATCGTCAACGGCGAGGACGTCTCCGACTTCGACGGCGCCGAGCGCCTGATCAGGTCGGCCGTCGAGCATTTCGGCGACCTGCACGTGCTGGTCAACAACGCCGGGATCCTGCGCGACCGCATGCTGGTCAACATGACCGCCGACGAGTGGGACGCGGTGATCAGGGTGCACCTGCGCGGCACGTTCGCGCCCCTGCGACACGCCGCCGCCTACTGGCGGGCCAAGGCCAAGTCCGGCGAGCGGCTCGACGCCCGGATCATCAACACGACGTCGTCGTCCGGCATCTACGGCAACCCGGGTCAGGGGAACTACGGCGCGGCCAAGGCGGGCATCGCCGGGCTGACCGTGATCGCCGCCAGGGAGCTGGAGCGCTACGGCGTGACCGTCAACGCCATCGCGCCCGCCGCGCTCACCCGCATGACGGAGAACCTGATCCCGGCCGGGGCGACCGGCGCCGACCCCGACGACATCGCGCCGCTGGTGGTCTGGCTGGCCAGCGGCGAGGCGCGCGGCGTGACCGGGCGGGTGTTCAACGTGCGCGGCGGAACGATCAGCGTGGCCGAGGGCTGGCACGCCGGCCCCGGGGTGGAGAAGGACGGCCGCTGGGACCCGGCCGAGCTGGGCGCGGTCATCCCCGCCCTGGTGGACAAGGCCGCCCCCAACGCTCTGACCAACGGCCGCGTCCCCGGGCGGGAGGACTGACATGCCGCTCGACCACTCGCTGATCGGCGTCGAGGGCCCGGCCCACGAGCGCACCTGGACCGCCGAGGACACCATGCTGTACGCGCTCGGCGTCGGCTCGGGCCTCGACGAGCTGGAGTTCGCCACCGAGAAGGGGCAGCGGGTGCTGCCGACGTTCGCGGTGCTGGCGGCGCAGTCGCCGGGGCGGCGGCTGGGCGACTACGACCCGGCCCTGCTGGTCCACGCCGAGCAGGGCTTCGAGCTGCGCCGCGAGCTGCCGGCCGCGGGCGGCGTACGGACGACGTCGAAGGTGACCGGCATCTACGACAAGGGCTCGGGCGCACTGGTGACCACCGAGGCCAGGGCCGTCGACCTGGAGAGCGGCGAGCTGCTGATCGCCTCGCACAGCTCGGTGTTCATCCGGGGCGAGGGCGGCTTCGGCGGCGACCGGGGGCCGCGCGAGGAGTGGGCGGTCCCGGACCGGGCGCCCGACCACAAGGTGACCTACCCGACCCGGCCGGACCAGGCACTGCTCTACCGGCTGTCCGGCGACCGCAACCCGCTGCACAGCGATCCCGAGTTCGCCGCCAGGGCCGGGTTCGACCGGCCGATCCTGCACGGGTTGTGCACGTACGGCGTGACCGGGCGGGCGTTGCTGCACACGCTCGCCGGGTCGGACCCGTCGCGGTTCAGGGCGATGTCGGGCCGGTTCAGCAGCCCGGTCTTCCCCGGCGAGCCGCTGACCGTCTCCATCTGGGCCGACGGCGACGACGTGCTGTTCCGGACCGCCAAGGACGACGGGACGGTGGTGATCGACCGCGGCCGGGCGACGATCAGTCGTCGCTGAGCCCCCTGAGGGGATCGAGGCGGTGGATGAGCTTCATCGCCGCCTCGATGATCTCCCTGGCCTCCTCCTCGGTGTCGGAGGTGGCCACCTCGCGGGCGGCCTCGCCGATGATGCTGGTCAGCACCGCGACCGTGAACCGGTCGAGGGGGTCTCCCCCGGCGCCGAGCAGGACGGCGTTCTGGCGCACCCACTCGCGCCCGCGGGTGCGGCGGATCAGCTCGAAGCCGGGCGGGCCGTCGCCGTCGATGAACAGCCTGACCAGGTCGCGCCGGTCCCAGGCGCCGTCGAGGTAGGCGCGGGCCCCGGCGATCAGCAGCTCGACGGGGTCGCTGACGCCCTCCTTCCTGGCCTTGGCGACGCTGGCGGCCGACGCCTGCTCGTGGGCCGCCTGGTGGTCCTCGTAGAGGGCGAGGAACAGCTCGGTCTTGCCGCCGAAGTGGTGGTAGAGGCTGCCGACGCTGGAACCGGCGCGGGCCACGACCTCCGAGACGTTGGAGTCGGCGAAGCCGTGCTCGCTGAAGACCTCACGGGCCGCCTGCAACATGCTCTTGCGCGTCTGAGCCGTACGGCTCCACTCCCACGAGGACTTGCGTGCCATGCCAGGCATTCTATCCCGGCGAATTCTAGAATCTGATTCTTGACCAGTGCGGCGCGGAGGCTAGAATCACGTACTAGAGAATGATTCTAGAAATTCAGGAGGCGGCCGTGGACTTCTCGCTCAGCCCGGAGGAACGGCAGATCCGCGACACCGTGCGTGCCTTCATCGAGAAGGAGATCATGCCGCTGGAGCCGGAGGTCCTGCGCAACGAGCGCGAGGGGCGTCCGGGGCTCGATCCCGAGGTCGTGCGCGACCTGCGCGCCAAGGCCAGGAAGTCGGGCTTCTGGGGCATCAACACCCCCGAGGAGTACGGCGGCGCGGCGCTCGGCCCGATCATGTCCGCGATCATCGCCATGGAGATGGGCCGCACGTTCGTGCCCTTCTCCTTCGGCGGCAGCGCCGACAACATCCTCTACGCCGGCACCGACGAGCAGAAGCGGCGCTACCTCGTCCCCACCATCGAGGGCGAACGGCGGTCCTGCTTCGCGATCACCGAGCCGGGCGCCGGCTCCGACGCCCGCAACATCCGCACCCGCGCCACCCGCGACGGCGCCGAGTGGGTGATCAACGGTGAGAAGACGTTCATCACCGGCGGCAGCGAGGCCGACTTCGTCATGGTGTTCGCGGTGGCCGAGGGCCACGGCGTGACGTGTTTCCTGGTCGACCGGGACATGGGCTGGAAGTCCGAGCCCATCCCGACGATGGGCGAGTGGGGGCCGGCGGCGCTGGTGTTCCAGGACGTCCGGGTGCCCGAGGAGAACATCCTGGGCGAGCTCGGCAAGGGCTTCGAGCTTGCCATGCAGTGGATCGGGCAAGGACGGTACATGATCCCGGCCCGTGCCATCGGCTCCGCCGAGCGCATGCTCCAGATGGCCATCGACTACGCCAAGATCCGCAAGTCGATGGGCCAGGCCATCTCGGAGTACCAGGCCATCCAGTGGATGATCGCCGACTCCCAGGTGGAGATCGAGGCGGCCAAGTGGCTCACCCTCCACGCGGCCTGGCAGGTGCAGCAGGGCATGGACGCCCGGCACGCCTCCTCCATCGCCAAGCTCAACGGCGCCGTGATGGCCAACCAGGTCGTGGACCGGGTGCTGCAGATCCACGGCGGCATGGGATACACCAAGGAGCTGCCGGTCGAGCGGTGGTACCGGGAGCTGCGCCTGCTACGCATCTTCGAGGGCACCGACGAGATCCAGCGCCGCACGATCGCCCGCAACCTCATCAAGGGCCACGCCAGGCTCGGCCTGATCGGAGAGTAGTCCATGTCGGTCGAGGCACTGTTCAACCCGCGCTCGATCGCCCTGGTGGGGGCCACGGACAAGTCGGGCTGGTCGGTCAGCACGCTGCTGAACCTGCGCACCCACGGCTTCTCCGGGCCCGTCCACCTGGTCAACCCCAGGGGCGGGGTGGTGCACGGGTCGCCGGCCTTCCGCAGCCTGACCGAGATCCCCTCCCCCGTCGACCTGGCCTACGTCATGGTGCCGACGGCCGCCGTGCTCGGCGTGCTGAAGGAGGGCGCCAAGCTGGGCATCGGCTGTTACGTGATCCTCACGGCGGGGTTCGGGGAGGCGGGCGCGGAGGGGGCGCGGCTGGAGGCGGAGATCGCCGGGTTCGCCCGCGAGAACGGCCTGACGATCCTCGGGCCGAACGGCAACGGCTACATCAACGCCGCCGCCGACGTGACCCCGTACGGGCTGCCCATCCCCGAGCCGCTGCTGCGCGGGTCGGTCGGCGTGGTGCTGCAGAGCGGCGCGCTGGCCAGCTCGGTGCTCGGCTTCGCCCAGGCCCGCAACGTCGGCATCAGCCTGCTGACCTCCATGGGCAACGAGTCGGTCGTCACGGTCACCGACGTCGTCGACCACCTCGTGGACGACCCGGCGACCAGGGTCATCGCCCTGTTCCTGGAGACGATCAGGAACCCGGCCGAGTTCTCCCGGGTCGCCCGCCGGGCACTGGTGGCGGGCAAGCCGATCGTCGCACTCAAGATCGGCCGCAGCAGGCTCGCCTCGCACACCGCGCAGGCCCACACGGGCGCGCTCGTGGGCGACGACGACGTCATCGACGCCGCGATGCGCCAGCTCGGCGTGATCAGGGTGCGCTCGCTGGAGGACCTCATCATCATCTCCGGACTGCTGGCCGCCACCGGCCCGCTGCCCGGCCGCCGGGTGGGCGTCGTCACCCCGTCCGGCGGGGCGTCCGAGATCATCGCGGACCGGGCCGAGGACGAGGGCCTGGAACTGCCGCCCTTCTCTGCGGCGACGGTCGAGCGGCTGGCCGGGATCGTGCCGTCGTTCGGCACCGTGCAGAACCCGCTCGACGTCACCGGCTACGTCCTCGTCGACCGCACCCTGCTCGGCCGTGCCCTGGAGACGGTGGCCGCCGATCCCGGCATCGACCTGGTCATGCTGCTGTCCGAACCGCCCAGGATCGCGCCTGCGGACCCCGCGCCCGTCCTCGCCATGTACGAGGCCAGCTCGCGGCGCATCGCCGAGTCGCCGGTGCCGGTCGTGGTGGTCGGCAACGTGCTGACCGACGTCACGGAGTTCGGGCGGCAGGTGCAGCGGGAGACCGGGTTCCCGTACGTCATGGGCGGGATCGAGCACGGCCTGACCGCCCTCGGCGCGGCGGTGCGCTGGTCGGAGGCCCACCGCAGGGCCCTGGCCGGCGGCGGCCCGGCCGGGCGGGCGGCGGTCACCGGCGCGCCCGGGGGTGCACCCAAGGGTGCACCCGATGATGCACACGGCGTGTGGGCCGAGCATCGGGCCGCCGCCCTGCTCGCCGCCGCGGGGCTGCCCGTGGTGCCGTCCGAGACCGCGGCGGACGAGGCGGCGGCCGTGGCCGCGGCCGAACGGTTCGGCTACCCGGTGGTGCTCAAGGCCGCCGCAGAAGGGCTCGGGCACAAGAGCGACATCGGCGGGGTGCGGCTCGGGCTGTCCGGTCCCGAGGCGGTGCGGCAGGCGTACCGGGAGGTGGTGGCCGCGGCGCGGGCGCACGCCCCCGACGCCGGCGTCCTGATCCAGCCGCAGCGCGGCGGCGGGATCGAGCTGCTGGCGGGCGTGGTGCGCGACCCGGCCTGGGGGCTCACCCTGGCGGTCGGGCTCGGCGGCGTCTGGGTGGAGGTGCTGCGGGACGCGGCCCTGCGCGTGCTGCCGGTGGACGCCGGCGAGGTACGCCGGGCCCTGTCGGAGCTGCGCGGCGCGGCCCTGCTGGACGGCGCCAGGGGCACCGAACCCGCCGACCTGGACGCGGTGGCCGACGTGGTGGCCAGGATCGCCGCGTTCGCCGAGAGCCTGGGCGACGACCTGGAGTCCCTGGAGATCAACCCGCTCCTGGTCACCGGCTCCCGCGTCGAGGCCCTGGACGCCCTCATCACCTGGCGCCCGCCGCCCTCCTGACCCGCCCCGGCGCCCGCGCGGGGCCGCTCAGTGCTCGAGGCTCTTCAGCAGGATCATCACGGCTCCCAGGGCGCCCGAGCCGGCTCCGCAGACCAGCCGGATCCAGAGCCGGTCGGTCTTGGGCGCCGCCGCGAAGAAGCCGAGCACGGTGAGCAGGACGACCGACACGGCGATCTCCAGGTACACCGACGCGTCCAGGGACATCACGCCGGTCATCGCCACGCACAGGATCACCGTGAGCGGGACCAATCCCCACAACATGCCGGTGGACCGCGTCACCGCGCCCCGCACCGCCTTGCGCACGTCCGGCGACCGGTCGCCGACGATCTCCGCGAACGCGTGCGCGATCCAGAACACGATGACCGTGCCGATCGCGGTGGCCAGCAGCTCGGCGGGGTCGGCGATCCAGTGCGAGAGCCCGGAGACGACGCCGGCCGTCAGGATGGTCCCGTAGACCGACTCGCCGTTGACGAACCGCCCCACCCCGCGCGCGGCTCCCGTGCTCACCCGACGAATCTAGTACGGCCCTCGCGCGCGGCCCGGCGCCCGACGCGCCCGCCTGGAAAACCTTTGGCGCCCCGCCCGGCCGTGGCGCGGGGGCGTCGGTGGCGGCCGCCCGCGTCCGCAGCAGCGCGGGCGGCCGTCACCGGTCCGGTGGCCGATTCGTGGCTACTCGACCTCGATGGGCAGCTCGTAGACCTCGGTCGTGGGATGGCCGGCCTTCTCGTGCACCCGCATCACCGCCTCCTTCGACGGCCCCGACGACAGGCAGAACACCTTGCCCGAGTCCGGGTCGAGCCAGGCCCGCTCGAAGTGCACACCCTCGGCCCCCTCGACCGCAAGGTCCCGCTCGTGGGCCTCGCGCAACTGGTCCTCGGTGACACCGACGAAACCACTGTGCACGTCCATGAACTTCGGCATCGCCGTCTCCTCTTCTCAGGATCTTCCACTTCCGATGGAGAGGCGTTCCATTCCGTTCCATCCCGTTCCATCGGCCCGTCCGGGCTCGCCTGCCCGCAGGGCCGTGCGCGGAACCTAGGGCAACCGGGAGGCCAGGACGAGGGTGGCGGCGGAGGCGAACATGCCGCCGTTGCCCAGCACCACGCTCACCTCCACGTCCGGCACCTGCGCCGCGGCCTCCCCCCGGAGCTGCCGCACCGACTCCTGGATGGCGAACATGCCGTACATGCCGGTGTGCGTGTAGGACAGGCCGCCGCCGTTGGTGTTCATCGGCAGCCGGCCGCCGGGCGAGGTGTGCCCCTCGGCGATGAACGCCCCCGCCTCGCCCCGGCCGACGAAGCCCAGGTCCTCCAGGCCGTAGACGGGCACGTGGGCGAAGGCGTCGTACACCATCAGGTGGTCGACGTCGTCGTGGGAGATCCGGGCCTCGGCGAAGGCGGCCCGGCCGGACAGGCGGAAGCCCTTGGAGGTGGTGAAGTCCTCCATCTGCGAGACCATCGGGGCGTCCATGGCCTCGCCGGAGCCGAGCAGGTACACCGGCGGGCGCCGCGACAGCTCCTCGGCGGTGACGACCAGCGCGCCGCCGCCGTCCGTCACCAGGCAGCATTCCAGCAGGTGGAAGGGGTAGGCGACGAGCTTGGACGCGAGCACGTCCTCGACCGTGACGAGGTCGCGGTACATGGCCCGCGGGTTCCGGGAGGCCCAGCGGCGCTGCGCGACCGCCACCTCGGCCAGTTGCTCGTGGGTGAGGCCGGTCTCCTTCATGTAGCGCAGCGCCGTGACGGTGAACGACGTCGGCGGCCCGACCACCCCGTACGGCAGCTCGAACTGCCCGAGCAGCGAGTCCGCGCCCAGCCCCCACCGGCCGGCGCCGACGCGCGACCGTCCCGACTCGCCGTGCGTGATCAGCACGGTACGGCACAGCCCGGCCCGGATGGCGGCGGCGGCGTGCCGCACGTGGAACAGGAACGACGACCCGCCCACTCCCGTGCCGTCGAGCCAGGAGGGCGTGATGCCGAGGGCGTGGGCGACCTGGATCGGGCCGGGCGTGCCGACCGTGGCGATGCCGTCGATGTCGTGTTTCGTCATGCCCGCGTCGGCGAGGGCGTTGCGCGCGGCCTCCAGGTGGAGTTGGAAGGTGGAGCGGTCCGGCAGGCGGCCGATCTCGTCGGTCTCGGCCGCCCCGGCGATCACGATGTTCATCGGGCGTCCCCCGCGGGCTCGAAGAGCGGCACGTGCACGTCGCCGCGCCGTTCGAACACCACCCGCAGCTCCATGTCCAGCGGCAGGTCCTCGGGGGTGTTGGGCACGCCGACGATGTTGCTCATCATCCGCACGCCCTCCTCCAGCTCCACGACGGCGATGGCGTAAGGCCCGCCGGCCTCGAAACCGGGCGCGGGGCGGTGGTTGATCACGTACGAGTACAGGGTCGCTCGGCCCGTCGCGCGCACCCACTCCACGTCACCGCCGCCGCAGTGGGGGCAGCTCGGCCGGGGGTAGAAGTAGTGCCGCGCGCACGTCTGGCAGCGCTGGATCCTGAGCTCTCCCGCGGCCGTGCCGTCCCAGAACGGCTGGGTCTCGGGCGTTGGCTTCGGTGCCGGTTTCATGGGCCTCCTCGCTCTAGTTCTAGAATTGCACTCTAGAGCTGTGTTCGGTCCTGGGGAAGCCTCCGCGACTCAGGGGCTGGGGATGCCGTCGCCGTTGCGGCCGCGTCCCGCCAGCACCTCCGCCAGCGTCGGACGGGCCAGGTCCGGGTCACGGAGCCCCGGGCAGGCGAGCTGGATGAGCACGCCGTGCGCCTCCTTGGGGTGCAGGAACACCTCCTGCCAGCGCACGTCGGCCCTGTTGAGCCCGTGCAGCCGGTAGCCGCGCCCGGCGAGCCGGGCGACGGCCGCGTCCATGTCGCCGACGTGGAAGTTCAGATGATGGACGCCGCCGCGCCCCCGCGTCAGCTCGAAGAAGCTGTCGAAGAACGTGGACCCGGTCAGCGGCTCCATGAGCTCGACCTTGCTCCCGTTGGAGTACGTGAGCTGCAGCGTGCGATACCCGCTGACCCGGTTGTCCCCACCGCCTCCCAGATGGCGACCTCCGAGCAGGTCGCGGTAGATCGGCAGCAGATCCCTGATCCGGGGAGCGGCCACGGCCGTGTGGTCGAAGGTCACGTCGAGGCCGTCAAGTTCCAGGTCCACGCCCGGCTCCTCACTACGAACGAATCCTAGAATTTGATTCTAATCATCTGATCCCGGGTACGCACTCTTGACGCCGACCGATGCGAGGAGCAGCATCTCAGAAATTGATTCTAGAGCTAGCTTCTAGAACTCATGGCGGGGGCCCTAGGCTCGGCAGAAAGGCTTGTCATGAGGCTGTCCTACGTCCGCGAGCTCGACGAGTACCCGACCGGCGCCCGCCGGATGAAGATCCTCACCATGGCCGTCCTGGCCATCCTCATCGGCTCCTACGAAGGGCAGATCGCGCCCGTCGTACCCCTGCTGCTCAAAGACCTGGACATGTCCCTGGCCACGTACGGCGCGGTGTCGGGGGCGGCGGCGGTGGCCGGGGCCGTGGCCTCCATCCTGGGCGGCAGGCTCACCGACCGGGTCGGCCGGGTCCGCCTGCTCATCCCGCTCATGGCCCTCACCGCCGTGTGCTGCTTCGCCATGACGCTCGTGCACAGTCCACGCGACCTGCTGATCGCCCGCATCCTGCTGGCCTTCGTGGACGGCGTCGCCATGGCCTCCACCGCGCCGCTGGTCCGCGACTTCTCGCCGCGGCTCGGACGGGCGCAGGCGTTCGGGTTCTGGACGTGGGGCCCGGTGGGCGCGAACTTCCTGGCCGCCGCCGTCGCCGGCTGGACGCTGCCGATCTTCGACGAGTCGTGGCGGTCGCAGTTCGTCATCATGGGCTGCTTCTCGCTGGTGATCTCGGCGGTCATCGCGTTCAACATCGCCGACCTGTCCCCCGAACTGCGGGCCAGGATCCAGCACACCGAACGGGCCGCCGAGGAGGTCGTCGACCTGGAGCGCCCGCCCACCGTCCGGTCGTTGTTCGCCCGGCGCAACATCTGGGCCCACGTCGTCGGCATCTCGCTCTGGCTGGTCCTCTACATCACGCTGTCGTTGTTCGGCCAGACGATGCTGGTGGGCGCGCTCGGCATCAGCAGCGCGCAGGCGTCCACGATCATGGCCGCGTTCTGGAGCCTGAACCTCGTCACGCTGATCGTCACCGGCCGCCTGTCGGACCGCCTGCAACTGCGCAAGCCGTTCTCGCTCGCCGGGACGATCGCCGCGGTGCTGGTCACCGCCTACCTCGCCGTCGCGCTCGGCCAGGAAGGTGTCTCCACCGGCACGCTCATGGTGGTCGGCGCCCTGCTCGGCGGCTCACTCGGCGTCGCCTACGCCCCCTGGATGGCCAACTACTCCGAGGACGCCGAGGACGCCGACCCGCGTCTGCAGGGCACGGCCTGGGGGCTGTTCGGCTTCCTGAGCAAGGCGATCGCGGTGGTCGGGCTGCTGGTCATCCCGCACGTCGTGGCGGCCACGAGCTGGCAGACCTGGCTGTTCGTGGCGCTGGGCTGCCTCGTGCTGTTCGTCCCCGCGATCCTGCTGTTCAACGGGCCATGGCGACGCACCGCTCCCGCTCCCGCACAGGTCGCCCTCACCGAGGCCGAAGGCTGATCGTCCTGCCGGAACACGCGAAGAGCGGCGCACCCCGGAAGGGGCCCGCCGCTCGCCGCAGGAATGAGCCATAAGTCCTGGCACGGGACGAGACGCGTCAGTCCCGGGCTCCAGGTTGAGACGTGTCGGTCCCGCTGCCGCGACGCGACGTGTCAGTCCCGCTGCCAGGGACGAGACGTGTCGTCCCTGGCACCGAGATGAGACGTGTCGCTCCCGCTGCCGGGGCGAGACGTCAGTCCCGGTGCAGCTTCCGGTACGTCACCCGGTGGGGACGGGCCGCGTCGGCGCCGAGACGCTCGATCTTGTTCTTCTCGTAGTCGGCGAAGTTGCCCTCGAACCAGTACCAGTTCGAGCCTTCCTCCCACGCGAGGATGTGGGTGGCGATGCGGTCGAGGAACCACCGGTCGTGCGAGGTGATCACGGCGCAGCCCGGGAAGTCGAGCAGCGCGTTCTCCAGCGACGACAACGTCTCGGTGTCGAGGTCGTTGGTCGGCTCGTCGAGCAGCAGGACGTTGCCGCCCTGCTTGAGGGTGAGTGCCAGGTTGAGCCGGTTACGCTCGCCGCCCGACAGCACCCCCGCCTTCTTCTGCTGGTCGGGCCCCTTGAACCCGAACGCCGCAATGTAGGCCCGCGACGGCATCTCGACGTTGCCGACCTTGATGTGGTCGAGCCCGTCGGAGACGACCTCCCAGACGTTCTTGTTCGGGTCGATGCCGCCCCGGCTCTGGTCGGCGTAGGAGATCTTCACGGTCTCGCCGATCGTGATCGACCCCGTGTCCGGCGTCTCCCCACCCGTGATCATGCGGAACAGCGTGGTCTTGCCGACGCCGTTGGGACCGATGACGCCGACGATGCCGTTACGCGGCAGGTCGAACGTCAGGCTCTCCATCAGCAGGCGGTCGCCGAAGCCCTTGGTGAGCTGCTCCGACCTGATCACCGTGGTGCCCAGACGCGGGCCCGGCGGGATCTGGATCTCCTCGAAGTCCAGCTTGCGGAACTTGTCGGCCTCGGCGGCCATCTCCTCGTACCGCTGGAGACGGGCCTTGCTCTTGGTCTGGCGGGCCTTGGGGTTGGAGCGCACCCACTCCAGCTCGTCCTCCAGGCGCTTCTTGCGCTTGGCGTCCTTCTGGCCCTCGACCTTGAGGCGCTGGGCCTTCATGTCGAGGTAGGTGGAGTAGTTGCCCTCGTAGGGGTAGCAGCGACCGCGGTCGAGCTCCAGGATCCAGGTGGCCACGTTGTCCAGGAAGTACCGGTCGTGGGTGACGGCCAGCACCGCGCCGGCGTACTTCTCCAGGTGCGACTCCAGCCACTGCACGCTCTCGGCGTCGAGGTGGTTGGTGGGCTCGTCGAGCAGCAGCAGGTCGGGGGCCTCAAGCAGCAGCTTGCACAGCGCCACGCGGCGGCGCTCACCACCGGACAGCTTGCTCACCTCGGCGTCGGGCGGCGGGCAGCGCAGGGCGTCCATCGCCTGCTCGAGCTGGCTGTCGAGGTCCCACGCGTTGCGGTGCTCCAGCTGATCCTGGAGCTTGCCCATCTCCGCCAGCAGCTCGTCGCTGTAGTCGGTGGCCATCTGCTCGGCGATCTGGTTGTAGCGGTCGAGCATCGCCATCGTCTCGGCGACACCCTCCTGCACGTTGCCCAGAACGGTCTTTTCCTCGTTGAGCGGCGGCTCCTGTTGGAGCATGCCGACCGTGAAGCCCGGCATCAGCTTGGCGTCGCCATTGGATGGCTGCTCCAGGCCGGCCATCATCCGGAGCAGCGTCGACTTCCCGGTGCCGTTCGGCCCCAGGACACCGATCTTGGCTCCGGGCAGGAACGACAGCGTGACGTCGTCAAGGACAACCTTGTCGCCGTGCGCCTTGCGCACGCGCTGCAGCGTGTAGATGTACTCCGGCATGCTCCCTAGCTTAGAGGCTGCACACACAGGCTTCCGCCGCCCAGCCCCATTCACCCCCGCCCTTCGCCACCCGCCCGAGCCCCCCACCCCCCATCTCCCCCGAACGCCTCGACGCCCGCGGCCACACCCCTTGACCCCCTCACGCGCCGGAACGCCCATGACGACCCACCCCTGGGCCCTCCTTTGGGGGCGGACCTGTTCCCACCACCGCCCTCAACCAACTGGCGATCTCCGTCGCGCTCTCTTTGGCCCAGGCATCGGGCCCGCCTTGGGGGGCGGGGGCCGTTCGCACCCCGGACCTCAACCAACCGGGATCTCCCTCACGCCGTCCTTGCCCCCTTCGCCACGGCCCTTCGTCGCGACCTTGTTCGTCGCGGACCCTGCGGTGGTCGCCGCCGTGATCTCCGCTGCGGTCGCCGTCGTGGTCTCCGCCGTGGCGAGGAGAGCGGTGGCCGCGGGCGGCAACCCTTTACGCCCTCGCGCGCTGGAACGCCCATGACGGCCCAGGCCCCAGGCCCGCCTTGAGGGCGGAGGCTGTTCTGTTCACACCCCGGACGTCAGCCGACCGGGACCCCCGTCAGCCCCTCCTTGGCCCCGCCGCCGCGGCCTCCCTCATCGCGGCCCTCTTCGTCGCGGCCCCTTCGCCGGTCGCGGCGTCCCTCGTCGCGGCCGCATTCGTCGCGGCCCCTGTGGTGGTCTCCGTGGTGGCGAGGAGAGCGGTGGCTGCGGCGCGTGCTCGTAGTGCCGGGTGGGGCGAGCGCTCACGTACCGCCGTGACGATGGCCCCGTCCACCAGTAGCACGAACAGGTGCGCCAGCTCGGCGGCATCGGCCCGCCCGTCGCGCTCGATCAACCCCGAGACGTACGCCCGTACGCGCTCCTTGTGCTCGGCCGCCACCCGATGTGCCGCACTGTCGGGATCCGCCGTCTCGATCATGGTGTTGATGAAGGCGCAGCCACGGAAATCCGCCCGCGCGAACCGTTCGGCCAGTGCGTCGAAGACGTCCAGCGGATGCCCGCCCAGAGCCTCCACGCGTTCGGCCAGCCAGGCCCGCCACCGCTCGTCCCGCCGCCGCAACACGGCCACGACCAGGTCGTCCTTGCTCGGAAAGTGCCGATAGAAGGAGGCACGGCCCACCCCCGAGACACTCAGGATCCGCTCGACGCCCACCGCCCTGATCCCCTCCGCGTAGAAGAGGTCCTCGGCGGCGTCGAGCAGTCGTTCACGGGCACGTGTGGGCATACCGCCAAGCTATCCCGAACTTCCCTAAAACGGAACCGTTCGGTATCGTCTTGCCCAGATGGAACCGACCAGTACCGTTTTGGAGACATCATGCCCCGCCTTCCACAACTGACAGAAGACAATGACGGCTTGCTCGACCAGACCCGCCGCCAGCTCGGCAAGGTCCCCAACCTGTACGCCGCCCTCGCCAACGGCCCAGCCGCCCTGGCCGGCTACCTCGCGATGCGCGAACACCTCAGCTCGGGCGCCCTCACCCCGAGACTGCGGGAGCAGATCGCCCTGCTGGTCGCCCAGGAGAACCACTGCACGTACTGCGTGAGCGCCCACACCATGCGCGGACGCCGTATGGGCATGTCCGACGAGGAACTTCTCAAGACCCGCCAGGGCGCTGACGACGAGCCGCACGCGGCCGCCGTCCTGGCCATCACTCAGGTGATCATGCACACGGGCGGCGCGGTGAGCGACGCCGACCTAGACGCCGCACGGGCCGCCGGCGTCTCGGACGCGGAGCTCGCCGAGATCGTGGGCCACATCGCCCTGAACACCTTGTCCAACTACTTCAACCACCTCGCCCAGCCCGAGCTGGACTTCCCGGAGGTGCAGGCATGAACCCCACCTGGAGAAGCGGCACCGTCGAACTCCTCGACGGCTACACGCTGACGAACTCCGAGGGCCGCCGGGTGTCGACCGTGGAAGGAGTGCGGTTCGCCATCGAGGGCGGATACCTCAACGTCGAGGTCCCCGGCGTACCTCACGTCCAGATCGTCTCGGCTCCCGCCGTCCGTCTCGTCATCTGCGACAGCGTCACCACATCCTGACGCCCAAGGCGCACGCCCCACACCCCCAGGGCAGGCTCCTGACCCATCCCCCAGGCGCCTGCCCGCACTCCCTGCACATCACACCGCACTTGTCGTGGCACGTCACACGGCTTGCTCCTCGGGCGACGGCGGTTGTGGAGGCTGGACGGCGGGGATGCAGACACGGTCCCGGCCCAGCTCCTTGGCCCGATAGAGAGCCAGGTCGGCGGCGGCCAGCAGGTCGATCAGATCGTCGCCGTGCACGCACATCAACGCGACCCCGACCGAGATCGTGATCCGGATCAGAGCGTCGTCCACCGGGATGGCCATGTGCCCGATATGCGTACGAAGCCGCTCGGCGACCTGCCGTGCCTCCTCGACGTCCGCCCCCGGCAGCAGGACGACGAACTCCTCGCCGCCGAACCGCCCCACCACGTCGGATTCCCGCAGCTCCCTGCGCAACATGGCCGCCACCCCGGCCAGCACCTCGTCGCCGACCAGGTGCCCGTGGGCGTCGTTCACGCGCTTGAAGTGGTCGATGTCGATGATCAGCAGCGCCAGCGTGTCACCACTGCGACGCGCCCGGAGGATCTCGGTGTCGGCCTCCCGCTGCCAGGCGGCCGCGTTGAGCAGCCCGGTCTTCGAGTCGGTACGGGCGGCGGCCTGCAACTGCGCATGCAGCAGACTGCGTTGCAGCAGGACGACCGGCGGCAACGCGAGCACCAGCAGAGCCAGGTTGAGCCCGCACCCGATCGAGACCGTGACCCCGAGGCAGAGCTCGACGACGTCCAGCAGGACGCTCTCCCTGTTCCACAGCACCTCCTGCCACGACCCCTCGGGATCGGACGTGTGCGCCGCGACCGCGATGAGACCGATGTTGAGCAGGGAGAACAGCACGGCGGCCGCAACCGCGTAGGCGATCGGCGGCCCACTCCCCCGCGTCAGCACCCAGGGATCGGGGACGACCCAGTGGAAGGCGACCGACGCCGTGCAGCCGGCCAGGCCGATGGCCGCCGAGCTGAACACCCGACGGTAGAGAACTGTGGCGCGCACGCGCACCTGCAGAAGGATCTGCAGCACGATCGGCGCGAAGAGGGCGTAGACCGGCGGCAGGAGCAGGGCGACCGGCAGCCACCAGGCCGACAACAGGTCACGCGAGACGCCGGCGGGCATGCCCAGACGCCTGCTGGCCTCGATGCAGACCGCGCCACACGCCATGAGAGCGGCAAAAGTTAGCAAATCCGGCCAGTGGAAATCGGTAGATCTCGCGAACAAGGCAATCGCGACGGCATCTAGGGCGACAATGGCGCACAGATACGCCACAAGCGGGCGCCGTTGCCCGAGCAATGGCCAACGACCGGCCATTCTTGACACACCGTCGCGAGACTTGATCGTGGCGTGACTCGTCGCCGCCATCTCGTCTCCTCCCTGACTAACGATGTGTAACACAATAATTGCGGAGTGTGCGTTATGCGATGGGAACCGCTACGTTGAAACGACCACGCCCGCTCACTCCGCGAGCGGGCAGTGCCGGAAAGGAGCAACCATGGTGCGGGGCGTGACCTGGACATGACCCATGCTCTAGGTATCTGACGCAGACAAACACCCCATCGGCCCCCTTCGGGGTGACATCGGGGCCATCAGCCGATGCCCCTCCCCCTCCCCTCTGGCCGTCCCCTGCGCGGGGCGCCGACCCATCGGCTGCTGCCCTCCGCCCCGATCGCTTTCCCCTTGTCCGATGGCAGGTGAACCATCGGTGGTACCACCCCCTCACCTCCTCCATGTCGGGGAACTCGATGACCGGCGAGCCTGGGCCCACGCCATCAAGGTGTGCGTCACCCCCAGGACTGCTCGTCACGTCACGCTTGCGCGCCGTTGCCCGCACATCCTGGCGTCACCGGTAAGCGACCCCCGTAGCGACGCCTGTCAACAGGCGGCCCAGCCGGTGCCTGGGCACCCGCCCGGCCCTCAACCAGGCAGCGCGAATCGCCCCTGTGGGGACCACCGTGAGGCGAACCAGGGCCCCTACGCCTCCGCATGCACACACTCACTCGGGCGGGTTGGCATCGTGAGCAGCCCGAGACACCGCACCTTCGCATGCGCACACCCACAGACGGTTTCCATCGTGGAGCAGCCCCTCGGGGCGGTGTGTGGCGGGTGTCTTCATGGCGGATTGAGTAGGTCGCCATGAAGGCACCCGCCTTCACGGGCAGCGGCCGCGTATCCGTCACGACGGAAGCATCCAGAGGTGTCGCTGCTTAGCCGTCAGGTGACGATGGTGTCAGGCTGCGGCCTTCTCCGGTGCCTGTGTCTTCGTCCGGGGCTTGCTGGACGCGCCCAGGACGCGGACCGTGGCGGCCTTGGCTGACGAACCGCGGCCCGGATGCTCTCGGGTGACCGTGCCAGGAGTGGTGTCGTCCCCCACGGCGGTGTCGGGCTGGAGCTCAGGACGGGCGGTGGGGTGCGGAGTGGCGGCGTCGGGGTCGGTGGCCGCTATGGCCAGCACCGGGTGGTCGGTGTCCGGCTCGGCATCCTCGTCGTGAGGCTGCGCGGGAGCGCTTCGAGGGGCGTCGGCGGCCACGGGGACCGACGGGTCGGCGGTCGAGTGGAGGGAGGACGGGCGGACGGGCCTGGTGCCCATCGCCCAGTCCTGGGTCTCCTCGTCGAGGCGTTCGCGCATCTCCTTGGTCATCGAACCCAGGCCGCCCCCGCGCTCCGGCTTGGTGAAGACGCCGGTGCCCCAGCGCAGGTCGTGCCCGACCGCGCTGGCCTCGATCTCCGGCATGAACCGGCGGTCGCCTTCCGCGCCGAACTCGCGGATGCGGAGCTTGCCGGACACGACGACGGGTTGCCCCGCCCGTACGCAGTCGGCGACGTTGTCGCCCAGCGCGCGCCAGCACCGGACCGTGAAGCAGACGCGCTCACCGTCGGTCCATTGCCCTGTCTTCCTGTCGAAGTAGCGGTGCGAGGTGAACACCTTCAGCGACGTGACCCTGGTGCCGTCGTCGAAGCTGTACTGCCGTGGCTCTGCTGCGACGTTTCCGGTGAGCGTGATGTAGATGTCGTTCATCCGTGCCTCCCATGCGGCGGGCGGACTGCCCGCGACCTGGGAACACGGTGCCTGAAGCAGGCCGGGCGGAGTGGGGGCGAACGCCGTTCTGTGGATGAGGGGACGGCGAGGGAGGACGGCTGTGGATGACGTGCCGGCGTTCAGCCCGTACGAGAAGAGGGGTGTCAGCCCGAGAGGTCGCGCAGGGCCGTGTAGAAGGCGTTGTGGCGGCCGAGCTCGCGTTCGACCGGCTCCACCACCATCTTCGCCGACACCGCCGACACCCTGCGGCGCATCTCCCGCTCCAGACGTTCCCGCTCCCGCGAGGCCCCCAGCTCCACGAAGTTGCGCGAGGCGATGCCCGACAACGCGCCCAGCCCCAGTACGGAGGCCATCATGAGCGCCACCCACGGCAGCGCCGCGCCGTCGCCCACCAGTTGCAGGGTCGGGGGCAGCTGCCCGGGCACGGTCAGCCCGGCCACCAGCCACACCACCCCGGCCACGAACGCCACCACCAGCAGGTACTGCCAGACCTTGAGCAGCCGCCACCAGCCGGGCACCTGGTCCAGGCGCGGCGCCACCTCCGTGAGCTCCTCGGTCAGCGCCTTCGGAAGCCGGGACGCGTGCGAGCGCGCGGCCTGTTGCACCGCGGTCCGCCACACCGGGTCCATCCCGGCCGAGAGCCCGTCGGTGAGCGCCTGCACGGCGTTGGCCACCTCGGCGGAATGCGCGCTCACCGAGCCGGTCGTGATGCCGCGGATCTCGTCGCCGACGTCTTCGAGACGCAGGCTCTTCAACGGATCCGGACGGAACTTGGCGAACCACCGCGGATACGGCCAGCCGACCCACTGGCTGGAACGCTCGGCGTAGACGTTCTCCATGGCCTCGCCGACGGCGGGGACGCCGATCGCGTCGCAGAGCGCATCGGTGAGCCCCATCCTGCGCGCCTCGTCGACCGACGACGGCACGAGCAGCGCGTCGCCCAGCGGCATGGCCTCGCCGAGCCGCTGTTCCATCCGCTGGAGGTCGGCCTCCAGCTTCTGGATGGCGGCGCGGCGGCGGCCGACGGCGGTCGCGATCACGCTCTTGAGGCTCTCGACGCCGCGTCCGGTGACGGCCGAGGTGGGTACGACGCTGGGATGCTCGACGCCTTCCCGGCGCAGCAGGTCGTTGAGGTCGATGACCAGCTCGGCCAGCTCCGCCGCGGAGAGCTTGTCGGCCTGGTTGAGCGCGAACACGGTCACCGCGTCGTGCCCGGCCAGCTCGGTCACGTAGCGCCGGTGGGTGGAGGCGTCGGCGTACTTCTGCGGGTCGAGCACCCACACCACCAGGTCGGCCAGCCCGATGAGCCGGTCGGCCTCGTTGTCGGTGAGCGCCCGGATCGAGTCGTGGTCGGGCAGGTCGAGCAGGATCAGCCCGTGAAGCTGGCTGTCGCCCTTGTCGAGCGCGCTGGTACGGGAGAAGCGGTGGCGCGGCTGGATCTGCAGCCAGTCGAGCAGCGGCGCCGAGCCTTCCACCCCCCACACGCAGGCGTGGGTACGGGCCGTGGTCGGGCGGCGTACGCCCGTGGGCGACAGCTCAAGCCCTGAAATGGCGTTGAACAGGGACGACTTGCCGCTGCCGGTGCCGCCCGCGAGGGCGACCACGGTGTGCTCGGACGACAGCTTGAGCCGGTCGCCGGCCCGGGTCAGCAGCGCGCCGGCCTCGGAGAGCAGTTTCTGGTCAAGCCGCCCCGGACCGAGCTCCACCACCTTGTTGAGCGCGGACAACCTCGGCGCGAGGCCCGCCCTCGGGGGCGTGGTCGTCGTCATCGGGCGACCTCAAGGTTGTACGTCGCCTGGTAGAGGCGGGTCGCGACGGACTCGTCCGGGATGCCCGCCGAGTCGAGAGCGTGTACGTAACGCATGGATTCCTCGTCGAACAGCATGCCGATCCTGGCTCGCAGGTCACTGAGCGCCTTGGCGCCGATGCCGCGCAGCGACTCCGCGCCGAGCAGCGCGTTGACGAGCCGGTGCGGCACGCCCGACCCGTCGCCGCCGCTGAACATGGCGACCGTGAAGATCAGGGAGAGCGCGTCGGGATCGAACGAGACGAGCTTGGACACCGAGCGCTTGGTCACGCCCTCGGTGCGTACGAGCTCGTTCAAGTGGTCCTGCCAGGACGCGATGGCACGCCCGGAGTGCCGCAACAGGTTGTCCGACGGGCGGTCGAGCCCCTCGGCGAGCTTGGCGCCCAGCTCCGAACGGTGGCGCCAGCGCGCGACCACCTCCTCCGCGGCCCGGTTGGCCGCGGCGACGATCACCGACTCCAGCCCGGCCCGGATCGCCGCCTTGAACGCCGTCACCCGCTCGGGCGTCTGCCTGCCCGCCTTGCCGCTCTTGCCGAACTGCAGCGAGCGCATGAGGTCGCCGGAGCCCGCGAAGTCCTGCCAGCGGGCCAGCACCTCGCCGTGCAGCAGCGAGCCGTTCTTGGACGCCTTGTCGATCTCGGCCAGCGCGCCCAGGTAGGCGGCCTCGACGTCGCTGCGCAGCTCGGCCCGGAACGCCGCCTGGCCCTCCAGATGCCTGGCCAGCGCGGGCACGCGGGTGCGGAAGCTGTTGAGCACCCCGTTCAGGGTCTCCTGCACGGCCTGCGCCCGGCGCGCCTCGTCGACCGAGAGCTCGGCCAGCCACAGGCGCAGGTCGGTGACCTCGCTGTCGGGCAGCCTGCCGTCGGTCACCTTCGCCTCGTGGATCACGAACCTGTCGATGTCGCCCAGGCCGTATTCGGTCAGCATGCGGACGAAATGCTTGAGCACGACGTCGGCCGACCGGGGCTGCACCCGCGACAACACGATGGCCAGGCGGGCGCCGCGCTCCTTGGCCAGGCGCAGGAGGCTCCAGGCGGGCGCGTCGGCGTAGCGGGCGGCGGTGGTCACGAAGATCCACAGGTCGGCGGCGTCGAGCATGCGGTGGGCGATCTCGTGGTGCTCCTCGACGACCGAGTCGATGTCGGGGGTGTCCAGCAGCGCGACGCCCTGCGGAAGCTTCTCGGTCGTCACGACGACCAGGCCGCTCGTGTCGCTGTCGGGCGAGGGCCGGTCCAGCCGTTCGAGGCCGCCGAGCAGCTCGCCCTCCGCGAACCACTTCCGGTCGTCGGGGTGGCAGGCCAGGATGGGGGTACCGGTGGTGGGGCGGCGTACTCCGGTGCGGGAGATGTTCCGCTCGGCCAGGGAGTTGACCAGGGTGGACTTGCCCGCGCCGGTGGAGCCCGCGATCACGATCAGCGCGGGGGCCGTGTTGGTGCGCACCCTGGGCAGGACGTAGTTCTCCAGCTGGGCCAGCAGGTCGGCCCGCGCCTGCCTGGCCTCCTCGGCTCCCGGCAGATCGAGGCTGAAGCGCAGGTCGGACACGCTTTCGCGCAACGCGCTCAGCGCCGACGTCATCGCCTCGACGACCTCGGCCGGCAGCTCCTCGACCCGCTGCCCTTCCCCTGGCGCTTCTTCCGGCTCCGATACGGCGTCGGTGTCCGCGTCCGCCTCGACGTCAGTGTCCGCGTCGTCATCGGCGTCAGTGTCCGCGTCGGTGTCACTGTCGGTGCCAGCGTCGGGGTCGGGGGCGGAGGGGGCGTCGGTTTCGGCGTCGATCTGGGGGGCGGCACCGGCGTCGGCGTCCGCCTCGGTGTTCGGGGCGGCGTCGGGGACGGTCTCGCCGCTGTCGCCGATGGCGTCGGCGCGGTCGTCCGTGCCCGCTTCGGCGTCATCGGTCTCTACGGTGAACGCGACGTCGTCGGCGTCGGCCTCGGAGTCGAGCTCCTCCTCCGCCAGGTCTCCCGGGTCGGTGGGGTAGTCGGCGCCGGCGGGGACGTCGGAGGCCGGAGAGAACGCGTCGAAGCCAGTGGGGGCCGCGGCGGTGGCGGTGTCGCTGGGGTCGGCGACGGCGCGGCCGTCGTCGGCGTCCACCACCTCGTCGGCGTCCACCATCTCGTCGGGGTGGATCGCCTCGTCGAGGTGGATCGCCTCGCGGGGGTCGTCGTGGCCCTGCGCAACCAGTGCCGCTTCGGCTTCAGGAGCGGGGTCGTCATTGGGGCCGGGGGTGTCGTCGCTCTCCGAGCCGACGTCGCGGTTCCCGGCATCGCCGTCGGCGTCCTCGTCAGCGGAGGCGTCGGTCTCGTCGACGGGGTCCGTCTCGTCCGTGACCGCGTCGGGAGTTGCGGCGGGCGGCGCGTGCTCGGCGTCGGAAGGCGCGGCCCCGGTGTCGGCCCCGGTGTCGGCCCCGGCGTCGGCCCCGGCGTCGGCCACAGTGTCGGCCACGGTGGCGTTCGGGGACGCGGCCACCGGCTCGGTCTCCGGGAGCGGGGCGGCGCCTGGTTCTTGGGGGGCTCGTTCCCAGAAGGCAGCGGGCCTCGGACGTGCTTCGTTCCCCTCAGGCGGGTCGGCGGCGCGAGCCGGGGTGAACAGGCTCGGCCGGCCGGCCGGACGGGACGGCGTGAAGAGGCTGGGCCCCGTGGACGGGCCGGGCTCGTCCGTACCGGCGGGTGGCTCCTGCGAAGCGGCCGGGAGCCGTGGAGCGGTGGGCTGCCGTGGGGGGGCGGGCTCGTCGGCGCGCGGCGGCGGCTGGAAGAGCGAGGGCCGGGCAGCGGCGGACGGCGGCTCGCCCGAGGAAGCCACAGCCGGCGGGCCCGCGGAAGCAACCGGCGGACTCGCGGAAGCAGCCGGCGGACTCGCGGAAGCAGCCGGCGGCGGGCCCGCGGAAGCGACGGGCGGCGGCCCCGCGGGGGAAGCGGGCGGCGAAGGCGCGGGAGTCCGGGAATCGGGCAGGTCGTCGTCCGTCACCGGGCGGAAGCTCAACGTCTGCTCCCCCAGCGACTCGTGCCGCCCGTCATCCATGGCGGTGTTCACGGCAAGCGCTCCGCTCGAACCATCTCGACCTCCTGGCCGACCCGCACGACGTCGCCGACGATGACGATCGCCGGAGGCCGTATCCCAGCCGCGGACACGCGGTCGGCCACGGTGGAAAGCGGTGCGATTACCGCCCGCTGGGTCGGAAGGGTACCGTCCTGTACCACCATTACGGGAGTCTCCGGCGCACGTCCGTCTCGAAGCAGCGCCTCGGCCACCTTCGGCAGCCGCTCGACGGCCATCATCAGCACCAGCGTGCCCTGGGATCGGGCCAGGCCGGGCCAGTCGACGGTGGAGGCCGGGTGGTCGGGCGCGACGTGCACGGAGATGACATGGAACTCCTGGCTCACCCCGCGATGCGTCACCGGCACCCCGGCCGCGGCCGGGACCGCGACGGCGCTGGTGATGCCGGGGACGACGAGCACGGGGATGCCGGCCCGGGCGCAGGCGATCATCTCCTCGCCGCCGCGCCCGAACACGAACGGGTCGCCGCCCTTGAGCCGGACGACGAACTTGCCCTGCCTGGCCCGGTCGACCAGCAGCTCGTTGATCTTCTCCTGGGACAGCGACCTGCCGTAGGGCACCTTGGCGGCGTCGATCAGCTCGACGTCGGGGGCGAGCTCGTCGAGCAGCGCCCGGGGCGCGAGCCGGTCGGCGACCACGACGTCGGCCTGGGCGAGGAGCTGCCGCCCGCGCACGGTGATCAGGCCGGGGTCGCCGGGGCCGCCGCCGACCAGGGCCACGCCGACGGGCTTGGTGCGGTTGCGGCGGGCGTCGACCGTGCCGTCGCGCAGCGCGCCGACGACCGCGTCGCGGATGCCCGCGGCCCGGCGCGGGTCGCCGCCCGCGGTGACGGCCACGCTGATCTCGTCGACCCGGCCGGCGGCCGGGGTCCAGGCGGCGGAGGCGTCCCGGTCGTCGGCGCGCACGCACCACACCCGCTTGGCCTCGGCCTCGGCGGCGACGGCGGCGTTGACGGACCTGACGTCGGTGCACGCCTGCACGAGCCAGGCGCCGTCGCAGTCGCCCACCTCGTACGGCCGCGCGTGCCAGGTGACCCGGCCCGTCGCGATCAGGTCGTCGAGGGCCGGTGTGACGGCCGGGGACACCACGGTGACCTCCGCACCGGCCTCCAGCAGCGCGGGGACACGCCGCTGCGCGACACGGCCGCCGCCCACGACGAGCACCCGGCGGCCGGAAAGCCGCAGGCCGAGGAGGTAGGGACCCATGGGGGGAATCTCCCGTTCGCGAAGGTTGTGTTTGGAGGTAAACCTACCGGCTCACCGTGCGTCGTTCGCTGCGCATGGCTCAACGGCCGTCAAGAAGAGGCTGCGACGGGTCCCAGCGTGGCCCGCCCTGAGCGTCTTTGCGGCGTCTGGCCATGGCCGAGAGTGCCTCAAGAATAACGCGGTTCCCGAGGAACGCGGTGATGTCGGCGTGGTCGTACGGCGGCGAGACCTCGACCACCTCCATCCCGGCCACGGGCAGCTCGTAGCAGATCCGGCGAACGGCGTCGAGGAGCTGCCTGGCCGACAGGCCGCCGGGCTCGGGCGTGCCGGTGCCGGGGGCGTGCCCGGGGTCGCAGACGTCGATGTCCACGGACAGGAAGATCTGGTCGCACTCGTCGAGCGCGATCCCGAACGACTCGGTCAGGCACTCCTCCAGCCCGCGCGTCACGATCTCGGTCATCTCGTACGAGCGCATGCGCTGCGCCGCCATCCAGTCGAGCGTCTCGGGCTCTGGCCAGTAGCCGCGCAGCCCGATCTGCAGGAACCTGTCGCCCCGGATGGCGCCGGACTCGATGAGCCGCCGCATCGGCTGGCCGTGCCCGTGCAGGTGACCGAACTCGATGTCGCCGGTGTCGGCGTGGGCGTCGAAGTGGATCATCGAGGTGCGGCCCGGCTCGTACGCCCTGGCGGTGCCCCGCGCGTCCGGCAGCGCGACGGTGTGGTCGCCGCCGAGCACGACCGGAACGGCCCCGGAGGAGGCGATCCGGTGCACCGCGTCCTCGATGGCGGCCAGCGAGCCCTCGACGTCGCCGGAGTAGCACTCGACGTCGCCCGCGTCGAGCACCCGCAGGTCGCGCAGGGCGTCGACGCGCAGGGCCAGGCTCGGACGGGACCCGTTGTGCGGCAGGTAGCAGGTCTGGCGCAGCGCCATCGGCCCGAACCTGGCGCCCGGCCGGTTGGAGGTGCCCCCGTCGAAGGGGGCGCCGATGATCACCACGTCGGCTCCGGCGTAGCTGGCCGGGTCCGCGACGTCGCAGCGGTCCACGCCGAGGAACGTGATGTCAGGGCCGAACATGGGACCGTACCGGGACACTGCTCACCTCACGTGCTGTTTCGAGTGTCCCCCATCATCACACGGGCTTTTCCGTGACCCCCGCCGAGTCGAACGTCGCCACGTCGTGCATCACCCGTACGGCCGCGCACACCAGCGGGTGCGCGAGCAGGCCGCCGGTGCCCTCGCCGAGCCGCAGCTCCAGGTCCACCAGCGGGCGCAGCCCGAGATGGTCGAGCGCGGCGGCGTGGCCGGGCTCGGCCGAGCGGTGGCCCGCCACGCAGTGACCGCTGACGTGGGGGTCGAGGGCGGCGGCGACCAGGGCGGCCGAGCCGGCGATGACGCCGTCGAGGATCACCGGCACCCGGTTCGCCGCGCCACACAGCACGAAGCCCGCGATGGCCGCGTGCTCGAAGCCGCCCACGGCGGCCAGCGCGCGCAGGGCGTCGCTCGGCCCGGTGCCGCCGGGCAGGCCGTTCACCCGCAGCGCCTCGCGGACGACCGCCACCTTGTGGTCGTAGGTGGCGTCGTCGATCCCGGTGCCCCTGCCGGTCACCTCGGCCGGGTCCTTGCCGGTGAACACGGAGATCAGCGCGGCGGAGGCGGTGGTGTTGGCTATGCCCATGTCACCGGTGATCAGGCAGCGGGCGCCCCCGTCGATCAGCTCCTGCGCCACGGCGATGCCCGCCTCCAGCGCCCTGACGGCCTGGTCGACGCTCATGGCGGGGCCGCGCGACAGGTCGGCGGTGCCGTACGCGACCTTGCGCTTGACCAGGTCGGGGGCGTCGGGCAGGTCGGCGGCGACGCCGACGTCGACCACCGTCACGGAGGCGCCCACCTGGGCGGCGAAGGCGTTGGCGACCGCGCCGCCGGCCAGGAAGTTGGCGACCATCTGCGTCGTGACCTCCTGCGGCCACGGGGTGACGCCGCGCGCGTGCACGCCGTGGTCGGCCGCGAAGATGGCCAGGGCGGCCGGCTCGGGCATGGGCGGCGGGCAGACGCCGGAGGCGCCGGCCAGGCGTACGGCCACCTCCTCCAGAGCTCCGAGCGCGCCGCGCGGCTTGGTGAGCCGGTCCTGATGGGCGCGGGCCTCGGCGAGCGCCTCGGGGTCGGCGGGACGGATGGCTGCCAGGGTCTCGGCGAGCACGGACACCTCCACTTAGTGAACGAGCTGGAGCGCTTCCTCGTACCGGTCGATCACGACGTCGGCCAGCGTCTCGCAGTCGCCGATCACCTCGGCGCAGCGGATGTCGAGGTCGGGGTGGCCCGCGCCGTACGCCAGGGCCTGCGCCCATACGCGTTCCAGCAGACCGCCCGCGAACAGCAGATACGGCACCACGATCACCCGCTTGGCGCCCAGCCGGCGGCAGCGTTCGAGCCCGCCGGGCACGCCGGGCGGCGTCACCGAGACGAACGCGGTCTCGACCGTCATGTAGTCGTAGGCGTGCGTCTCCCAGAACAGCCGCGACACCCGGTGGATCTCGGCGTTGGCGGTGGCGTCGGTCGAGCCCTCGCCGACCAGCACGACCGCCGTCTCGCCCGGCTCGACCTGGCCGGGGACGTCGTCGAGGGCCGGGGTGTCGACGGCGCGCAGCCGGGGCCGCGCGCCGACCAGCTCCAGGGGGCGCGGCCTGGCCATCTCGGCGGCGGCCTCGCCGAGCCGGTCGGCCAGCAGCGCCAGCACGCGCGGGTCGGGGCCGAGGGGGCGGCCGTAGTCGTACATGAGGGTGGGGTGGCGCTGCTGTTCGAGCGCCATCGCGGCGGGGAACTCCTCCCCCACCCTGCTGAGACTGAGCGGCATCGCGACGAGGCGGTGGTGGCCGCGTGCCATCAGGGACGCCACGGAGTCGCTCAGGCGCGGCGTGGCGCGTTCCAGGTAGCCCCCGGAGACGTCGACGGCCGTGTGGTCGAGGCGGCAGCGCAGCCGGTGTACGAACCTGCCGAACTCCGCGGCGTAGGCGTCATCGTGCGAGCCCTGCCCGATCAGCAGGAGCGGCGGCTTCATTGAGGGATTCTCCGGTGCATAGACAAAGTCACGCGAGGATAACCGATACGTGCCCGTGGGGGACAGGTCACGCTGCGTGCGCGGGCCTGGCGTGCACGACGAAGACGGGGTCCGCGGCGGTCAGACGGTGGGAACCGCCGGTGCCGGGCGTCAGCGCGGACGCCTGGATCCGCGTGCCCTCGCCGCGGTATCCGAGCTCCCGCAGCAGCTCCAGCACGGCCACCGCCCGCTCGGCCGTGCCGACCGCGCACACCAGGGCTCGGGGGCCGCGGGCGGCGCAGGCCGTGACCACGTCGTCGCCGCCCCCGCCGACGAAGACGGCGTCGGGATCGGGCAGCGGTTCGAGCGCGGCCGGCGCCTGCCCTCTGGTCAGGGCGACCTTGACGCCGTGGGCCAGCACGTTGGCACGCAGCCGCGCGCAGGCGGACTGCTCGCGTTCGACCGCCACGACGGCCGCGCCCAGCCTCGCGCACTCGACGGCGATCTCGCCCTCGCCCGCGCCGACGTCCCAGACCAGGTCACCGAGCCGGGGACCCAGCTTGGCCAGGACGAACGCCCGCGCCTCGGCGGGCAGCCCGTTCTCCCACGGCAGCGCCCACTCCGCCGGGCCCGGCTGCGCCCCGGCCACCCAGCCCGGCTGTCCGAGCCGGTGCAGCGGATCGATGACGAGGACCACGTCGGGGTCCTTCCACGGCCGGGTGGTGGCCTCGCCCATGCGGCTGTGCGTGACGCGCTGTCCAGGGCCGCCGAGGTCCTCGCAGACGATCAGGGCGCGCGGCGTGGTCGGCGCCAGCTCCCTGGCGATCTCGGCGGGGCCGACGCCGGGCGCGACGAGCAGCGCGACCTTGGGGTGGGCGCGGCAGGCGTTCACCACGCGGGCGAGCCGGCCGGGGCCGGAGGGGGCGACGACGAGGGCGTCCTCCCAGTTGAGCCCGGCGCAGGCGAAGGCGCGGCTGATCAGCGAGGTGGCCGGCAGGACGTCCGGCCGCAGGCCGTGCGCCCGTAGTGTGCGGACGACGCCGAAGAAGCCGGGATCGCCCTCGGTGACCACGACGGCCGGGCCCCGGTCCTGCCCGAGATGGCCGTCGAGGGCCTGGAGCACGTCGCCGTCGTTCGCGGCCCGTCCGTCGACCCCGAGCCGGCCGAGAATGGCGGCGGGGCCCACGACGAGCTCCGCCTCACGCAGCCTGCCCGCGGCCCCGGCCGGCAGCTCGACCCCGTCCCAGCCGACAACCGTGATCATTCAGCCTCACCGTCCTCATCCCCAGGGTGACGGTTCCCGCCGGGTTTCACCATGGGTCGGCGGGGCCAGTCCGCTGTGCCCTCAGGCCAGGTCGGAGGCGAGCAGGCTGTAGACGACCAGGTCCTCGCCGTCGAGCGCGGCGCGGGCCACGCCCTCGCGGGTGAAGCCGGCCTTCTCCGCCACGCGTTGCGAGGCCGGGTTCGACACCGCGGCCCGCAGTCGCAGCCGGCGGAAGCCGTGGCGCTCGAACAGCCAGCGGGCGATGGCGGTCACGGCCTCGCCCGCGTAGCCGCGGCCGCGGGCCCAGGGCGCGGTCATGTAGCCGACCTCGGCCGTACGGTTGTGCCAGTCGAGGTCCCTGAGGTCCACGTTGGCCGCGAAACGGGCGGTGGTGAACTCCTCCACGGTGAACGCGATGCCCGCGCCCCTCATCCGCATCCGTTCGCAGATGTCGACGAACGCGCGGGCGTGCTCCTCGGTGTAGTCGCGGGGGACGCCGGTCCTGGCCTGGGTGAGCGGGTCGGCGCCGGTGGCGGCCAGGCCGGGCACGTCGGCGAGGACGGGCTGCCGCAGCAGCAGCCGGGGCGTGCGCAGCTCGGTCTTCGGCAGGGCGGGCGCGGGCTCGCCGGAGTCCTCCCGCAGCAGGCCGAGGACGACCAGGTCGTGCGGGCCGTCCTCCTCCAGCACGGCGGCGCGCAGCACGCCCTCCCAGGTGAAGCCCGCCTTCAGCGCGACGCGCAGGGAGGCCGGGTTGTCCAGGTTCGCGGTGAGGTCCACCCTGCGCAGGGCGGTGGTGGCGAACACCCAGGCGGTCAGGGCGCGTACGGCCTCGGTGGCATAGCCGCGGCCCCGGTACATCGGGTGGACGCCGTAGCCGACCTCGGTCGTGCCCGCCGTCCACGACGTCCTGAACAGGCTGATGGCGCCCACGATGCGGTCGTCGGCCTCGGTCATGGCCAGGTGCAGGCCCTGCTGCGAGCGGTACAGCTCGTGCACGCCGTGCGCGAGCCACTGGCCGACGCCGGAGGCGTGGACGGGCGCGCCCGGCGGGAGGAAGCGGTCGCCGGGCTCCACCGTCTCCACCACCGACCGCACGCGGGCGGCGTCACGGGGGTCGAACGGCCGCAGCACGAGCCTTCCGGCGGCTATGCGCGCATCGGGATCGAACACGTGCGCACCCTACACACTCACGATGTTTGCCCACGAAAGCGGGGGTAGGGGCCGCTTTGAGAGGAGTGAGGGAACTATGGAACGTGGGAGCGACAAGCACGGTCCGCGCCTGGACGATCAGCAGAAGCACGAGACCGAGGGCATGGTCCGCGGCGGCGGCAGCACGCACGCCGAGGAGTGGAAGGAGACCGAGTCCATGCCCGGCCCCGGCGAGGAGTCAGGGCAGTCGTACCCCCCGGGACACGAGCCCGGCACCCCCCAAGGCATCACCCAGCGCGGCGTCGACATCCGCAGCGACCTGGCCAAATGGCTCAGCGACACCCCTTGGCCCGCCTCCAAGGACGACCTGGTCCAGCACGCCGAGGACGTGGACGCCCCCGACCAGGTGGCCGACATGGTGCGATCCCTTCCCGACCGCCGCTTTGTGAACATCGCCGACGTGGCCAAGGCCCTCGGTCTCGGCATCGAAGAGCGGAGGTGGTGACCGGTGCGTCTCGACTTCATCAGGCCGCTGTACGAGCGGCGCGGCCCGTACGCCTCGGTCTATCTGGGCGCGCTCACCGAGCCGCAGCGGGAGACGCACTGGCACAGCGTGCGTGACCAGCTCGACGGGACCGACCCCGCGACCATCGACGCCCTGGAGGTGGCCGCCAACCGGCCGGCGCCCGGCCAGGCGCTGTTCGCCACGCACGGCGCGGTGGTGCTGGCCGAGCCGCTGGCGCGGGCGCCGTACGAGCTGGCGACCGTGTCGCCGCTGCCGCACGTCACGCCGATGCTGAGGCAGCGCGGCGAGAACGTGCCGCACCTGCGGGTCATCGTGGACCACGCCGGGGCCGAGCTGTCGGTGTTCGGCGGCGGCGCGCCGCGCACGACCACCGTGGCGGCGGCCGACTGGCCGCTGCAGAAGACCGCCCAGGGCGGCTGGTCGCAGAAGCGGTACGAGCGGGGCGCCGAGGAGACGTGGGAGAAGAACGCGGTCGCCGTCGCCCGCGAGATCGACGAGCAGGTCCGCAGGATCGGCGCCGAGCTGATCATCGTGGCCGGCGAGCCGAAGTCGCGCTCCTACCTGCTGCAACATCTCAGCACCAAGTCCGCCGACCGGGTGATGATGGTCGAGCACGGCAGCCGCGCCGACCACGGCCAGTTCGAGGCCGACGTCGAGCGTGCGCTGGACGACTGGCTCGAACGCCGCCGCGCCGAGCTGCTCGACCGCCACCGCGAGTCCTCGGGCCCGGCGGGCCTGTCCCAGGTCGCGCACGCCCTGCGCGAGGGCAGGGTGCACGCGGTGCTCATGCCCGCCCAGCTCGACCGGACCGTGTGGACCGGCGAGGGCGGCACCCAGCTCTCCACCGACCAGGGCGAGCTGCGGCGCTGGGGCGTCGAGCAGCCCGTCGAGGAGCGCGCGGACTCGGCCGTGGTCCGGGCCGCCGCCATGACCGACGCCGAACTGTGGTTCACCGACGACGTGCAGGACGTGGCGGCCGTCCTCAGGTACTGACGATCCTGGACGTGCCGGCGCTCAGGTGCTGATGATCACTTCGAGGGTCCGGGGGCCGTGCACGCCCTCGACCCGGTTCAGCTCGATGTCGCTGGTCGCCGACGGGCCGCTGATCCAGGTGAGCGGACGGGCCGGGTCGAGCCTGGCCACCGCCTCGGGCACGCCCGCCACGATCTGGTCGGCACGCACCACGCACACGTGGTGGTCGGGGACCAGCGTCTGCGCCCTGGCGCCCTGGCCGGGCCCGTGGTCGAGGACGATGGTCCCGGTCTCGGCGACGGCCACCGCGCAGGCGGTGATCACCCCGTCGGCGGCGTCGAGCGTGTCCCAGCGCCGGTCGGTCCCGGCTTCCGGGCTGTTCGGCGCCGCCCAGGCGAAGCCGTCCGGGACGATCATGCGGCGGCCGGCGGCCAGCTCGGCCAGCTTGCCGGGCACGTCCGCGTCGGGCAGCACGTGCACGACGGCCCGGTAGTCGCGCACCCGCTCGGCGAACAGGCCCACCACGTCGTCCACGTCCGGGCGGGTCCGGTAGTGCCGGGCGACCTCCACCTCGGGCGCGCCCGCGACCGCCTTCCTGACCCTGGCCAGGATCTCCTCACGCGCGCCCATCGTTCCGCTCCCACCAGTCTCTGAAGGATTCTTCCGGGATGTCGGGCACGTCCCGGGTGTCGGTCCAGGCCGCCAGCGGGCCGGGCAGCCGCCGCCTGGGCACCAGCCGGCGCAGCCGGGCGGCCAGCCGCTGCGCCCTGGCCAGCCGGGCCTGGTCGTTCAGCACCCAGCCGGCGGCCTTCATGCCCGCGCGCTCGGCCGCCGCGTGCGGCGCTCTGGCCCGCAGGTCCACCAGCACCTCGGGGATGTCGATGGCCACCGGGCAGACCTCCAGGCAGGCCCCGCACAGGCTGGAGGCGAACGGCAGCGAGGCGTCCAGGTCCGAGGACATGCCCCTGAGCTGCGGGGTGAGGATGGCCCCGATCGGCCCGGGATAGACCGAGCCGTACGCGTGGCCGCCCGCGCGTTCGTAGACCGGGCACACGTTCAGGCAGGCCGAGCAGCGGATGCAGCGCAGCGCCTGGCGGCCCACCTCGTCGGCGAGCACGTCGGTGCGGCCGTTGTCGAGCAGCACCAGGTGGAAGTCCTGGCCCTCGGTGGCGCCGGTCCACGTGCTGGTGTACGGATTCATCCGCTCACCTGTGGAGCTGCGCGGAAGAAGCTGGAGGAAGACCTCCAGATCCCGCCAGGTCGGCAGGAGTTTCTCGATGCCGACGACGCTGATGAGTGTCTCGGGGAGGGTCAGGCACATGCGGCCGTTGCCCTCCGACTCCAGCACGACCAGCGTGCCGGTCTCGGCGATCATGAAGTTCGCCCCGGAGACGGCGACCTTGCTCCTGAGGAAACGTTCGCGCAGGTGCAGCCGGGCGGCCTCGGCCAGGGCGGGCGGCTCGTCGGTGAGGCCGTCGGGCACGCCGGGCATGCGGTCGAGGAAGATCTCGCGGATCTCCGACCGGTTGCGGTGGATCGCGGGGACCAGGATGTGGCTGGGGAAGTCGTCCCCGAGCTGCACGATCAGCTCGGCCAGGTCCGTCTCGTACGCGGTGATGCCGCGCCGGGCCAGCGCCTCGTTGAGCCCGATCTCCTGGGTGGCCATCGACTTGACCTTGACCACCTCGGTCTCGCCGGTGGCCGCGACCAGGTCGCCGACGATGCGGTTGGCCTCGTCGGCGTCCCTGGCCCAGTGGACGGTGCCGCCCGCCCGCCGGACGGCCTCCTCCAGCTGGAGGAGGTAGCGGTCGAGGTGGCGGAGCGTGTGATCCTTGACGGCCTTGCCGGCCGCGCGCAGCTCGGCCCAGTCGGGCAGCTCGCCGACGACGCCGGCGCGCTTGCCGCGAATGGTGTGGGTGGCTTTCCGGAGGTTGAACCGCAGTTGCGAGTCCTCCACGGCTTTCGCCGCATTTTTCGGGAAATTTCCGGGCATGCCGAGGAATGTCGCGCTCATCGGGTCTCTTCCGTGGCTGCGAGGATCTCCGCCAGGTGCATCGTCCTGACTCCCGTCTTCTGGCGGCTCAGGGTGCCGCCGATGTGCATCAGGCACGAGTTGTCGGCCGCGCAGATCACCTCGGCGCCCGTGTCGAGGATGCCGCGCACCTTGTCGGCCCCCATGGCGGCCGACACCGCCGGGTTCTTGACCGCGAACGTGCCGCCGAAGCCGCAGCACTCCTCCGCGCCGGGCAGCGGCACGAGCTCCAGACCTCGGACCTTCCGCAGCAGCCGGGTGGGCCGGTCGCCCAGATGCAGCCCGCGTAGCGAATGGCACGTCGGGTGATATGTCACCCGGTGCGGGAAATATGCGCCAACGTCGTCGACTTTCAGGACGTCCAGCAGGAACTCGCTCAGCTCGTACACCTTGGGCACGACCTCGGCCACGGCCGCCGCGCCCTTGCTGCCCGGCCGCACCAGCTTGGGGTACTGCTCGCGCACCATGGCCGCGCACGACCCGGACGGCGCCACGACGGCGTCGTACCCGACGAACACCTCGGTGAACTTCCTGGCCAGCCGCACGCCCTCCGCCCGGTAACCGGTGTTGACGTGCATCTGCCCGCAGCACGTCTGGGCGACGGGGAAGTCCACGTCGCAGCCCAGCCTGCGCAGCAGCGACACGACGGCCTTGCCGGTGCCCGGGAAGAGCGTGTCGTTCACGCAGGTGATGAACAGGGCGACTCGCACGACTCTCCCAACGAATGGTCCGACCACTGTATGGTCAGACCATACCTAACCACACTGTTCCGGGCCAGCACCGGGGAGGCATCGGTGAAACGCACACGGGCGTTCGAGGACGTGCTCGCCCAGATCGAACGGCGCATCGCCGAGGACGGCCTGACCGTGGGCGACCGGCTGCCCGGCGAACGCCAGCTCGCCGGGCAACTGGGCGTCGGCCGCTCGTCCGTACGGGAGGCGCTGCGCGTCCTGGAAACCCTGGGCGTGGTGTCCTCGCAGGTGGGACGGGGGCCGGACGCGGGGGCCGTGCTGACCTCGCGGCCCGACACGGCGCTCACCGACCTGCTCCGGCTCAACCTGGGCCTGGCCACCCTGGAGCAGCGCGAGGTCGTCGACGCCCGGCTGATGATCGAACGCTGGTCGGCCGCGCACGCGGCGGCGACCACGGCCGGCGTCGCGGAGCTGGCCGCCGCGATCGAGGGCATGGACCGGGCGGCCACGGCCGAGGAGTTCGTGGAGCACGACACGGCTTTCCACTGCGCGATCGCGGACGCCTCGGGCAACCGGCTCATCGCCGCCATCATGCGCTCACTCCGGGACGCGATGCGCAGGAACGCCATCGAAGCGGTCGAACGCCTCGGCGACCCGTCCGTGCTGCGCGCCGACCACGAGCGCATCCGCGCGGCCATCGCGGCGGGCGACCCGGAGGAGGCCCAGCAGGCGGTGACCGACCACCTGGCGCACGCCTACCCCGCCCTGTTCCCCGGTCACTGACGCGCGTCGGCCTCCCGGCAGCCCGCCCCCGAGCAGGCCCGCATCGCCTGGAGCCGGGCGTCGAGGCCGGCCAGCAGCGCCGGGTCGGCGGTGGCCGCGAGGTTGTCGAGCTGGTACGGGTCGGCGGCCAGGTCGTAGAGCTGCCGCTCCCCCGTGTCGTACCTGACGTAGGTGTAGCGCTCGGTGCGCAGCGCCTGGTAGGAGGGCACCGGGGTCTGGGCCGCCGACGACCGGTTGACCGGCCTGTTGAACTCGACCAGCACGTTCTTGCGCCACTGGGCGGGCGGGCTGCCGCGCAGCAGCGGCACCAGCGAGCGCCCCTCGCTGAACGACGGCACGGCGGCCCCGCCCAGCTCGGCGATCGTCGGCGCGATGTCGACGGTCGCGCCGAGCTGACCGATCGTGGCCCCCGGCCGGATCCCCGGCCCGCGCACCACGAACGGCACCTTGATCGCCTCCTCGAACGGCGTCGTCTTGCCCTGGGTGAGCCGGTGCGTGCCGAGATGGAAGCCGTTGTCGGAGGTGAAGATGATGTAGGTGTTGTCGAGCTTGCCCGACGCCTGCAGCGCCTCGATCACCGAGCGGACCAGGTCGTCGACCCCCAGCATCGACCGCAGCCTCCTGCGGTGGCGCTCGTCGACCCGGTCGATGTCCTCCTGCGTCAGCGAGGGCAGGGAGCTCAGCCACAGCGGCTCCTTGCTCACGTCGGCCTGGTTGAACGACGGCGTGCGCGGCGCGGCGACCTCGGGCAGGTCGGCGACGTGCCGGACCGCCGGGTTGGCCGGGTTGTGCGGGCCGATGGGCGTCAGATAGAGGAAGAACGGCTCGTCGGCGTCGGTGATGAAGTCGCGTGCCTTGTCGGCCAGCACGTCGGACAGGTAGTCCTCCTCCGACCAGCCGTAGTCGTACAGGTCGCCGTTCTCGTTGAGGCGGTAGCCGTACTCCTCGTAGAGCTTGCGGACCGGGACGTCCCATTCGTCCCAGCCGGGCGGCACGTAGGCGGCGTCGGCGGTGGCGCCGGGATAGTGGTTGAGGAACTTGCCCATCAACGCGGTGCGGTAGCCGGCCTGCTGCATCCAGGTGCCGATCGTGGAACGTTCCAAGTCCAAGGAATGGAAGCGGTCGAACCCCCCTTCGGGGGCGGTGTTGGTCAGGACGCCGTGGCTGTGGACGTACTGGGAGCGCAGGATCGACGTGCGCGAGGGGCAGCACCAGGAGTTCGTCACGAAGAAGCGGCTGAAGGAGGTGCCCTTCGCCACCAGCTCGGAGTTGATGGCCGGGAAGTAGGGCAGCGTGCCGCTCTCCAGGTCGTCGGCCATCACGAACACGATGTTCGGCCGCGAGGCACTCACGGCCATCGTCGGCTCGGCCGTCGGCGACAGCAGGAGCAGCAGGCAGAAGAGACGGCAGAGGCTCTTGAGCACAATGTCTGATCTCCCCGGCAGATCACGCATTGACACTGCGGCCCCGGTAATGGAACTTTATTCCGGAGGTGCGTATGAAGCTCGGCCTGAACCTCGGCTACTGGCAGCGCGGCGCCGACGACGCCACGGAGACCGTCCTCGCCGCCGAACGCCTCGGCTACGACTCGGTGTGGACCGCCGAGGCGTACGGCAGCGACGTGTTCACCCCGCTGGCCTGGTACGGGGCGCGTACGGGCCGGATCAAGCTGGGCACGTCGGTGGCGCAGATCTCGGCCCGCCCGCCGGTCACGACCGCGATGACCGCGATGACGCTCGACCACCTGACCGGCGGCCGGCTGCTGCTCGGCATCGGCGCCTCCGGCCCGCAGGTCGTCGAGGGCTGGTACGGGCAGCCGTTCGCCAGACCCCTGGCCAGGACCCGCGAGTACGTCGAGATCATGCGCCGCGTGTGGCGCCGCGAGGAGCCCGTGACCAGCGACGGCGACCACTACCCGCTGCCCCTGGCGGGCGGCCTGGGCAAGCCGCTCAAGCTCATCACCCACCCGCTGCGCCGCGACATCCCCGTCTACCTCGGCGCGGAGGGCCCGAAGAACGTCGCCCTGGCCGCCGAGATCGCGCAGGGCTGGCTGCCGCTGTTCGCCTTCCCCGGCAGGATCGAGGAGATGTACGGCGACGCGCTGGCGGGCCGCGACCCCGGCTTCGAGATCGCCGCCATGGTGATGGTCGTCATCTCCGACGACGTCAGGGCCGCCCTCGACGGCGTCAAGATGATGCTCACGCTCTACATCGGCGGCATGGGCGCCAAGCAGCGCAACTTCCACGCCGACATCATCGGCCGCATGGGCTTCGCCGCAGCGGCCGAGCACATCCAGGCGCTCTACCTGGCCGGCCGCAAGGACGAGGCGTTCCGGGCGATCCCCGACGAGCTGGCCGACGGCATCTCGCTCGTCGGCCCGCCCGGCCGGATCAGGGAACGGCTCGAACTGTGGCACAAGAGCCCGGTCACCAGCCTGCTGGTGATGGGACCGCGCGACGAGCAGTCGCTGCGCACGGTCCGCGACCTCGTGCTGGGCTGATCCGTGCCCGGCTGATCCGTGCCGGGCCGGGCGGTCAGTCCGGCCGGGGCGCCGGGTCGTCGGTCACCGAGCGCAGCAGCGGCCTGCTCAGCGCGCCCGCGCCGATCACGCCCGCGAAGCCGGCGCCCACGCAGACCAGCAGCGTGACCACGCCGGTCGTGCTCACTCCACCGATCATGAACGGCATCGCGCAGAACGCGCCCACCAGGATCGCACCGCCGCCCATCACGGCCATCGGGATCAGCGTCTCGGCCCGCCGGGCCCGGTCCAGGACCTCCAGGGGCGTGCCCGCCAGCCGCAGCAGCGCGTACGTCTGCCGCCGGTCCAGCACCGACGACGCCGCGGTGATGCCCGCGCTGGCGATCGCCACCAGGAACGACACCGACAGCACCACGATCGTGCCCACCCGCACGTCGGCCAGGAGCAGCAGGCCGAAGCGCTGGTCGTCGGCCTTCGTCGTCGGGGTGCGCCCCGGCACGAGGTCGCTCAGCGCGGTACGCGCCCGGTCGACCACGACGTCGTCGGCGCCGCTGCCGAGCGCCGCGACCACGGTGTGCTTGACGGTCTTCACCGTGGCCGTGATGCCCGCCCGCCCGAGCCGGTCGCGGGCCTGGTCGGCCACCTTCGACGCCTCGCCCACCGGCGCCACGACGCTGAGCTGGGCGGGCCCGGCGTCCCCGCCGAACGCGCCGGGACTGAGCAGGCCGAGGAACCCGGCCACGAAGCCGGTCAGGGCCACGCCGCTGACGGTCCGCCAGGCCGAGCGCGGATCGTCCACCAGCCTGCGGGCCGCCAGCAGCCGCGCGGGCCTTCGCGCGGTCCCGGCCGCGACCTTGCCGATGAGGCCGACCACCCACGGTCCGGCCAGGTTCAGGCACAGGAACGCCAGCCCGAGCGCCACGGCCACGAGCGCCACGCTGGTCCCCCTGGTGAGCAGCGGGAACACGGCCAGCACCGCGAGCAGCGCGAGCACGCGGACGAACCGCATGCCGGGCGGCGTCTCCCGCTTGGCCACGCCGAGCGGGCTGACCACGACCCGGCGCAGCCCGACCACCGCCGACAGCCCCACCAGCAGCGGCACCGCGACCAGCACGCCGGCCAGGACCAGCAGGTTCGGGAACAGGTCCGCGACGAACCAGGTGCCGCCCTGGATCGGGATGCGCGCCAGCAGCGGCACGGCCGCCCCGAACGCCACGGCCCCGGCCAGGGCTCCGGCGAAGGCCACCAGCACGGCCTCGGCCACCGTCATGCCGACCACCTGGCCCGGCGTCGCGCCGATCAGCCTGAGCGCGGCCAGCCGCTGGTCGCGCCGGGCGACGGTGAGCCGGGCCGCCGCGCCGCCGAACACCAGCAGCGGCACCACCATGAGCACGCTGGCGATCAGCGCCAGCACCTGGTACGCCTCGGCGTCCTCGCTGGGCGTGCCCGCCAGGGTCGCGATCTTGACCGGCGGCTTGCCGAGGATCCAGTCGTCGCTGCGCTCGGCGGTCATCGCGGGCGAGTCCGGCGCGTGGCCGACCACCGCGACCAGTTCCTCGGGCTGGACCAGCGCCTCATCGCCCAGCACGCCCTTCGGCGCCGGGTAGCGCTTGGCCAGCCGGTCGGCGGGCAACCTGGCGGCCAGCTCGGACAGGGCGGGCGACAGCCACACCTCGCCGGGGGCCGGGAAGCGCGGCATGCCGGGCGGGGCGGGCGCCCCCGGCTTGAGCGCGGCCAGGTCGACGACGGTGATCGTCTGGTCGCCCACGTAGTCGAAGCGGGTCGCCTCGACGGCCACCGCGTCCTTCTGGGCCGCCGCCACGGGGTTGCGCCAGGCGCTGCGGTCGGCCCTGGCGTCGAAGGCGACGTTCGCGGCGACGGCGAACAGCAGCAGCCCCGTGGCCACCGCGACCGCGCCGAAGGTGAGCCAGGTGCCCAGCATGCCCCTGCGGCCGCCGCCCTTGAGCAGCCGCCAGGTCAGGTCGAGGTTCACGCGGTCACCCCGTGGGCGAGCAGGCGGCCGTCGCGGACCTCGACCGTGCGGTCGCACCAGGCGGCCACGTTGGGGTCGTGCGTGACGACGATCAGGCAGGCCCCGTTGTGCCTGGTCGCCTCGGTGAGCAGGCGCATGGTGTCCTGGCCGGTCTGCTGGTCGAGCGCGCCGGTCGGCTCGTCGGCGAAGACCACGGCGGGCTTGCTCACCAGCGCCCTGGCGATGGCCACGCGCTGGGCCTGGCCGCCGGACAGCTCGCCGGGCCGCCGGGTCTCCATCTGGTGCAGGCCGAGCAGCGGGAACCACTCGCGGGCCTGCCGTACGGCCTGGGCGCGCGGCACGCCGCCCAGCATGAGCGGGAGCGCCACGTTCTCCTCGGCGGGCAGCTCCGGCAGGAGCTGGCCGAACTGGAAGACGAAGCCGAAGCGGGTGCGGCGCAGGGCGCTGCGCTGGCGCTCGCCCATGGCGTCGATGCGCTGGCCCAGCAGGTGGACCTCGCCGTCGTCCGGCTTCATGATCCCGGCCAGGCAGTGGAGGAGGGTCGACTTGCCGGAACCGCTCGGGCCCATGATGGCCACGGCCTCTCCCGCCCGTACCGTGATGTCCACGCCGCCCAGGGCGACCGTCTGCCCGAACCGCTTGGCCAGGGCTCGTCCAACAAGCACGTCGTTCATGGCCTCCACCCTTCCGTGGCGGGGGGTGGCGGCGGATCGGCCGTGCGTCCATTTCGGCCTCGGCCGAACGGCTGATCCTTAGAGTTGAGCCGTGACTATTCGGGTTCTCATCGCCGACGACCAGCAGCTGGTGCGCACCGGCTTCCAAATGATCTTGGACGCTCAACCGGACATGGAGGTCGTGGCCGCCGTGGCCGACGGCGCCGAGGCTGTGGCCGAGGCCAGGCGGCTGCGGCCTGACGTGTGCCTGCTCGACATCAGGATGCCCAAGCTCGACGGGCTGGAGGTGACCCGCGTGCTGGCCGGGCCGGGCGTGGAGAACCCGATGCGGGTGGTCATCGTCACCACCTTCGACCTCGACGAGTACGTCTACGGCGCGCTGCGCGCCGGGGCCACCGGCTTCCTGCTCAAGGACAGCGGCCCCACGCTGCTCATCGAGGCGGTCAGGGCCGCCGCCGGGGGCGACGCGCTGGTGTCGCCGTCGGTCACCGTACGGCTGCTGCAGCACCTGACCCAGCCCAGGCGGGCGGCCGAGCCGCCGAACGGCCCACTGACCGACCGCGAGCTCGACGTCGTGCGCCTGGTCGCCAGGGGACGCACCAACCAGGAGGTGGCCGCCGAGCTGTTCGTGTCACTGTCGACGGTGAAGACGCACCTGGGCAGCATCCAGGCGAAACTCGGTGTCCGCAATCGAGTGGGAATCGCGGCTTGGGCGTGGGAATCCGGCGTGGTGAGCTGATTAACAGCGGTGCTCACGGGATACAAGTGAGTCAGAACCTCAGCGCATGGCCCGGGGGGAGAACATCGTGCGCTACGCCCAGGCACCGCCAACCAAAGCAGCTTCCGCCGTATATGTGACGCTTGCCGCGCAGGTCCTCTCCCTGGGCGCCCTCGTGGTCTTCGAGCAGTCCCGCGGCCGTCATCTCGCCGTCCAGCTCGCCGCGTTCGGCGGCCGTCCCCAGGGGGCGCAGGCGGAGGCGGTCGTGGGGGCGGTGACGATGTTCGCGGTGCTGATGATGCTGGTCGCGGGCACCTCCGTCGCCGCCGGGGCCGCCTACGTCACCTGGATCGTACGGGCCCGTCAGGTGAAGGACCGTTCCAGCCCCACCGGGCCGGTCGCGGCCGCCTGGCTGATCCCCGTCGTCAACCTGGTCGCGCCCGCGCTGCTGGTCGACGACGTGTGGCGGCGGGCCAAGCCGCCGTCGGGGCGGCGCGGGCGGTGGCTCGTGCTGCTGGCGGCGTGGTGGCTGAGCTGGCTGGGCATGCTGACGCTGGTCACGGTCCGCCTCCCGCTGGAGTCCTCCTCCGACGGGCTGACCGGGGTGGGGGTGCTGGAGCTGGGCGGCGCGGCGGTGGCGGCCCTGCTGTGCGCCGCCACCGTCCGCGAGGTCACCCGCGTCCAGCGGCTCGACGTGGCCGGGCGGCTGCGCGAGGCGGTCGCCGAGTCCGCGCCCGGCCCCGAGGTCGTGACCCGGCTGACCACCCGGCCCGCCCAGGGCTCGGCCCCGTTCGGCCACACCGGCTAGCGACCGCCCGGGGGCCGGGCACAGGGTCAGGCCGCCGTCGGGCCGGAGCTGCCGGGGCTGGCGTGCCAGAGCTGCCGGGGCGGGGCGGCGATGGCGGGGCCGAGGTCGGAGTAGGGCGAGAGCCGGAAGCCGTTGGCGTACTCGATCCTGCGTCCGCCGACGCCGGGCCGCTCTTCGGGGGCCCGGTCGAGCAGGGCGCGGACCGCCTCGACGCCCTCCGCGCGCCACAGCGCGTCCAGGTCGGTGAGGTTCCAGCAGTCGACGGCGCGCATGGAGACCGCGCGGGCCCCCGTACGGCGGACCACTCCCCTGGCCAGCATGAGCCACGAGCCGAACACCGTCGCCGCGCACCTGCCCTGCACCGACTCGAAGAACGTCAGGTCGACCGGCCCCGTCGAGTCGTCGAGAGTGGTGAAGATGACCCGCTGCCCCGAACGCACGGCGGGCGTCTGAGTGGCCACCTTCACCCCCGCGACCAGCACCTCCGCGCCGTTGCGCTGGGCGAGCAGGTCCTTGGAGCGCACCACCCCGAGCGCGTCGAGCAGCTCGTCGTGGAAGCTGATGACGTGCCGGCTGACGTCGATGCCGAGGATCTCCAGCTCGGCCTCGACCATCTCCGTCTCCGTCATCTCGGGCAGCTCGCCGGGCGGCAGGTGCTCGCCGAAGCCGAGCGGCAGCTGCGTGGACGGCTGCTCGGCCCGGGGACGCGGCGGTGCCGCGGTGTAGCGCCTGGACCGGGGCGCGGCCGAGCGCACGCCGATCGACGACGCCCGCTCCAGCGCCCCCACCTGGGCGATCAGGTCGCGCCGGGTCAGCTCACCCGGACGCCAGCGGGGGCCGCCGGGACGCAGGCCGTGCAGCGCGTCGAGGCCGCCGACCTGGACGATGCGCTCGATGGTCGGGCGCGAGGGCCTGGCCCGGTCCCAGAAGTCGGCCAGCGACGTGTACGGCTGCCCGGCCACCATGCGCTCGACCTCGGCCTCGCTCACCCCCTTGATCGCCGAGAACGGCACCCGCAGCGCGTAACCGCGGCCGATCTCCCCGATCCTGAACTCCTGCCGCACCGGACGCCGCTCCTCCCCCAGCTCCGACGGGCTCACCCGCAGCCGCAGCGGCGGGCGCGGGCCGAGCCGTTCCACCCGCCAGTCCTTCCCGGACCCGTTGACGTCGAGCGGCAGGATCTCGACCCCGCACTGCCGGGCCTCGTCGATGATGACGCGCGACGGGTACATGCCGGGGTCGTGGGTGAGCACCCCGGCGAAGAACGCCGCCGTGTGGTGCCGCTTGAGCCAGGCCGACTGGTAGGTGGGCAGCGCGAACGCCGCCGCGTGCGCCTTGCAGAACCCGAAGGCGCCGAACGCGTCGAGCACCTTCCAGGCCCGCTCCACCGCCGCGTCGCCGAACCCGTGGGCCCTGGCAAGCGGCACGAACGCCTTGCGCACCCGGTCCCGGCCCTCCGGCGTGCCGAGGGTGCGCCGCAGGGTCTCGGCGAAGGACAGGTCGCGTCCCGTCATCACCGAGATGATCTTCAGCACCTGCTCGTGGAAGACGACCACGCCGTGCGTCTCCTTCAGCGCCTCGCGCAGCCGGGCGTGCGGGTAGTACGGCTGCCGCCACCCGTGCCTGGCCTCCAGGTACGGGGTGACCATGTCGGAGTTGACCGGCCCCGGCCGGAACAGGGAGATGTCCACGATCAGGTCGTGCATCCGGCGCGGCTCCAGCTTGGCCACCAGCTCCCGCTGGCCCGGCGACTCGATCTGGAAGCAGCCGAGCGTGCGGCTGGCGCAGATCATGTCGTAGGTCTCCTGGTCGTCGTGCGGGACGTACTCGACGCCGGGGTCGTCGCCGGCCTGCTCGTCCAGCCTGACCTCGATGTCGTCCACGCGTTTGACCTCGCTCAGCGCGTACGCCATGGCCGACTGCATCCGCACGCCCAGCACGTCCAGCTTGAGCAGGCCGGCCTCCTCCACGTCGTCCTTGTCGAACTGGGACATCGGGAACTCCAGCAGGCTGCGTTCCACCGGCGTCCTGTCGCGCAGGCCCGAGTTGCCGACCAGCACGCCGCACGGGTGCAGCGCGATGTGCCTGGGCAGGCCGTCGAGCTTCTCGGCCAGCCGGAACACCCGGTCGAGCCCGGCCTCGCCGAGCCGGCTCTCGCGCAGCTCGGGCAGGTCGGCCAGGGACGCGGTGATCTGCCTGGCCCTGATGTGCGGGAACGCCTTGGCGATGGCGTCGATCTCGTGCGGCGGCAGGCCCATCGCGCCGGCGACGTCCCTGATGGCGCTGCGCGCCCGGTAGGTCTCCATCATGGACACGCAGGCCACGCGGGCCTCGCCGTAGCGTTCGAAGATGGCCTTGTAGCAGTCGAGCCGGCGGGCCGACTCCACGTCCACGTCGATGTCGGGCAGGCCGACGCGGCCCTCCGCCAGGAAACGCTCCATGAGCAGGCCGTGGTCGAGCGGGTTCACCTCGCCGATGCCGATGAGGTAGTTGACCAGGCTGCCGGCGCCCGAGCCGCGGATGGCGCAGCGGATGTCCATGCCGCGGATCATGTCGGTGATGCCGGCCACGGCGATGAAGTAGCCGGACAGGCGTTTGCGCTCGATGACGTCCAGCTCGGCCCGCAGGCGGTCCCTGGCCTCCGCCGAGCGGTCGAGGCCGCGCCTGACCAGGCCGTCCTCGACGCGGTTGCGCAGCAGCGGCACCGGGTCGCGGCCGACCTCGGGCAGGTTGAGGTCGGGCGGGTCGTTCCTGAGCGCGAGCAGCCGCAGCGGGTCCATCGAGCACGCCTCGGCCAGGCGCCTGGTGGTGAACAGCAGCCGGGCCACCCGCTCCTGGTCGGCGCCGCAGACCTTGGCCGCCACCTGCCACATCTCCTTGGTGCTCTTGAGGTAGGCGTGCGAGGTGCCGCCCTCCAGGTGCCTGGGGTGCAGCGGGACGAGCCGGCGGGCCGCGTCGAGCACGTCGCCGACCTGGTGGTCGGCCGGGTCGAGGTAGCGGGCGGCGTTGGTCAGCACGGCCGGCACGCCGGCGGACTCGGCCAGGCCGAGCATGCGGACGGCCGTGGTGGCGTCGCGGAAGCCGTACTGGTCGACCAGTTCGATCACCACGCCGGGGACGGCGGCGCGCCACCGGCCGAGCAGCGTCCTGGCCTGCTCGTCGCGGCGTTCGGCGATCGCGCGGCCGACGTCGGAGCGCGGCCCGAGCAGCACCACGAGCCCGTCCTCGGCGCCGAACCCGTGGTCGCCGCCCGCCGCCCCGGCCCAGGCGCCGACCAGCTCGCGGGTCACCTTGGGCGCGCCACGCTCGCCCGCGGCGTGCGCGGCGGTGACCAGGCGGCACAGCCGCGACCAGCCGCCGGAGCGGGCCAGCACGGTGACCCGGTCCTCGGCGCCGGGCCCCTTCCTGGGCCCGTTCGTGGGCCGCGGCGCGCGCAGGCCCGGCGCGGGCGTGACGGCCGGGACGTCGAGCGCCAGGTTCACGCCGACCACGGGGGCGATCCCGGCGTCCGCGCACGCCTGGACGTGCTTGACCGCGCCGTAGAGCCCGTCGCGGTCGGTCAGCGCGAGGATGTCCATGCCGTGTTCGGCGGCCCGTTCCACCAGGGCGTGCGGGAAGGCGGTGCCGTACCTCATGGAGTAGGCCGAGGCCACGTCGAGGTGCGGGAACGGGGGCGCCATCAGTCCCACGCCCGCAGCAGCAGCCAGCCGTCGCCGGCGGTGTCGTAGCGCAGCTCGTACGAGCCGACCTGGCGCCCCGGGCTCGCCTCCACCCGCCAGAAGCGGCGCTCGCCGGGGTCGCCCTCGCCGGTCTTCCACCACTCGCGCGCCACGACCCAGTGGTCGAGCACGTCGCGGACGAGATAGAGCCGGTCGCGCCAGACGAACTGGGTCGGCTCGCCGTCTCTGGTCCACACCTCTATCGGATCGCCATAGAGTCTGCTCAAGACGCTTCTCCCCGCGGCTCTGGTTCCTTTGCTGAGCCACCCGGGGGAAGACGGGCGCTTATGTATCGAACATATGTTCTTACGGCCCGAAGCGCAAGTCGCCCGCCCGCCGCGTCAGGGGGTTGGCGCCGATCGAGTTGCGGATGCTGAAGGTGACGCTGCCCGCCCGGTACCGGTCGTCGGAGGACTCCACCGGGCGGCCCTCATGGGTGGTGGTGACGCGGCGCTGGCGCAGGAGCGGGCTGCCGCGCCGCACGCCCAGCAGCCGGGCGTCCCCGGCTCCGGCGGGCACGGCGTCGATGAGGTGCTCGCCGTAGGCGAAGATCAGGCCGACGGACTCGTACAGGGCCTCGGTGACGGACGCGCAGTCGGCGGGCAGCGCCTCGACGGCGGAGGCCACCCACTCGGCGTAGACGGTCCGCTCGACCAGGACGGGCTCGCCCTCCAGCGAGCGCAGGCGCAACACCTCCAGCACCTCGCCCCCGCCGAACCTGGCGGACTCGGGCGCGGTGGCGGCCCGGCGGCGCTGGGAGATCACCTGACCGCCGATGCGGTAGCCGTTGGCCCTGGCCCACTGGGCGAAGCTGTGCAGCTCGGCGAAGCTCTGGCTGCGCGCGTTGCCGAGCACGATGCGCCTGGCGCCCTGCCTCGACCCCACCAGCCCCTCGGCGACCAGCACGGCCACCGCCTGCCGCACGGTCCCGCGCGCCGCCCCGTGCCGGGTGGCCAGCTCGGCCTCGCTCGGGAGCTGGGAGCCGACCGGGTACGCGCCCGCCAGGATGTCATCACGCAGCTCAGCGGCTATCCGTTCATAGCGCGCAACCATTCGCGACCTTCTCCATTCACGAAAGAGCAATGTTTATGCGACTTACTGGTGCTCGCTTGTTTGTACAAGTTCCCTTAAGTTCTTTCCACACCCCCCGGAGAGTGGAGGCGACGTGTTCACACCTCGCGCCCGTACGGCCGGCGTCATCGCGGCCCTTACCGTTGTCACCGCGGCGTGTGGCGCCGCCCCGAGCAGCCAGCAGACCACCAAGACGGCCGAAGGCGGGGCGAACGCGGCGACCGCCGCATCCGCCGCCGACTTCGGCGGCTTCGACAAGCTCGTCGAGGCCGCCAAGAAGGAGGGCAACCTCCACGTCATCGCGCTCCCGCCCGACTGGGCCAACTACGGCGAGATCATCAAGTCGTTCGAGGCCAAGTACGGCATCAAGATCGAGAGCGAGACGCCCGACGCGGCCAGCGCGGACGAGATCAACGCCGTCAAGACCCGCAAGGGCCAGGACCGCGCCCCCGACGTGCTCGACCTCGGCCAGTCGTTCGCGATCAGCGGCGCCAAGGAAGGGCTGTTCGCGCCGTACAAGGTGCAGTCGTTCGACAAGATCCCCGAGGGTCAGAAGGAGCCGACCGGGCTCTGGACCAACGACTACGGCGGCTACGTCTCGATCGGCTGCGACGCCAAGAAGATCGCCAACTGCCCGACCAGCTACGCCGACCTGCTCAAGCCCGAGTACAAGGGCAAGGTCGCGATGAACGGCAACCCGACCAAGTCCGGCTCGGCCTTCGCCGGCGTGTACGCCGCCGCGATCGCCAGCGGCGGCTCCTTCGACGACATCCAGCCCGGCATCGACTTCTTCAAGAAGCTCAAGGACGCCGGCAACTACAACCCGGTCGAGACGACCCCGGCGACCATCGAGAAGGGCGAGACCCAGATCAGCATCGACTGGGACTACAACAACGCCGCCTACGCCCCCCAGATGGCCGCCAAGGGCCTCGACTGGAAGGTGAACGTGCCGACCGACGGCAAGTACTTCCAGATGTACGCCCAGGCCGTCAACAAGGACGCCCCGCACCCGGCGGCGGCCAGGCTGTGGCAGGAGTACCTCTACAGCGCCGAGGGCCAGAACCTCTACCTCAAGGGCTTCGCCCGTCCGGTGCTGCTGCCGTCCATGACCTCCGACGGCACGGTGGACAAGGCGCTGGCCGCGAAGCTGCCCCAGGTCGAGGGCACGCCCGAGTTCCCCACGCCCGAGCAGGTCGACGCGGCCAAGGCCAAGCTGGCCAGCGGCTGGGACGCCGCGATCTCGGGATGACCCGCCCGCGTTCCAGGGGCTGGGCCGGCGCCCTGCCCCTGCTGGCCTTCTTCGCCCTCGTCTTCGGGGTCCCGGCGGTCGCGCTGGTGGCGGGGGCCTTCACCGTGCAGGGACGGCCGAGCCTGGCCAACGTCGCGCAGAGCCTCCAGGGCGGCTACCTCGTCGCCATGGCCGGGAGCGTCAAGCTGTCGGCCGTGGTGGCGCTGGCCGGGGCCGTCCTCGGCACGTTCCTCGCCTACGCCGTGGTGACCTCGCGCTTCACGCTGCTGCGCGAGGCCGTGCTGACCGCCTCGGGCGTGCTGGCCAACTTCGGCGGGGTGCCGCTGGCGTTCTTCTGGATCGCCACGCTGGGCAACTCGGGCGTGATCAGCGGCCTGGTGGGGCTGCCCTCGGGGTCGTTGTACACGTTCTGGGGGCTGGTGATCGTCTACCTGTACTTCGCGATCCCGCTGATGGTGCTGGTCATGGCGCCCGCGCTGGACGGGCTGCGGCCCCAGTGGCGCGAGGCCGCCGCCAACAGCGGCGCGACCGCCTGGCACTACTGGCGCCTCGTCGCGCTGCCGGTGCTCGCGCCCGCGATGCTGGGCGGGGTGGTGCTGCTGTTCGGGTCGGCGTTCTCGGCGTACGCGACCGCGAACGCCATGGTGGGCACCGTCGTGCCGCTGGTCACCCTGAAGATCGCCAGTGCGCTGACCGGTGACGTGCTGGTCGGCTACGAGAACATCGCGCTGGCGCTCAGCCTGGACATGATCGTGGTGGCCGGGCTGGTGATGGCGATCTACCTGCCGCTGCAGAGGAGGAGCTCCCGATGGCTGCGCTGACCGGGCTGGAGCCCGTCGCCGCGGCGGCGGTGAAACCGCCCGCCCGGCCCCGCTGGTGGCGCGGCCTGGTGTTCGCCCTGGCCGCGGCCTACTTCCTGATCCCGCTCGGGGCCTCGCTCTGGTACACGGTCCACAACCCGGCCACCGGGGTGTCGTTCTCCGCCTACGGCGAGCTGCTGACGGCCGAGGGCTTCGCGCGCTCGCTGCTGCTGTCGCTGTCGCTGGCCGCCGCGACGATCGTGCTGGTCCTGCTGCTGGCGTTGCCGGCGATGCTGGCCGTACGGCTGTTCGCGCCGCGGCTGCGGCCGGTGATGGAGGTGCTGTGCACGCTGCCGCTGGTGGTGCCGCCGATCACGTTCGTGGCCGGGCTGACGACCTCGTTGCGTGACGGGGCCGACATCCTGGCGCCGACGCCGTTCTGGGGCACGCTGATCGCGATCCAGGACCCCGGGTTCCCCGTCGTGCTCGTACTCGCGTACGTCGTGCTGGTGCTGCCGTTCGTCTACCGCTCGCTGGACGCCGGGCTGCGCACCATGGACGTGCGCACGCTGGTCGAGGCCGCCCGGAACCTGGGCGCGTCCTGGCCGCACGTGCTGCTGCGGGTCGTGGTGCCGAACCTGCGCTCGGCCCTGGCCAGCGCGTCGTTCCTGACGCTCGCGCTGGTGCTGGGCGAGTACACGGTGGCCAGCCTGCTCGGCTACGAGCCGTTCGCGGTCTGGATCGTGACCGTGTCCGGCTCCAAGGGGCAGCTGTCCGTCGCCGTCTCCATCCTCAGCCTGCTGCTCATCTGGGCGTTGCTGCTCGCCGTCTCCACCGTCTTCAGTGGAAGGAAGAAATCATGACCGCTGCGGTGGAGTTCCGCGGGCTGCGCCGGGTGTTCGGCAGGACGGTCGCGCTCGACGGGTTCGACCTGACCATCGCCCCCGGCGAGTTCGTGGCCCTGCTGGGGCCGTCGGGCTGCGGCAAGACGACGGCGCTGCGCTGCGTGGCCGGGTTCGAGCGGCCCGACTCCGGCGCGGTGCTGCTGGACGGCAAGGACATCACGAACGTGCCCGCCAACAAGCGCGACGCCGGGATGGTCTTCCAGTCCTACTCGCTCTTCCCCAACCTCAACGCCCGCGACAACGTGGCCTTCGGCCTGCGCGTACGCAAGGCGCCCGCGGCCGTCCGGCACGCCAGGGCCGCCGAGCTGCTCGAACTCGTCGGCCTCCCCACGCACGCCGACCGTTTCCCGCACCAGCTCTCCGGCGGCCAGCAGCAGCGCGTCGCCCTGGCCCGCGCGCTCGCGCTCGAACCGCGCGTGCTGCTGCTCGACGAGCCGCTGTCGGCGCTCGACGCCAAGGTACGGGTGACGTTGCGCGAGGAGATCCGCCGGCTGCAGCTCGACCTCGGCATCACCACCGTCTTCGTCACCCACGACCAGGAGGAGGCCCTGTCGATCGCCGACCGGGTCGCGGTGCTGCGCGAGGGACGGCTGGAGCAGTGCGGGCCGCCCGCCGAGGTCTACGACCGCCCGGCCACGCCGTTCGTCGCCGAGTTCGTCGGCGCCATGAACCACCTGGCCGGGCGGCTGTCCGGGGACGGCGTCACCGTGCTCGGCCAGCTCCTTCCCGTGGACGGCCCGGCGCCCGCCGAACCCGACGTGGACGTGCTGATCCGGCCCGAGGCCGTCCGGGTCACGCCCGACCCGGACGGCGGCGCCGAGGTGCTGGCCGCGTCCTTCCGGGGGGCCTCGGTGCGGCTGCGGCTGTCGCTGGCGGGCGGCGAGGTGCTGGCCGACGTGCCGGGGCACGAGGCGGCCCGGCTGGGGGCGGGGGCCCGCGTCACGGTCCGGCTGGTGGAGCGCCCGGTGCTGGTGGCCGCCCGTACGGTGACGGCGCCGGCGCCGGCGTTGTCGGCCGATGCCTGAGAGGCCGGCCGACGCGGTCCTGTCCGACGCGGTCCTGTCCGACGCGGTCCTGTCCGACATGGACGGCACGCCGGACGCGGTCCTGTTCGACATGGACGGCACGCTGGTGGACACCGAAGGGCTCTGGTGGCAGGCCGCGGCTTCGGTGGCCGGGTCGCTGGGCCGCGCGCTGACGGCCGCCGACGCGCCGCACGTGACGGGCCGCACGGTGGGCGACACGGCCGCGTACCTGGTGGACGGGGTCGGCGGGGTGAGCGCGGACGGGGTGGCGAGCGCGCTCACCGAGGCGTTCGCCGAGCGCGTCAGGACGGGCCTGACGGTCGTGCCGGGGGCGCCGGAGCTGCTGGCCGAGCTGGCCGCGGCGGGCGTCCCGACCGCACTGGTGACCGCCTCCCCCCGCGGCATCGTGGAGCTGGTGCTGCCGAGGCTCGGGCACGCGTTCGACCTGGTGATCGCCGACGAGGACACCGCCCGGGGCAAGCCGCACCCGGATCCGTACCTGGAGGCGGCCCGCAGGCTGCGGGTGGCCCCGGCGCGGTGCGTGGCGGTCGAGGACAGCCCGGCGGGCGTCGCCGCGGCCACCGCCGCGGGCTGCCGCGTGCTGGTGGTGGACCCCGTACACGGGCTGGCCAGGGTGCGGGCCGGGCTGGGCGGCGCTCCCCCGCACGGGGGATGAGCCCGCCTCCCGCAGGGGAGGGACGGGCCCGCGGGCGTCGGCAGGATGCCGGTCATGAGCCCGGAGATGAAAGTTGTCAGGACGCCCGCCGTCGCGCTCGCGCTGGTCGTCCTCTACGGCGGCCTGCGCGTCTACTGGGAGCTCGGCCACATGCCGGAGCGCATGTCGCCGATCGGGTCCGACCTGATCGTGTTCACCGGCTGGGCGGCGGTGGGCCTGTGCGCGGCGGCCGCGGCGGCGCTGGTCGTCATGATGGCCGTGCACCCGGACGGCCCGCTGGGGTGGGCGCCGCCTGCGCTGGCGTGGGCGGTGGGCGGCGCGCTCATCGTGTCGGGGGCGCTGCTGCTGCTCGACGTGGTGTCCATGGTCGTGCCGGGGCTCGGCATCCCGTTCTCGTGGGCGGGGGCGCTCAGCAAGGCGGCCTGCGTGGGCTCGGGGGTGCTGCTCTGGCGGTCCGCCGCGGCCTACCGGCGGCGGGCCGCGGGGGCCTGCGCGGCGTGCGGGCGGCGGTCGTCCCGGGTGCTCGCCCGTACGCCGGGGTGGGCCTTCGCCGCGGCCTACGTCTCCGTGGCCGGCTGCCTGGCGCGGATCGCGGCGCAGGCGGCCGTCGGGTTCGACGTCGTGCCGTACCGTGCCGGGGCGGTGGCGTTCGAGGTGCAGTTCCTGCTCGCCGGGACGCTGCTGCCGCTGGCGCTCGTCCACCGGTTCGGGCGGGTGTGGCCGGGATGGGTGCCGTGGCTGGCCGGGCGTCCGGTGCCGCGCCGGCTGGTGTTGTGGCCGGGGGTGGGGGTGTCCGGCGGGCTGCTGGCCTACTTCGGGGTGGCGCTGGGGCAGATGGCCGCCGAACGGCTCAGCGGGGGCGTGCCGTTCTCCGGGGGCGACCTGCCCGAGGCGTTCTTCTGGGTGGCCGTGCCCGGGTACGTGGTGTGGGGCGCCGGGATGGCCGTGGCGGCCTGGTCGTACGCGCGGCGTACGCGCATCGCGTGCGAGTTCTGCGGCGGATAGCCGCGAATCGGTAAGCTGGGCCGCCGTGAGCGGTGATATATCCCAGATCGGGCGCTACCGGCTGCTGAGCGTGCTCGGGCGGGGCGGCATGGGCACGGTCCATCTCGCCGAGGATCCCGCCGGACAGCGGGTCGCCATCAAGGTGATCAATCCGGAGCTCAGTCAGCACGAGCAGTTCCGGATGCGCTTCCGCCGGGAGGCCGACGCCGCTCGCCGAGTCCGCAGGTTCTGCACCGCCGCGGTGATCGAGGCCGCGCTCGACGGCGACCTGCTCTACGTGGTCACCGAGTACGTGCCCGGCCCCAATCTGGAGGAGGCCGTACGCCAGTCGGGGCCGCTGCGCGGGTCCAGCCTCGACGCGCTGGCCGTCAGCGTGGCCACCGCGCTCACCGCCATCCACGGCGCCGGGGTGGTCCACCGTGACCTCAAGCCGTCGAACGTGCTGCTGTCCCCCGTCGGGCCGCGCGTGATCGACTTCGGCATCGCGCGGGCGCTCGACACGCTGGGCGGCGTCACCGGCACCGGCGAGCTGGTCGGCACGCCCCGGTACATGGCCCCCGAGGTGCTGCGCGGCGAGCCGGTCTCGCCCGCCTGCGACGTGTTCTCGTGGGGCTGCCTGGTCGCGTACGCGGCGAGCGGGCGGGCGCCGTTCGGCGGCGACACGCTGCCCGCCATCGTCTACCAGGTGCTCAACACCGAGCCCGGCCTCGACGACGTCGATCCCGGCCTGCGCGAGCTGGTCGGGGCCGCGCTGCGCAAGGACCCGGCCGCACGGCCCACCGCGCAGCAGCTCCTCGACCACCTCGTGGGCCGCTCGGCCGCGCCCGAGCAGGCGGCGCACACCGTGCAGGTGGCCTGGCAGCACGCCACCACCCCGTTCACCGAGGCCCGGCCCACGGCGGCGAAGCGGCGCGGCAGGCTGCTCGGGATCGGCGCGGCCGCCGCGGCGGTGCTCGTGGCCGGCTCGGTGACCGCCTGGGCGATGCTCACCCCGGGCGGGCCGCCCGACGACCTGGGCGTCCTGTACCGCGAGGACTTCACGCAGACCTCCGGCGGCTGGCTCGGCACGTACGACCCCGACGCCACGGGCAGCAAGGGCTACCGCACGGACGGCACGTACGGGCTCGACGTCGAGGACGGCCGCGAGGAGCAGCGGGCCAAGGCGCCCATCCCGTTCCTCATCGCCACGCCCACCAACACCCCCGACCCCTCGGCCACGCCCACGCCGATGTTGCCGTCGTCGGTGGTCGTCGGCGTCACCGCCGAGGTCGGGGAGTACGCGGGCAACGGCGAGTACGGCCTCTACTGCCACAACTCCGACGATGACGACACCTACTACGAGTTCGGCCTCGACACCGAGGGGAACGCGCGGATCCGCCGCGTGTACGACGGCGCGGGCGGCACGCTGACCCAGCCCGCCAAGGTGGCCAAGCCGGAGGGCCGGATGCGCATCGTGGCCTCGTGCGAGCAGCGCGGCACCGGGGTGCGGCTGACGATGTGGGTGAACGACAAGCGGGTGCAGCAGGCCGACGACCCCAACGGGCTCGGCAACGGGTACGTCGGGGTGTTCGCGCGTACGCCCAAGGACACCCAGTCGTTGCTGAAGATGACGTTCGACGACTTCGAGCTGCGGGGGCAGAAGGAGCCTTAGACGGGCGGGCCCGCGTTCCCGGCGGCCATCGGGGTAGGGGGTGTGGATGGCGAAGCTCATGGACCGGGTGCGCGCGTACCTGCGCAGCCCTGAAGGCAGGCAGACCGTCGAGAAGGCCAAGCGCATGGCCCGAGACCCGCAGAACCAGGAGAAGGCCCGGCGTTTCCTCGACCGGTTCCGCACCCGGCGCCACTGACCAGCCCCGCGGCCGCCTCTTCCGGGCGGCCGCTTGCGTCGGCCACCTCTCCGCGGCCGCTTCCGCTGCTTCTCCGTGGCTGCTTCTTCGCGGCCGCTTTCGTTGGTCGCTTCTCCGTGGCTGCCTCTGCGCGGCGCTTTCGTTGGTCGCTTCTTCGCGGCCGCCGCTCTGATCGGGGTTCTCAGAGGATCCCGGCGCGGGCGGCGGCCAGGGCGGCGTCGGCGGCGCGGTCGGCGTCCCGCTCGCTCACCGGCTCGTGCGCGACGAACAGCCGGTAGTACACCGGGGCGACGGCCACCCTGATCACCTCCCGCACGTCGACGACGTCGGGCAGCTCGCCGCGGGCGATCGCGCGCCGCACGACCTCGGCCGACTGGTCGTGCCGGGCGGTGAAGAACTCGTGCAGGGCCCGCGCCGCCTCCGGGTTCTGGACGGCCGCCGCCACGAACGCCGACGACACCGGCCCCATCTCCGGGTCGGCGAACCCACCCCGGACGAGCTGGACGATCGCCCGCAGGTCGCCCTCGACGCTGCCGGTGTCGGGGATCGGCCACGGCTCGTCCTTGGCCAGCTCCAGGGCGTCGGAGATCAGGCCCTCCACACTGCCCCACCGCCGGTAGACGGTGGTCTTGTGCACGCCCGACCGCTCGGCCACGTTCTCGACCGTCAGGCCGCGGAAGCCATGGGCAGCCAGCTCGGCCAGGGTCGCCTGGCGCACGGCGTCGCGCACCCGCGCGCTGCGCCCTCCCGGACGTCTGTTCGGTTCCAAAAACTACTCCAGTTGCGTTTGCGGCTTCGCCTGTGCCAAACTAACGCTACAACAGTTGCGATTGGAGTTCCATCCTGATCAACGTTCGAAGGCTCAGCAAGTCGTACGGCGACCGCGTCGTGCTCACCGATGTGTCCCTGTCCGTGGGCCCCGGCGAGCGCGTGGCCGTCGTCGGCGAGAACGGCTCCGGCAAGTCCACCCTGCTCCGGCTGCTGGCGGGCGTCGAACAGCCCGACGACGGCGAGATCACCGTCACCGGCGGCGAAGGCGGCGTCCCAGGCGGCGTCCCAGGCGAGGTCACCGGTGATGTCACCGGCGGCGTCACCGCCGATGTCACCGGCGACGTCGGCCACCTCGGCCAGACGCTCGACCTGCCGCCTGGCCACACCGTCCAGCAGGCGGTCGACCACGCGCTCGCCGGCCTGCGGGCCATGGAGCGAAGGCTGCGCGAGCTGGAGTCCGCGCTCACCGACGACGTCATGGGCGAATACGGCGAGCTGCTGACCGCCTACGAGGCCCGCGGCGGCTACCAGGCCGACGCGCGCATCGACAAGGCCCTCCACGGCCTCGGCCTGGCGCACGTCGCCCGCGACCGGATGTTGTCGAGCCTGTCGGGCGGCGAGCGCGCCCGGCTGGGCCTGGCCTGCGTGCTGGCCGCCGACCCCGCCACGCTGCTGCTCGACGAGCCGACCAACCACCTCGACGAGCCGGCGCTGACCTGGCTCGAAGAGCGGCTGCGCGGTCACCGGGGGCCCGTGGTCGTGGTCTCCCACGACCGGGTCTTCCTCGACCGGGTGGCCACCGCCGTCCTGGAGGTCGAGGAGGGCGCCGTCACCCGGTTCGGCGGCGGGTACAGCGGCTACCTGACCGCCAAGGCGGCGGCGCGGGCGCGGTGGGAGCAGGCGTACACGGCCTGGCGCGAGGAGGTCCGGCAGGTGCGCGAGCACGCCGCCACCACCGCCCACCGCGTGGCGGCCGGGCGGGCCATGAAGGACAACAACAAGATGGCCTACGACCGCAACGCGGGCCGCGTCCAGAGCTCCGTGGCCGCCCGCGTGCGCAACGCCCACGAGCGCCTGCGCCGCCTGGAGGACGACCCGGTCCCCCGCCCGCCGGCCCCGCTCCGCTTCCGGGCCGCCTTCCGCACTCCCGCTCCGGCGGGCGACGGTCCGATGAACGACAGTCCGGTGAACGACAGTCCGGTGAACGACGGTCCGGTGAACGACAGTCCGGTGAACTACGGTCCGATGAGCGACGGTCCGGCCACGCCCGCGGCCCTGGTGGAGCTGCGTGACGTCCACGTCGGCGACCGGCTCCACGTCGGGTCGCTGACCGTCCGGCCGGGCGAGCGGGTGCTGGTGAGCGGGCCCAACGGGGCGGGCAAGTCCACGTTGCTGCGGGTTCTGGCCGAGCGTGCCGGATGCCGGGCCGGCCACCTCGCCCAGGACGACGACCTCGACCCCGGCCTGGCCGTGCTCGCCGCGTTCGGGCACGACGGCTACGCCGACGAGCGGCGCGCGGCCCTGCTGGACACCGGCCTCTTCCCCGCGCACGTGCTCGGCCGGCGGGTGGGCGAGCTCTCGGTCGGCCAGCGGCGCCGGCTGTCGCTGGCCAGGCTGCTCATCGGGGAGCACGACCTGCTGCTGCTCGACGAACCGACCAACCATCTGTCGCCCGTCCTGGCCGACGAGCTCGACCACACGCTCGCCGCCTACCGGGGGGCGGTGGTCATGGTCACGCACGACCGCGCGCTGAGGCGCCGTTTCACGGGCACCGAGATCCGACTGACAGGGGGACACATATGTTGACCATGATTTCTTCAGGCTCGCCCTACGGCGTGGCCACCGCCGCCGACGGCGCGCTCTGGTTCACGCTCGTCCACCAGGGCCGCGTCGGCAGGCTGGTGCCGGGGCACGAGCCGGTGATCCACCAGCTCGAACCGGCCGACGGGCAGCCCGGCGTGATCGTGCCCGGCCACGACGGCGCGATGTGGTTCACCGAGGGCAAGGGTGGCCGGGTCTGCCGCATCACCGGCGACGGCCAGGTCACCGCGTACGCGGCCGACTCGCCGTACGGGATCGTCGCCGGGCCCGACGGGGCGATGTGGTTCACCCAGATGGGCAGCGGGCGCATCGGGCGCATCGGCGCCGACGGCGAGCGCTCCGACTTCGACGTGCCGGTGGAGGGTGGCATGCCCGCCTTCATCACGGTGGGCGGCGACGACGCGCTCTGGTTCTCGATCAACCAGGGCCACGCCGTCGGCCGGATCTCGCTGTCCGGGGAGGTCACCGTGCATCCGCTGCCCACCGAGGGGGCCGCCCCCGTGGGCATCACGCTCGGGCCCGACGGGGCGGTGTGGTTCGTGGAGATCGGTGCGGGGCAGGTCGGCCGGATCGATCCGGCCGGGAAGATCACCGAGTTCCCGCTGCCCGATCGGGCCTGCCGTCCGCACGCCATCGTGGCTGGTCCCGACGGCGCGCTCTGGTTCACCGAGTGGGCCGCCGGGCGCCTCGGCCGCATCACGGTCGACGGCGCGATCGAGGAGCACCCGCTGCCCTCGGTGCCGGTGCCGCCGTCCGCGGTGCCGCCGTCCGCGACCGCCGGGCAGGGCGGGCCGGGCCCCGCCGATGGCAGCGAGCCGCACGGGCTGACGGTCGGGGCCGACGGTGCGATCTGGGTGGCCCTGGAAGCCGGGGCCCTGGCCCGCGTCCTGCCCGCCTAGGCCGCACCCGGCCAGTGACGGCCGCACCCGGCCGGTGGCCGCCGCACCTGACCTGTGACGGCCGCATCCGATCGGTGACGGCCGCATCCCGCCGGTGAGCCGCGGGCGGTGCGGTCGGCGTCTGTGGCAGGCGTTGCCGGCCCTCCGGATCCCCCTGGCGGCTCGGTGGGTCCGGGTGGCGGTGAGCCGCCGGGGCGGAGTTGACTGGGGGCATGCATGCCATCATCGTCTCCGCCCAGGGCGGTCCAGAGGTTCTCGAATACGTCGAGCGTCCCGATCCGGCGCCGGGTGACGGGGAGGTCGTGGTCGACGTCGCGGCCAGCGGGGTCAACTTCATCGACATCTACCACCGTTCCGGCGCCTACCCGCTCTCGGTGCCGACCCCGATCGGGTCCGAGGGGGCCGGGGTGGTCTCGGCCGTCGGCGCCGGGGTGGAGGGGTTGGCCGTCGGCGACACCGTGGCGTGGGCCGGTGTGCTCGGGAGCTACGCGGAGAAGGCCGTGGTGCCGGCCGACCGGCTGGTGCCGGTGCCCGAAGGCGTGCCCGCCGAGCTGGCGGCGGCGGCGATGCTCCAGGGCATGACCGCCCACTACCTCACCCACTCGACGTACGAGGTCAAGGAGGGTGACCAGGTGCTGGTGCACGCCGGCGCCGGCGGCATGGGCCAGTTGCTGATCCAGGTCGCCAAGCTGCGCGGCGCCAAGGTCTACAGCACGGTCTCCACGCCGGAGAAGGAGAAGCTGGCCCGCGCGGCCGGGGCCGACGAGGTGCTGGGCTACGACGAGTTCGCCGACGCGCTGCGCGGCCGGATCCACGTCGTCTACGACGGCGTCGGCAGGACGACGTTCGACGGCGGCCTGGAGGCGCTGCGCCCGCGCGGGCTCATGGCCCTCTACGGCGCGGCCAGCGGCCCGGTCCCGCCGTTCGATCCGCAGGTGCTCAACCGCGCCGGCTCGCTCTTCCTGACCAGGCCCACGCTCGTCCATTACGTCGCCGAGCGCGAGGAGCTGCTCTGGCGGGCCGCCGACCTGTTCGGCTGGATCTCCTCGGGCCGGCTCAGGATCAACGTGTCCGAGCGCTACCCGCTGGCCGAGTCGCGACGGGCCCACGAGGACCTGGCCGCCCGGCGTACGACCGGAAAGTTGCTGTTGATTCCCTAGCGCTACGCTCGCCCCTTGTGGACATCAATGCGGCAGTCTGGTCGTTCGCTGCCGTCGTCGCGCTCCTGACGATCACGCCGGGGCTCGACACGGCTCTCACCCTGCGCACGTCGCTGCTCACAGGCAGGCGGGCGGCCTGGGGAGTGGTGCTGGGCATCCAGCTCGGCACGCTGGTCTGGGGCGTGCTCACCGCGGCGGGGCTGTCGGCGCTGCTGGCGGCCTCGCGGTTCGCCTACGACGTGCTGCGCTGGGCGGGGGCGGCGTACCTGGTGTGGATGGGGTTGCGCATGCTCCTCGCCAGGGCGCCGGGCGGCGAGGAGGAGGACGGGCAGCGGGCGTTCGGCTTCGGCAAGGGGTTCCGGCGCGGCCTGCTCACGAACCTGCTCAACCCCAAGGTCGGGGCGTTCTACGTGGCGATGTTGCCGCACTTCATCCCGGCCGGCGCGCCGCACGCGGCGATGGGGCTGCTGCTGGCCGGGGTGCACGTGGCCGAGGGGCTGGCGTGGAGCGCGGTGCTGATCGGGTTCGCCTCGCTGATGAGCGACGTCCTGCGGTCGGCCCGGGTGCGGCGGATCCTCGACCGGGTGACCGGCGTGGTCATCGTCGGGTTCGGGCTCCGGCTCGCCCTTCACGACTGATCCCACGGCCAGTCCAGCAGGCGCGCGCCCAGGACCGCGGTCTCCAGGGTGAAGCGCTGGGTGGGGTCGTCGGGCGAGAAGCCGGTCAGCCGGCGGATGCGTTCCAGCCGGTACGTCACCGCCCGCGGGCTGATCCGCAGCCTGCGGGCGGCCGCCGCCTGGTTGCCGTGCGCGGCGAAGACCGCCTCCAGCGTCTCGACCAGCGGCTCGTGCCCGCCCCTGGCGTGCAGCAGCGGGCTGAGCACGCTGGTCACCAGGTCCTCGATCGCGCCGCGGTCGCGCAGCAGCACGGGGAAGACCAGCAGGTCGGCGGCCTTGACCACGTCGAGCGTGAGCCGCAGCGCGTCGGCCAGCTCCAGTGCGCCGGCCGCCTCCCTGAAGGAGGTCACGACGCCGCCCGGCCCGCGGTGCGGCCGTCCCACGCCGACCCGCCACCCGGCCGGGAAGCGGGCGCGTACGTGATGGGTGAACTCCCCCACGGCGGCGGGCAGCGTGGCGGGCACGACGCACACCAGCAGCCCTTCGCGCACGGCCACCAGCACGTTGTGCGAGCCGAACCGGGCGACCAGGTCGCGCTCGATGCGGTCCTGGTCCCCGTCGCGCAGCCCGCGGGCGGCGGCCACCACGTACGACTCGGCCAGCCGGAGGCCGAAGTGCTCGGCCCGTTCGGCCAGCCGCTCGGCCCGTCCCTGGAGCAGGTCGTCCACGAACTCCCTGCGGGCCGTCTCCTCGCCCCTGAGGGCGGCGAGCTGGGCCAGCTCGTACCCCTCCATGAGCGCCGAGACGGCCCTGCGCAGCGCGGGCAGCACGTCCGGCAGCCCCTCGGCGGCGGCGAGCGCGCCGTCGACCAGCGTCCGCAGCGGGACGCCCTGCTCGGCGGCGCGGGTGCCGTCGGCGCGGCAGGCGTCGAGCGCCTCCCGCGAGGGCGGGCGGCCGGCGGCGGCCCCGGCCAGCACCTGACGATGCCCGCCGAGCAGGTCGGCGGGCATCCTGGAGAGCACCATCACACTCCTACGTCACGCCTGTCGAAGGACAGGATCGCGGTGAGCGCGAGCACTGCCGTCGCTCCCGCCAGCACAAGGTAGTGCCCGACCGGCAGGCCCTCATAGAGCGGCCGGCCCTCGGCGTAGTAGTGGAACGGCGAGAGCCACTTCAGCCAGGCGATGGCCGCCACACCGCGGCCGAGCGTGACGACGATGTACCCGGCCGCCACCCACACGCCGACGACGGACGAGGCGATCATCCTGCGGCCGGTCACGGCGCCCACGGTCAGGGCCACGGTGCCGAAGAACAGCGCGAGCAGCAGCACCCCGACGTGCGCGGCCAGGACGCGGTCGAACGGCACCCCGAGCCGCGCCGCGTCCCCGGCCGCCCAGGCCACGGCCAGCGTCACGGCGAACACCGCCAGCAGCGCCAGCGCCAGCGCGCAGAACCGCTGGAGCACCAGCCGCCTGCGGTCCACCGGCAGCGTGACGACGAGCTCCAGCGTCCCGGCCTCCTCCGGCTGGGCGATCGCCCGGTTGGCCAGCATGGTGGCGAGCACGACGAACAACATCGGGACGAAGAGCTGGTAGACGATCGTCTGCAGGAAGTTGACGCCGAGGGCCAGGTCGGGCATGCCGCCCATGAGGTCCCTGAGCGGGCCGGGGTACTTGGCCAGGGCCTGCTGGTTGAACGTCCTCGGGTCCTGGCTGACGCTCCGGAAGATGCTGATGTAGAGGGCCATGAACGCGCTGATGCCGACGGTCCACCAGATCAGGGCCCGGCGGTGGTCACGCAGACTTTTGGCGATCATGGTGCCGTTCCTCCTCGCTGTAGTAGGTCAGGAAGATCTCTTCGAGGTCGGGCTCGGCGCTGACCAGGTGCACGACGGTGAACCGGGCGGCGGCCTTGACCAGGGCGTCCGGGCGGCCGTCGATCGTGCACCGGACGCTGGCGCCCTCCACGCGCAGGTCGCGCACCCCCGGCAGGCCCTCGAACGCCGACGGCGGCACCGGGGCGGCGAAGTGCAGCTCCATCCGGCGTACGGCCTTCTCGCGCAGCGCGGCCACGTTCTCCACGGTCACCAGGCGGCCCGCGCGGACGATGCCGACCCGGTCGGAGACGCTCTCCACCTCCGCCAGCACGTGCGAGGACATGAGCACGGTCCGGCCGGACGCCCGCACCTCCCGGACCATGGCCAGGAACTCCTGCTGGACGAGCGGGTCGAGCCCGCTGGTCGGCTCGTCGAGGATGAGGAACTCCGGCTCGTGCATGAACGCCTGGATCAGCCCGACCTTCTGCTTGTTGCCCTTGGAGAGCTTGCGCATCGGCACCGACAGGTCGGCGTCGAACCGTTCGGCCAGCTCCTCGATGCGGCTGCCCGGCACCCCGCCGCGCACGCGGCCGAGGAAGCCCAGGTAGTCGCGGGCCCGGTCGCGGCCTTCGAGCGCCAACTCGCCGGGCAGGTAGCCGATGCGGGCGCGGGTGGCCGCGGCGCGCGGGTCGTGGCCGAACACGCGGACCGTGCCGCGGGTGGGCCTGATCACGTCGAGGAGCAGCCTGATCGTGGTGGTCTTGCCGGCGCCGTTGGGCCCGAGGTAGCCGAAGATCTCGCCGGGCCGGATCTCCAGCGTGAGGTCTTCGAGCCCGCGCCGCCCGCCGTAGTACTTGGTCAGCCCTTCGGCCTGAACCACTGCTGTCATGCCGGAATCGTCCCGCCGGGGCGGCGCCGGGGTCACTGGCCGATGTCGGCAGCGTCCCGGCCGGTTCCCTTCCGGGACACGGCAACGAGAATGGGCCGCGTGAAACGGGCCGGGTGAAATGAGCAGGGTGAAATGGGCAGGGTGAGGAACGTGGAGACGGCGTTCGTGCTCGGTGGCGGTGGCGTGCTCGGTGCTCACGAGGTGGGCATGCTGCGGGCGCTCGACGACTTCGGCATCCGGCCCGACGTGGTCGTCGGCACGTCGGTGGGCGCGCTCAACGGCGCGCTCATCGCCGCCGACCCCGTGCGGGCGGTCGACCGGCTGACCTCGTTGTGGCAGTCCGACGTCGTGCGCACGGCGTTCGCCGGGTCGTGGGTGACGCGGCTGTCCACGCTGGCCAGGACCGGCACCCACCTGCATCCCAACGGTCCCCTGCGGGAGGTGCTGGCCGGGACGGTGCGCACGGAGCTGATCGAGGACCTGGAGGTGCCGTTCCAGTGCGTGGCGGCCTCGGTCGAGCGGGCCGCGGCCCACTGGTTCGCCAGCGGGCCGCTGGTGGAGGCGGTGCTGGCGTCGTGCGCGGTGCCGGGGCTGCTGCCGCCCGTGCAGATCGGCGGGGAGCACTTCTTCGACGGCGGGCTGGTGCACAGCATCCCCGTCGGCCGGGCCGTGCAGCTCGGGGCCCGGCGGGTCTACGTGCTGCACGTCGGCCGGATCGAGCGCCCGCTGACCGCGCCCCGGCGGTTCTGGGAGGTGGGGATGGTGGCGTTCGAGATCGCGCGCCGCTACCGGTTCGCCGAGGAGATGGCCACGTTGCCGCCGGGGGTGGAGGTGCACGTGCTGCCCGCCGGGGTCGCCGCGCCGCTGTCGACCCTGCGCTACCGCGACCTGTCCCAGATCTCCACCTACATCGAGCGGGCGTACCAGGCTTCTTCCCGCTACCTGCGGACAAGAGGAGGATGAAGGTAGGACCTCAGGGAAGGCAGACCTCGGGGAGGCGCCGTTGTTCCCACCGCGTATCGTGCGCCGGATCGTCCTGGCTCCACTCGTCATCGTGGTCACCGTGGTGGTGCTGGTGACGCTGCCGTTGTGGCTGCTGATCACGTTCGGGGCGTCCTTGCGGCTGCCGCCGCCGCAGCGCAGGGGGTTGCGGTTCGTCTGGTTCGGCGCGGCCTGGCTGACGCTGGAGTCGGCGGTGCTCATCGCCTGCCTCGGGCTGTGGGTGTCGGGGGCGTTCGGGCGGGCCCGGCGCCAGGAGCGGCACTACGCGCTGATCCGCTGGTTCCTGGCCAGGGTGTACGCGGCGGCGGTGCGCATCTTCCGGCTGACCGTGGACGTCGAGGAGCCCGCGCCGACCCCGCAGGAGCGCGCCGCCCGGCTGAGCCGCCCGATCGTGGTGCTCTCCCGGCACGCCGGGCCGGGCGACTCCTTCCTGCTGATCTATCACCTGCTGTCGGTGTACCGGCGGCACCCGCGGATCGTCATGAAGGCCGCCCTCCAGTACGACCCGTCGCTCGACGTCGTGGTCAACCGCCTGCCGAACGCCTTCGTGCCACGGCGGTCCGGCCGCGAGCGGGTGATCGAGGAGATCCGGCGGCTGTCGGCGACCATGGACGACCGCGACGCGCTGGTGATCTTCCCCGAGGGCGGCAACTTCACCCCCCGCCGGCGGCGGCTGGCGATCCGCCGGCTGGAGGACAAGGGGCTGGCCGAGGAGGCGGAGCGGGCGCGCGGCATGACCCACCTGCTGCCGCCCCGGCCGAACGGCGCCATCGCCGCGATCACCGCCTGCCCGGAGGCCGACGTGGTCTTCGTCGCGCACACCGGCCTGGACGACCTCGTCACGATCGGCGACGTGTGGCGCAGGCTGCCGTACGCGGCGCGGATCACGGCCAGGTGGTGGCGGGTGCCGGCGGCCGAGGTGCCCAGGGACGACCGGGAGAGCCAGGTCCGCTGGCTCTACTCCCACTGGGAGGAGATCGACGCCTGGATCACCGCCCAGCGCGAACGTTCCCCGCGGGATCAGGCCGAGGGGGCGCCCGGCGGCAGGTAGGGCACGGGGGCGGGGCCGTCGCGCAGGAGCCCCAGCAGGGCGTCGGTGTCCAGGTGCTGCTCGATCAGGTCGCCCAGGGCGTCGAGGCGGGCCTCGCGCAGGCGGCCGAAGTCGGTGTCCGGGGCGGGGACGAAGGCGCGTCCGGCGCGGTCGGCCACGTCGGCCAGGAAGGCCCGGCGGAAGGCGTCGTTCTCCAGGGCACCGTGCCAGGTGGTGCCCCAGACGTCGCCGGCGCGGCAGCCGTCCAGGAAGGGCTCGCCGCCCTCGACCGTCGCCCGCCCGTGGTGGATCTCGTACGCGCTGACCGGCTGCCCGTAGGCCCGCCCGACCGGCCGGGCGAGCCGCTTGTCCGGCGCGAACTCGACGCGGACCGGCAGCAGCCCGAGCCCGTCCACCCGGCCCGCCCGCGACTCGACCTCGTCCACGATCTCCCGGCCGAGCATCTGGAACCCGCCGCAGATCCCGAGGACGGGCCCGCGCCGCGCGAGCAGGGCGTCGGCCAGGCCGGTGCGCCGCAGCCAGGCCAGGTCCTCGACCGTGGCCCGCGAGCCCGGCAGCACCACCAGGTCGGCGTCGTCCAGCTCGACCGGGTCGGTCACGAAGCGCACCACCACGCCGGGTTCGGCGGCCAGCGCGTCCAGGTCGGTGAAGTTGGAGATCCGGGGCAGCCGGACGACCGCCACCCGCAACGTCTGCCTGCCCAGCGGCCGGCCGGTCGCGACCCGGCGGGAGTCCAGCGCGAGGGAGTCCTCGACGTCCAGCCAGAGGCCGTCGAGCCAGGGCAGCACGCCGTAGACCGACCGGCCGGTGAGTTTCCTGAGCATGTCGAGGCCGGGTTCGAGCAGCTCGCGGGCGCCCCGGAACTTGTTCACCACGAACCCTGAGACCAGGGCCTGGTCGGCCGCGTCCAGCAGCGCGACCGTGCCGTGGAAGGCGGCGAACACGCCGCCCCTGTCGATGTCGCCGACCACGACGACGGGCAGCCCGGCGGCCCTGGCCAGGCCCATGTTCGCGATGTCGCCGCGGCGCAGGTTGATCTCCGCGGGGCTGCCGGCGCCCTCGCAGATCACCACGTCGTACTGGGCGCGCAGCCGGTCCAGGGACGCCAGGGCGGTGGTCCGCAGGAGGTCCTTCAGCGCGCCGTACTCCATGGCGTCCACGTCCGCGACGGGCTCGCCCAGGAGCACGACCTGGCTGCGGCGGTCGCTGCCCGGCTTGAGCAGGACGGGGTTCATGTCGGCGACCGGTTCCAGCCCGGCGGCCTGGGCCTGCATGGCCTGGGCGCGGCCGATCTCGGCGCCGCCGGCGGTGACGTAGGAGTTGAGCGACATGTTCTGGGCCTTGAAGGGCGCCACGCGCACGCCCTGGCGGGCCAGCCAGCGGCAGATCCCGGCGGTGACCACGCTCTTGCCCGCGTCGGAGGTGGTGCCGGCGACCAGCATCGCGCCCGTGACCTGCCCAGGATTCATGCGATCACCGTACATGAGCCCCAAACTGCGAAATTTCCCAGAAAACGCCCATTTACGAATCGTGTGACTTCTGCCACTCTGGCTGGAACGTTCGCCTAGAACAGCATTCTAGATTTTCCTACTGGAAGGGTGGGCATGGTCAGGACGTTGGGTTCGCCGCGTGCCGGCGTCATCGACGCGCGGACCAGGGCGCCGTTCGGCTGGGCGCCGCTCGTGGTGCTCTTCATCGTCGGGCTCGTGGACCGCATGGAGTACAACCTGCTGTCGGGGGTGCTGCCGCTCGTCCAGAAGGAGTGGGGCTTCAGCGACACCGCCGCGGGCTCGATCCCGACCGCCGCGGCGCTGGCCGCCGCGATCGTCTCCCTGCCCGCGGGCTTCCTGGCCGACCGGTTCAGCCGTACGCGGATCATCGCGGTGGTCGTCCTGCTGTGGGCCGTCGCCACGCTCGGCTCGGGCCTGGCCACCGGCTTCGTGATGTTCTACCTGATGCGGGTGCTGCTCGCGGCGGCCGAGAACATCGACAACCCGGCGGCCGGCAGCCTGCTGGCCGACTACTACCCGCCGGTCAGCCGGGCCAAGGCGTACGGGCTGACCCGCGTCACGACCTACCTCGGCGGCATCGGCACACTGCTGGGCGGCGTGCTGGCCGAGGTGTTCTCCTGGCGCACCGCGTTCCTGGTCATGGTGGTGCCCGGCGTGCTCACGGCGGTGCTCGTCTGGTTCCTGCGCGAGCCGGGCCGCGGCGACCTGGACCGGATGGTCGCCGGAGCCCCTGCGGAAAGCGCGGGATCGTCCGAGGGCACCGCGTCGCCCAAGGCGCCCTTCTGGCAGCAGTTCGGGCAGGTCATCCGCATCCCGACGCTGCTGTTCGTCTGCGCCGGGCTGGGCCTGCTCACCCTCGGCCTGGCCGGGATCTTCTACTGGCTGCCCACGCTCATGGTCCGCGAGTACGGCGTCGGCGTCGGCGCCGCCGGCTCGCTGAGCGGCCTGATCACCATCGCCGGGACGCTGGCCGGCACCCTGGTCGGCTCCTGGCTGGGCCGCAGGTGGCACGGCACCCGCAAGGGCGGCAGGCTGCTGGCCGGTGGTGGCGGCATCACGGCGGGTGCGGCCGTCCTGGCCGGCGCGCTGGCCATGGACTCGATCGGCCCGATGACCGCGCTGGTCCTGCTGGCCTGCTCGCTCATGTCGATCGCGATCCCGAACATGACGGCCTGCCTGGCCGACGTCGTCCCGGCCGCCGCGCGCGGTCTCGGCTTCGCCGTCCTGCAGCTGCTCATCACGGCGGCCGGGGCGTTCGGCTCGCTCGTCGTCGGCATCGCCTCCGACCGGTTCGGCTCGCTGATCGGCGGCATGTACCTGCTGGTCGTCCCCATGATCGTGGGCGGCCTCCTGACGCTCGGCGCCCGCGCCTCCTTCGAGCGCGACGCCGGGCGCGTCATGGACGCCGCCCGCGCCGGCTAGATCGCTGATGTGAATTTCGGTGATTGGCTGCGAGCGTGACGAAGGGCGTCCATGGTCGGTGTGTGAAGACTGACCTAGACGCCCTTC
>NZ_JBEXYK010000050.1:0-77979 GCF_040630865.1 Nonomuraea sp. NPDC005730
ACGCCCGCGCGCAACCGAAGACCAGCTTCGCCGCCAGCTCACCCATCCGAAGCTGGACCAGTTACCCGGTCAACGTTGCGTGACGGGCCACTAGCGGCTAACGGGCGCACACGGTCGAAGACGGCCATCACAAGGATCATGGACACGCCCGCATCCGTCGTACTGCCCGACCGAGCTCGAAGGCGAGACGAGCCGCATCGTATGCTCGGCCGTCCCGGGCTCGGACAGCCGTCGATACCGCAACTACCCATGGCTACACCAGCGGACAAGAAGACAACGCGAACGGCCTCGGGACTCCGGTGGACGGCCTCGCGACCCTACGCGTTGCCGGACGTCAGTCCGACCGGGCAGGAGACCCCAGTACCGCCGATTCCGCAGTACCCATTGGACACTTTGAAAAGGTATTGCTGGTGGTAGAACTTACCGAGCACGCCCGCCGGGGACACTTCTCCACCAAGTCCCGCCACTACTCGATCAGACTCGGGGACATTCGACAGGCACGCGCCGACTTCCGCGCCGAGCAAGCCCGGCTGATCACGGGCACTCCGCCTCCCGATCCAGAGAAGACCGTGACGGTAGGCGAATGGCACTATGCCGGAAGCGGCCACCGCCACGGAGAGGTTTTCTGGGCCGAGGTAGCCCGGCTACGGATCGCCACCGCTCGCAGGATCGCCCGACAACAAGCAGACGAGAAGCGATAGGGCCCGTGCCTCTAAACCTAGAGAGATCGTCCGGGCCGGTTGCCGCTCAGTCAGTCACCCGGGGTCGGGCCTGCGGGCTGGGGCTGCTGCCACACGTCTCGGCCGTTGCCCCACAGCTCAGAGGCATGGTAGGCAAACCGATCGAACAGGCCGTCGTCCTGAAACCGCCGCAAGTGCAACATGGGCGAGTCGTGACCGACGAGCTTCGCCAAGTGGGGCGTGACGAGCATTTCCGAGTCGAACCGGAACACGCTCATGGCGATGTGCTCGTCACCGAACCGGGCCTCGACACCGGCAACGTCACGTAGCTGCTCGATCTCCGACAGAGTGATCCGGATGCGCGTGGAGACGGTCAGCGGAACGTTCTCCACGTCCTCGCGGTGGCGCGTCACCTCACTCTCCGGATCGCCGACGAGGAACCGAATCTTGCACCCCTGCTGCGCCTTCCGCTTGAGCACCTTCGCGAGATTGGGGTGTTCCAGCCACAGGAAGTAGTTGGTGTAACCGGCGAACACGATCTCGTTGCGCGCCGAGCTGATGAGATTGCGCCAGATTGATTTCGGACATGCGGAGCGATACGGATAGACGGTCAAGACTTCCTTATCCGGCCCAGTTTTCACCGTATTGCGAATTGCATCCGGCCATAGCACGGCTGTCTCAACTCCTAGTGCCTCTGCGGCCGCCCATTGGTGCCGCATGTGCGGAACGCGGGTTTCGTCCTGCAGCCAGCGTTCCACCGTCTTGACGTCCACGCCACAGCGGTCGGCCAAATGCTGGTTCGTGACCTGGGCGTTCAGCATGGCGCTGCGTAGGGGAACGTTGGCCACGGCACACCTCGAACTGGGAGGACGTCAGGGACGTTCGGAGCGTAACGCTGTAACGTCCTGGACGTCTTGATAACGCGGTGGGTTTGTCACGCTCAGGTAAGCACGCTGATCGCATGTCCACTCCGGTGATTCTCGAAGACCTCCAAGCGGCATTTCCCGGTTGGTGTATTTGGCGTAGCTCTGCGGGCCGTCTCTGGGCCACCCGGAACGGTCGTCGCCTGTCCCCGCGCGAAGTAGATCACGGCCTGTCCCAGACGATCGACGCGGACGACATCGTCCATCTCGCCGAGCAACTGAAGGAGCAGGAGACAGCAGAGGATGCGTTGTGAGCCGCCCTTCGCTCGCACCGGAGACCCACGCCGCCGCTGCCCTGGCCAACGCCCTCGCCGCCCGGGGAGTCTCCGCAAACGTGCACGACGGCTACGGCCTGGCGCTGGTGTCCGTCTGGGTCGGACTGGTCGTCTGGTGTCACGGCGGGCGCTACTGGTGGCGATCGGCATGGGATGCGAGACGACAGCGAGCCATATACGCATGGCACCCCTCCACCGAACCCGCTCGGGCCGCTCACCGAGTCGCTCTCCGCTACGCCCAACTACGGGAGTCCCAGCCGATCTGTACGCCGCTCGCCGGAGCGCACCCGTGCCCATGACCTTGGCGAAGCTGATCGCCCAGTACCCGGCATGGCAGGTTCAGGACATGGCCGCAGGCTGGGTGGCCATTCGAAAGCAGCCCGTGTCCTGTGCAAGCGGACTGTCCAACGTCCGTTGCGGGGCGACGTTGGGTGAACTGGCTGCGAATCTGCAGGCGGAGACCAGAAAGGGGAGGAGGGAGCAAAGGCCCCTTCGAAGCGTCTGAAACGGCCCCTCAATACGCCAGCCTTCACCACAGGGAGCAACCCAGGTAGATCGATGACAACCCGCCCCGGGGCGCAGGGCCTCCAGGCCCGAGCACCGGAAGCGGGGCGGCAGAGACTTGAAGCTCATCGTCGGGGCCGCCGGCCCGCGTGCGGTGGCGGACGCGAACGGCCCCCAGGCCGCACGCGCAAGCCCGCCAGACCGCTGAGCGGGCCGGCGGCCCCGTGGCGAGCGCAGCGAGCCCTTGAACCTGTAAGGAAGGTTGTCGCCGAAGACGGTTCTGACAGACGGTTCTGGCCCGTGATCGACGCCGGACGTACCGGGCGACCACGGGCCAGGATCTAGCTATCTCTGCAGGTCTACGCCTCGCCGGACGTCAGGCCCACCGGACAGGCCACGCCTGTTCCGCCGATGCCGCAGTAGCCGTTTTTGTTGCGGTGGAGGTACTGCTGGTGATAGTCCTCGGCGTAGTAGAAAGGCTTGGCTTGGGCTATTTCGGTGGTTATGGTGCCGTAGCCGGCCTGGGTGAGGACCTGCTGGTAGGCGGCGCGGGACGTCTCCGCCGCCTTCTCCTGCTCCGGCGAGTGGTAGTAGATCGCCGACCGGTACTGGGTGCCGGCGTCGTTGCCCTGGCGCATGCCCTGGGTCGGGTCGTGGGCCTCCCAGAAGACCTTCAGGAGCTCCTCGTACGACACCTGGGCCGGGTCGAACACCACCCGGACGGCCTCGGTGTGCCCGGTGAGGCCGCTGCAGACCTCCTCGTACGTCGGGTTGGGGGTGTAGCCGCCCTGGTACCCGACGGCGGTCGTCACCACCCCTGGCGTCTGCCAGAACTTGCGCTCGGCCCCCCAGAAGCAGCCCAGGCCGAAGTCGGCCACCTCCAGCCCCGAGGGGTACGGCGGGGCGAGCGGGGCGTCGAGGACCGCGTGCCGCGCGGGCACGGGCATCGCCTCCGAGCGGCCCGGCAGAGCGTCCTCGGGACGGACCATCGATGTCTTGTTGCCGCCGAACAGCCAGCCCATCGTGCCACCTCCATCAGGTGTCTCCACCCTACGCAAGCGCCGCGGGCGGCGGCGTGGCGTGGGTGGCGGGATTGCGCGTACACAACGCCGAACAGTTAAGGATGCCTAAACATTCCCGTATAGTGACACACATTTGTATTTAAGCTGGTAAGGCCCGAAAATGTGTTACATGCCTGACCTTCGGCGCGGTGTACTGTTCGGGATCGCCGCCTACACCATGTGGGGGCTGTTCCCCCTGTACTGGCCGCTGCTCAAACCGTCCGGAGCCGTGGAGATCCTGGCTCATCGGATGGTCTGGTCGCTGGTCGCCGTCGCCGTCGTGCTGGCCGTGCGCCGGCACTGGGGCTGGTTCCGGGAGCTGGCCCGGCAGCCGCGCAAGCTCGTCCTGCTGACGATCGCCGCCATCGTCATCACCGTCAACTGGGGCACCTACATCTACGCGGTCAACACCGGCCACGTGGTCGAGAGCGCCCTCGGGTACTTCATCAACCCGCTGGTCAGCGTGCTGTTCGGGGTGCTGGTGCTGCGGGAGCGGCTGCGTCCGCTGCAGTGGACGGCGGTCGGGTTCGCGGCGCTGGCGGTGGTCGTGCTGACCCTGGACTACGGCCGGCTTCCCTGGATCGCGCTCACGCTCGCCGTCAGCTTCGGCGTGTACGGGCTGGCCAAGAAGCAGGCGAACGTGGCCGCCACCGAGAGCCTGGCCGTCGAGACGCTGGTGCTGCTGCTGCCGGCCCTGGGGTACCTGATCTACCTGGAGTTCGCTGGGCAGGCCACGTTCGGGCAGGAGGGCATCGGGCACGCGCTGCTGCTGGTGGGGGCCGGGATCATCACGGCCGTGCCACTGATCTTCTTCGGCGCGGCGGCGATCCGGGTGCCGCTGAGCACCGTCGGGGTGCTGCAGTACATCGCGCCGATCCTGCAGTTCGTCGTGGGGGTGACGATCGCCGGCGAGGTCATGCCGCCCAGCCGGTGGATCGGGTTCTCGATCGTGTGGCTGGCCCTGGCCATCTTCACCTACGACAGCCTCCGGGCGGCGCGGGCCGCCGCCCGGGTCAGGCGGTCAGCCCGAACGCTCGACCACGTAGTCGCAGAGAGCTAGGAACGCCGCCCTGGCCGGGATGTCGGGCAGGGCGGAGAGGTCGACGCGGGCCCGGTCGACCCACGCGGCCAGCTCGGCGCGGGCCCGCTCCATGGCCGGGTGGGCCCGCAGCAGGGTGAGCGCCTCCTCCACGTGCTCCTCCGGCACCGGGCCCGACAGCAGCTCGGTCAGCCGCGACTGCTCGCCGCTGTTGAGCGCGTAAAGGACCGGTAGGGTCCGGACGCCCTCGCGCAGGTCGGTGCCGGGGGTCTTGCCCGACTGGACGCCCGAGGAGGCCACGTCGAGCAGGTCGTCGCCGAGCTGCCAGGCCACGCCCACGGCCTCGCAGGCGCGGCTCAGCCGCTCCTCGACGTCGGCGGGGGCGCCGGACAGCAGCGCGCCGAACCGGCCGGAGGCGGCGATGAGGGAGCCAGTCTTGTCGGCCAGGACGCTCAGGTAGTGGCCGACGGGGTCCTCACCGTCGCGCGGGCCGATCGTCTCGCGGATCTGCCCCTGGACGAGGCGGGAGAACGTCTGGGCCTGGATGCGGATCAGCTCGGGGCCGAGGTCGGCCAGGAGGTCCGAGGCCTGGGCGAACAGGTAGTCGCCGGTGAGGATCGCCACGGTGTTGTCCCACCGGGCGTTGGCCGAGGGCGAGCCCCGGCGCACCGGGGCCTCGTCCATGACGTCGTCGTGGTAGAGCGAGCCCAGGTGGGTCAGTTCGATGACCACCGCGCCGGGCACGACACCCGGCGCGGACGGATCGCCGAACTGGGCCGCGAGCAGCACCATCAGCGTACGGAACCGCTTGCCGCCCGCCTCGATGAGGTGCTTGGACGCCTCCGTGACGAAGGCGTCCTCGCTCTCCACCGACGAGCGCAGGAGCTTCTCGACCGCGGCCAATCCGGTGGCCACGTCCTGCGCCAACCGTTCGTCCTCGATGGGAAGGTCAACCACGGGCGGCGCAGACATACGAGATCCCCTTATCTAATGAACAGAGCCGAAGCGGCGTCGTTGGCGACACCGAGGAGGGTCTCCGGGTAGAGCCCCACTCCTACGGTAACCAGCAGGGAAACGGCGATGACGGCCACGGTCCCCATACTGGGCACCGAGATCGCCGGGCCGTCGGCCGCGGGCTCGCTGAAGAACATCAGCACGATCACCCGGACGTAGAAGAACGCGGCGATGGCCGAGGCCACCACGCCCACCACGACCAGGCCGGCCATCCAGCCGCCCATCGAGTCGCCGGGCTGCGTGCCGCTGTTCAGCGCGGCCGCGAACACGGCGTACTTGCCGAAGAAGCCGCTGGTCAGCGGGATTCCGGCGAAGGCGAGCAGGAAGAAGGCGAACACCCCGGCGAGCACCGGCGAACGCTTGCCGAGCCCGGCCCAGCGCGACAGGTGTCCCGCCTCGCCGCCGGGGTCGCGCACCAGCGTGACCACCGCGAACGCGCCGACCGTGGTGATGCCGTAGACCGCCAGGTAGAACAGGATCGACTTGAGCGACTGGGCGTTCTGCCCGGCCGAGCCGAACGTCGCCATCACGCCGACGAGCAGGAAGCCCGCGTGCGCGATGGAGGAGTAGGCCAGCATGCGCTTGATGTCGGTCTGCGTGATCGCCAGGATCGAGCCGACGATCATCGTCAGGGCCGCGACGGCCCAGATGACCGGCCGCCAGTTCCAGTCGAGGTTGCCCAGACCGACCCAGAACACCCGCAGCAGGGCGCCGACGGCCGCGACGAGCGTGCCGGAGGCCATGAGTGCGGTGATGGGGGTCGGGGCGCCCTGGTAGACGTCCGGCTTCCACGCCTGGAAGGGCGCGGCGCCGATCTTGAACAGCAGGCCGACGCCGAGCAGCGCGAGCCCGGCCATGAGCAGCGGGTCGAGCAGCGCGCCCTTGGCCAGGGCGGCGTTGATCCCGGGCAGCGAGACGGTGCCCGCGTAGCCGTAGATCATGGCGGTGCCGTACAGGAAGAACGCCGAGGAGAACGCGCCGAGCAGGAAGTACTTCATCGACGCCTCCTGCGACAGCAGGCGGCGCCGGCGGGCCAGGCCGCACAGCAGGTACAGCGGCAGCGACATGACCTCAAGGGCCACGAACATCGTCAGCAGGTCGTGCGAGGCCGGGAAGAGCAGCATGCCACCGACCGCGAACAGCACCAGCGGGTAGACCTCGGTCTGCCCGGCGCCGTTGTCGGCCGCCTCGGCCTCCTCCTCGTCCGCGCTGCCCGGCACTGCCGCCGCCGAGGCCACGAAGTGGCCCTCGTCGTTGATCAGCAGCACCGTCACGAACGACAGGACGATGATCACGCCCCAGATGAACAGCGCGGGACCGTCCACCGCGACCGCGCCCATGGCGGCGGCCTGCGTCGGCACACCGCGCATGACCTGCAGGATGACCAGCGCGAACGCGCCGATCAGGCTGAGCAGCGTGAGCGGGACGTGGATGGACTTGCGCAGGTAGCGTGGCGCGAACGCCTCGACGAGCACGCCGATGCAGGCAGCGCCGAAGACGATCAGCAACGGCGCCAGCGTGCCGTACTCGATCGTCGGCGCTTGGATGACGTCGTTCACTGACCTGTCCCCTTCTCAGCGATGGTGGCAGTGGGTACGTGCACGTTGGTCAGCGTCTGCTGCACGGACGGGTTGATCACGTCGAGCAGCGGCTTGGGGAAGAAGCCGAACCCGATGATCAGCGCGACCAGCGGCGCCAGCACCCAGATCTCCCGGGCGTTGAGGTCCTTGAACGCCTTGACCGGCTCGGCGGTCGGGCCGTTCAGCGTGCGCTGGACCATCCACAGGATGTAGACGGCGGCCAGGATGACGGCCACCGCGGAGATGATCGCGGCCACCGTCAGCGCGCCGGAGCCGTGCGCCTGGCTGGAGTACGTGCCGATCATCACCATGAACTCGCTGACGAAGGACGACAGTCCGGGCAGCGAGAGACCGGCCAGACCGGCGACCAGGAAGAAGCCGGCGAGCACCGGGGCGACCTTCTGGACACCGCCGTAGTCGGCGATGAACGGCGAGCCGCGCCGGGCGATGAGGAACCCGGCGGCGAGGAACAGCGCGCCCGTGGCGAAGCCGTGGTTGACCATGTAGAGGGCCGCGCCGGACTGGGCGACCGACGACATGGCGAAGACGCCGAGCACGATGAAGCCGAAGTGCGAGATCGACGTGTAGGCGATGAGCCGCTTCATGTCGGTCTGGCCGATGGCCACGATCGCGCCGTAGATGATGCTGATGACCGCCAGGACGACGATCGGCATCGTGAACGCCTTGGCCGCGTCGGGGAACAGCTCCAGGCAGAAGCGGAGCATGCCGAACGTGCCGACCTTGTCGAGCACGCCCACGAGCAGCACGGCGGCGCCGGCCGGGGCCTGGGCGGCCGCGTCGGGCAGCCAGGTGTGCACCGGCCAGAGCGGTGCCTTGATGGCGAAGGCGATGAAGAAGCCGCCGAACAGCCACTTCTGCGTCGTCGGGTCCTGGATGGCCCCGACGAGCGGCTCGAACATGAACGTGCCCTTGTTCGCCAGCACGTACAGGCCGATGACCGCGACCAGCATGAGCAGGCCGCCGAAGAGCGAGTACAGCAGGAACTTGACGGCCGCGTACGACCGCTGGGCACCGCCGTACGACCCGATCATGAAGTACATCGGGATCAGCATGGCTTCGAAGAACACGTAGAAGAGGAAGACGTCGGTCGCCGCGAAGACGCCGATCATCATCGTCTCCAGGACGAGCAGCAGCGAGAAGTACGTCTTGACCGACCGCTTGGGCGTGATCAGCGTGCCGTCCGCGGTCCTGACGCCGTCGGCGTCGTGCCAGGAGGCCAGGACGACGATCGGCACCAGCACGACCGACAGGGCGATCAGCACCAGGGCGACGCCGTCGACGCCGACCCCGAACTTCACGCCGAAGCTCGGGATCCAGTCGTACTCCGCCTTGAACTGGAAGCGCTCGCCACCGGGCTTGAACCCGGCGGCCATGACGCCCGTCAGCACCATCGTCAGCAGCGAGACCGCCAGCGTGACCTGCTTGGCCAGCTTGTCGCCGCCCTTGGGAAGCAGGGCCACCACGATGGCGCCCACAACGGGCACCGCCATGATTATCGGGAGCCAGGGTGACATCAGATGTTCCCAACGAGGAGCAGGGCGCCGGTCAGCAGGGCGGCACCGATCAGGATGGACAGCGCGTACGTTCGCGCGAAGCCCGTCTGGAGCCTGCGCAGGCGACCCGAGCTCCCGCCGATGCCTGCCGCCAGACCGTTGACCAGCCCGTCGACGCCGCGGTTGTCGAAGAACACCGCGATGCGGGTCAGCCACTGGCCGGGACGCATGAACAGGGACTCGTTGAGGGCGTCGCCGTACAGGTCACGGCGGGCGAACGTGGTGAGGAAGGAGCCGCGCGGCTGCACCGAGGGCACCTCTGCCCGGCCGTACCTCATCCAGGCGAAGACCACACCGACGGCGACGAGCGCGAGGGTGGCCAGGCCGGGCGTGCTGGCGAACTGGAAGCTCGGCGCCTCCGCCTCGCCGCCCACGGCGGGCCGCAGGAAGTCGTACAGCCTGCCGCCCAGCACCAGGTAGGCGCCCAGACCGAGCGCGCCCAGCGAGAGGATCATCAGCGGCACCGTCATGACGAGCGGCGACTCGTGCGGGTGGGCGTCGTCGGCCCAGCGCTTCTGGCCGAAGAAGGTCATGAAGACCATCCGCGACATGTAGAAGCCGGTGATGCCCGCGCCGAGGACGGCCAGCCAGCCCAGGATCGGCTGGTGGTGGACCGCGGTCTCGATGATGCCGTCCTTGGTGAAGTAGCCGGACAGCAGCGGGAACCCGATGATCGCCAGGTAGCCGATGAAGAACGTGACGAACGTGATCGGCATGAGCTTGCGCAGGCCGCCGTACTTCCTCATGTTGACCTCGTCGTTCATGCCGTGCATGACCGATCCGGCGCCGAGGAACATGTCGGCCTTGAAGAAGCCGTGGGTGATCAGGTGGCCGATCGCGAAGGCGTACCCCGCGGGGCCGAGGCCCGCGCCGAGCATCATGTAGCCGATCTGCGACATCGTCGAGCCGGCCAGGCCCTTCTTGATGTCGTCCTTCGCACAACCGATGATCGCACCGGCGAGCAGCGTGGCCGCGCCGACGATGGCGACGGCGAGCGCCGCGCCCGAGCCCTCGGGGAAGAAGAACGCGCCCGAGCGGACGACCAGGTAGACGCCCGCGGTGACCATGGTCGCCGCGTGGATCAGGGCCGAGACCGGGGTCGGGCCCTCCATGGCGTCGAGGAGCCAGGACTGCAGCGGGAGCTGCGCCGACTTGCCGCACGCGCCGAGGAGCAGCAGCAGGCCGATGGCGAGCATGGTGCCGTCGGAGGCGCCACCGGCGCCGATCTTCGCGCCGAGGTCCTTGAAGGCCAGGGTGCCGAACGACGTCCAGATGATGAACATGCCGACCAGCAGACCGAAGTCACCGACGCGGTTGACGACGAACGCCTTCTTCGCCGCGACCGCCGCCGAGGGCTTGAACTGCCAGAACCCGATCAGCAGGTACGAGGCCAGACCCACGCCCTCCCAGCCGATGAACAGGCCCACGTAGTTGTCGGCCAGCACCAGCAGGAGCATCGCGGCGACGAACAGGTTCAGGTACGCGAAGAACCTGCGCCGGTGCTCGTCGTGCGACATGTAGCCGATCGAGTAGATGTGGATCAGCGATCCGACACCCGTGATGAGCAGCGCGAAGCAGATCGACAGCGGGTCGATGAGCAGGCCCATGTCGACCATGCCGGGGATGAACTCGTACAGGTGCACCGCCCGGCGGCGCTCCTCCTCCCCGAGCCCGATCAGCTCGAAGAACGCGAGCACCGCCACCACGAACGAGGCCAGCGACATGACCACGCCCAGCAGGTGGCCCCAGCGGTTGGTGAACTTGTTGAACGCCAGCAGGATGAACGCCCCCACGAGCGGAAGGGCGATCATCAGCCAGGCGTTCCCGATCACACCGCCGACGTGAGGGGTGATCTGAGCGATTTCAGATTGCATCAGTCACCTCTCTTAGTACTTCAGCAGGTTGGCGTCGTCGACGGACGCGGACCTGCGGGTTCGGAAGATCGTCACGATGATGGCCAGGCCGACGACGACCTCGGCCGCGGCCACCACCATCACGAAGAACGCGATGATCTGGCCCTCCAGGTTGCCGTTCTGCCTGGCGAAGGTGACGAACGCGAGGTTGCAGGCGTTGAGCATGAGCTCGACGCACATGAACACCACGATCGCGTTGCGCCTGATCAGCACGCCGAGCGCGCCGATCGCGAACAGCACACCCGACAGGATCAGGTAGTGGGTCGTCACTTGGTCACCTCGTTGGTCGTCTCCTCGGCGTCATCCTCGGCCGTGTGCTTGATGGCCTCGGCGAGCTTCGGGTCCTCGGGGAGGTGGCCGTGCTCGACGTCGTAGCGGGCGATGTAGCGGTTGACCGACGACTCCGCGACCGAGCCGTCGGGCAGCAGCGCCGGCATGTCGATGGCGTTGTTGGTGGCGTAGGTGCCGGGGCCGGGCAGCGGCGAGGGACGCTCGCCGAGGAACCGGGCGCGCGAGAGGTCCTTCTGCGTGGCCTTCTCGGTGAACTTCTCCCGGTGCGCCAGGACCATCGCGCCCAGGGCGGCGGTGATCAGCAGGGCCGAGGTGACCTCGAACGCGAAGACGTACTTGGTGAACAGCAGCAGCGCGATCGAGCGGACGTAGCCGCCCTGCGCCGTGGCCTGTGCCAGGCCCGCCTCACCGGAGAAGATCGCGTTGCCCACCGCCAGGATGATCAGGACGGCGAAGCCGAGGGCCGCGAGGGCGCCCCAGAAGCGCTGGCCCCTCAGCGTCTCCACGAAGGAGTCGGAGGAGTCCACGCCCACCAGCATGAGGACGAACAGGAACAGCATCATGATGGCGCCGGTGTAGACGATGATCTGCACCGCGGCGAGGAAGGGCGCGTCCTGGACGGCGTAGAGCACCGCGAGGCAGAGCATCACGGTGCCGAGCATCAGCGCTGAGTAGACGGCCTTCCTGTTGAAGACCATGCCGAGCGCCGCGCCGACGGACACGACGGCGAGAACCCAGAATGTGATGGTCTCACCCATTGGTTCGTCCCAGCCGGTAGTAGTCCTCTTCGGTCTCGCCGAGCCGCATCGGGTGGGGCGGCTGCTCCATGCCCGGCGTCAGGTCCGCGAGGAGCATCTCCTTGGTGTAGATGAGGCTCTCGCGGCTGCTGTCGGCGAGCTCGTACTCGTTGGTCATGGTGAGCGCGCGGGTGGGGCAGGCCTCGATGCACAGACCGCACAGGATGCACCGCAGATAGTTGATCTGGTACGTGCGCCCGTAACGCTCACCCGGCGAGAAGCGCTCCTCGTCGGTGTTGTCCGCGCCCTCGACGTAGATCGCGTCCGCCGGACACGCCCACGCGCACAGCTCGCACCCGACGCACTTCTCCAGCCCGTCCGGCCAGCGGTTGAGCTGGTGACGACCGTGGAAGCGAGGAGCCGTCGGCTTCTTGACCTCCGGGTAGTTGGTCGTGACGGGCTTCTTGAACATCGTGTGGAAGGTGACCCCGAAGCCCTTGACGGGGTTCAGCCAATCAGTTAGTCCCACTGGGAATCTCCTTGTGCTGCACCCCGTGGTAGTGCGGCAGATCGAGCGGCGGCACAGGGAAGCCGCCGGCCGTCGGCTCGTCGGACAGTTGCTCGAACTCGGCCTCCACCTCGGCCTTGCGCGCCTCCTTGCGCCGCTGGTTGACGGTGTCGAACCGCATCCAGATGGCCAGCGCGCCGACCACGATGACCGCGCCGATCACGATGCCGACCGTCTTGTTGCCCTCGTTGACGACCACGTTGCGAGCCGCGGCGACGAGCAGGATCCAGGCCAGGTTCACCGGGATCAGCACCTTCCAGCCCAGGGACATGAGCTGGTCGTAGCGCACGCGCGGCAGCGAGGCACGCACCCACACGATGAAGCTGAAGGTCAGCACGAACTTGATGAAGAACCACAGCACCGGCCACCAGCCCGTGTTGGCGCCGTCCCACAGGGAGATCGGCCACGGGGCCCGCCAGCCGCCCAGGAACAGGGTGACCGCGATGCCCGAGGCGGTGAAGGTGTGCAGGTACTCGCCCATCATGATGAGGGCGAACTTCAGGGACGAGGAGTACTCGGTCTGGAAGCCGCCGACCAGCTCGCCCTCGCCCTCGGGCAGGTCGAACGGGATGCGGGCGGCCTCGCCGAACATGCAGATCACGTAGATCACGAACGACGGGATCAGCAGGAAGACGAACCAGCCCTGCTCGCCCTGCGCCTTGACGATCTCGGAGGTGGACAGCGTCCCGGCGAACAGGAAGATCGCCACGAACGACAGACCCATCGCGATCTCGTACGAGACCACCTGCGCCGCCGACCGCAGACCGCCCAGCAGCGCGTACGGCGAGCGCGACGACCAGCCGGCCAGCACCACGCCGTAGACCGAGATGGCGCCCATGGCCAGCATGAACAGCACCGCCACCGGCAGGTCGACGAGCTGCAGCGGCGTCTGGACGCCGAACAGGTTGACCATCGGCGCGAACGGCACGATCGAGAAGGCCAGGAACGCCGGCACGACCATGATCACCGGGGCCAGCAGGTAGAGCACCTTGTCCACGGTCCGCGGGAAGATGTCCTCCTTCAGACCCATCTTGATGCCGTCGGCCACCGACTGGAGCAGACCGAACTTGCCGGCCCGGTTGGGGCCGTAGCGGTGCTGCATCCGCGAGATCAGCTTGCGCTCGTACCAGACGCCGAACAGGATGCCCAGCATCAGGAAGGCGAACAGCATCACGGCCTTGATGATGGTGATCCACAGCGGGTCCTTGCCGAAGTCGGCGAGGGTGGGATCGGCCGCGAGAACGTGGGTCATGATGCGCTCCCGATCGTGACGATGTCGCCGGCCAGCGCGCGCAGGTCGCGCGTGACCGAGCAGCCGCCGGAGTTCGCCGGCACCCAGACCACCCGGTCGGGCAGGTCGGCGACGCGGACCGGCAGCGTGACCGCGTTGGGGCCGGGGCCGCCGACGACGAGCTTGTCGCCGTCGATGACGCCGATCTCGGCCGCCGTGGCCGCCGACACCAGCGCCTCGGTGGCGCGGGCGGTGCCGGCCAGGTACGGCTCGCCGTCCTGGAGCCTGCCCTCGTCGAGCAGCAGGTGCCAGGTCGCCAGCAGCGCCTCGCCGGCCGCCGGGGCGGCCTGGGCGCGGGTGGCGGTGCTCGGCGCGGCGACGCGGGCCCCGCGCCAGGCGCCGAGGCTGGACAGCTCGCGCCGGACGGCCTTGGCGTCCGGCAGGCCGAGGTGCACGTCCATGCGGTCGGCGATGTTGCCGATGACGGTCAGGTCGCTCTGGATGCCGGGCACGCGCAGCGGCGCCTCGAACGAGCGGCCCCTGCCCTCCCAGTTGACGAACGTACCGCTCTTCTCCTGCACCGCCGCGACCGGCAGCACCACGTCGGCGCGATCGGTGACGGCGCTGGCGCGGATCTCCAGGCTGACGATGAACGGCGTGTTCTCCAGCGCCTCCAGCGCGGCGGCCGGGTCTGCCAGGTCGTGCGGGTCGACGCCGGCCACGACCAGCGCGTCGATCTCACCGGCGCGGGCGGCGGCGATGATGCCGTCGGTGTCGCGGCCGGGGACGGCGGGCAGCGAGCCCACGTTCCAGACCCTGGCGACCTCGGCCCTGGCGGCCTCGTCGTCCACGGGACGGCCGATCGGCAGCAGGTTGGGCAGCGCGCCGGCTTCGAGCGCGCCGCGCTCACCGGCCCTGCGCGGCACCCAGGCCAGCCGGACGCCGGAGCCGGCGCCGAGGCGGACGAGGGCCGACAGCGCGCCCGGCACGCTGGCCAGCCGCTCGCCGGCCAGCACGATCGTGCCCTCGGCCAGCGTGCCGACCAGGTCGCCGATCGCGTCGGCCTCGGCGCCCGGGGCGGTGGCGATGAGCGTGCCGCCCATCTTGGCCAGCCCGGCGGAGGCGAACGGCGCGATCGCGGTGACCTTCAGGCCCTTCTTCTGCCACGCCTTGCGCAGGCGCAGGAAGACGATCGGCGACTCCTCCTCGGGCTCGAACCCGACGAGCAGCACGGCCGGAGCCTTCTCGAGGTCGGTGTAGCTGATCTCGATGCCCTTGCCGGCGACCGCGTGCGCCAGGAACTGCGCCTCCTCGTCGGAGTGCGGACGGGCGCGGAAGTCGATGTCGTTGCTGCCCAGCGCGACCCTGGCGAACTTGCTGTAGGCGTAGGCGTCCTCGACCGTGACCCGGCCGCCGACCAGCACGCCGGCCCTGCCGCGGGCGGCGGCCAGACCCTCGGCGGCGACCGCCAGCGCCTCCGGCCACGAGGCGGGCACGAGCACGCCTTCCTCGTTGCGCACCAGAGGCGTCTTGAGCCGGTCGGGCTGGGTGGCGTAGGAGAAGGCCCAGCGGCCCTTGTCGCAGTTCCACTCCTCGTTCACCTGCGGGTCGTTGCCCGCCAGGCGGCGGGTCACCCGGCCGCGCCTGTGGTCGGTGCGCAGGGAGCAGCCCGACGCGCAGTGCTCGCACGCGCTCGGCGTGGACACCAGGTCGAACGGGCGCGCCCGGAACCGGTAGGCCGCGCCGGTGAGCGCGCCGACCGGGCAGATCTGCACCGTGTTGCCGGAGAAGTAGGAGTTGAACGGCTTGCCGTCGGCGACCCGGACCTGCTCCTTGGCGCCGCGCTCGAAGAACTCGATGAGCGGGTCGCCGGCGATCTGGTCGGAGAAGCGGATGCAGCGGGCGCACTGGACGCAGCGCTCACGGTCGAGCAGCACCTGCGTGGACAGCGGCAGCGGCTTGGGGAACGTGCGCTTCTGCTCCTGGAACCGCGACTCGCCCTGGCCGTTCGACATGGCCTGGTTCTGCAGGGGGCACTCGCCGCCCTTGTCGCAGACCGGGCAGTCGAGCGGGTGGTTCATCAGCAGCAGCTCCATGGCCCCGCGCTGCGCCTTCTCGGCGACCGGCGAGGTGAGCTGGGTCTGCACGACCATGCCCTCGGCCACCTCGATCGCACAGGACGGCTGCGGCTTGGGGAAGCCGCGGCCGTTGCCCGCGTCGGGGATGTCCACGAGGCACTGGCGGCAGTTGGCCGCCGGGTCGAGCAGCGGGTGGTCGCAGAACCGGGGGATCTGAATGCCCAGCAGCTCGGCGGCCCTGATGATCAGGGTGCCCTTGGGGACACTGACCTGGAACCCGTCGATGGTGAGGGTCACCAGGGTGATTTCTGTTTCTACGACGGTCACTGCTCACCCCAGAGAGTGGACTTCTTCGGGTCGAACGGGCAGCCGCCGATCTCGAAGTGCTTGAGGTACTCCTCGCGGAAGTACTTCACCGAGGAGTGGATCGGGCTGGTCGCGCCGTCGCCGAGGGCGCAGAACGAGCGGCCGAGGATGTTGTCCGCGATGTCGGTGATCGTGGACAGGTCCTCCTCGGTGCCCTGGCCCTTCTCCAGGCGCTTGAGCACCTGCTTGAGCCAGTACGTGCCCTCGCGGCACGGCGTGCACTTGCCGCAGGACTCGTGGGCGTAGAACTCGGTCCAGCGCAGCACCGTGCGGACCACGCAGGTGGTCTCGTCGAAGATCTGCAGCGCGCGGGTGCCGAGCATCGAGCCCTTGGCGCCGACGGCCTCGAAGTCGAGCGGCACGTCGAGGTGCTCGTCGGTGAAGATCGGCGTGGACGAGCCGCCCGGGGTCCAGAACTTGATCTGGTGCCCCTCCCGGATGCCGCCGGCCATGTCGAGCAGCTCGCGCAGCGTGATGCCGAGCGGGGCCTCGTACTGGCCGGGCCTGGTGACGTGGCCGCTGAGGGAGAAGATGCCGAAGCCCTTGGACTTCTCGGTGCCCATCGAGGCGAACCAGTCGGCGCCGTTGCTGATGATCGAGGGAACACTGGCGATCGACTCGACGTTGTTCACCACAGTCGGCGAGGCGTACAGGCCCGCCACGGCCGGGAACGGGGGCTTGAGTCGCGGTTGACCTCTGAAGCCCTCCAGCGAGTCGAGCAGCGCCGTCTCCTCGCCGCAGATGTACGCGCCCGCGCCGCTGTGCACGACGAGTTCCAGGTTGTACCCGGAGCCGAAGATGTCCTCGCCCAGGAAACCCTTCTCGTACGCCTCGCGCACGGCCGCGTGCAGCCGGCGGATGACGTGCAGCACCTCGCCGCGCACGTAGATGAAGGCGTAGTTGGCCCTGATCGCGAACGCGGTGATGATGACACCCTCGACCAGCGAGTGCGGGTTGGCCATCATCAGCGGGATGTCCTTGCAGGTGCCCGGCTCCGACTCGTCGGCGTTGACGACGAGGTAGTGGGGCTTGCCGTCGCCCTGCGGGATGAATCCCCACTTCATGCCGGTGGGGAAGCCCGCGCCGCCGCGGCCGCGCAGGCCGGAGTCCTTGACCGCCTGGATGACGGCGTCGGGGTCCATGCCCAGCGCCTTCTTGGCCGCCTTGTAGTCACCGCCGTAGCCGTCGAGGGTGAAGGAGTCGGCCTGGTCCCAGTTGGCGGTCAGGACCGGGGTCAGTGTGGTGCTCATGCCTCGGGGGCCTTCCATCCGTTGGCCTTGGCCACCTTCAGGCCCTCCAGCGAGGGGCCGGCGGCCGACGGGCCGTCGCCCGCCTGGTCGTCGGGCAGGCCCGCGAGCACGCGCGAGGCCTCCTTGAAGGTACAGAGCTTCTTCGGTCCGCGGGTCGGCCGCACGTCCTTGCCGTCACGCAGGTCGTCGACGAGCTGCTTGGCCGAGTCGGGGGTCTGGTTGTCGAAGAACTCCCAGTTGACCATCATGACCGGGGCGAAGTCGCAGGCCGCGTTGCACTCCAGGCGCTCCAGCGAGATCTTGCCGTCGCCGGTGGTCTCCTCGTGGCCGACGCCGACGTGCTCGGACAGCTCGTCCCAGATCTCGTCGCCGCCCATGACGGCGCACAGCGCGTTGATGCAGACGCCGACGTGGTAGTCGCCGGCCGGCTTGCGCTTGTACATCGTGTAGAAGGTGGCCACGCCGGTGACCTCGGCCTTGCTCAGGCCCAGCATCTCGGCGCAGAACTCCTTGCCGTCGTCGGAGACGTAGCCGTCGGCCGACTGCACGAGGTGGAGCAGCGGCAGCAGCGCGGACCGCGTCTTGGGGTAGCGGCCGATGATCTCCTTGGCGTCCTGTTCCAGACGCTCCCGGACTTCCGGTGAATAAGTCACGAGCGTGCCTCCGGCCCGCTCATGACTTGCGTGCTGTGTCTAATTGTGCGCTCGACAAGCTCGCTCACCTGTCCACACCTCCCATGACGGGGTCGATAGAAGCCACCGCGGCGATCACGTCGGCGACCTGGCCGCCCTCCGCCATGGCGGGGAAGCCCTGCAGGTTGCAGAAGGAAGGCTCGCGGAAGTGCACGCGGTACGGGCGGGTGCCGCCGTCGCTGACGACGTGCGCCCCGAGCTCGCCCTTGGGCGACTCGATGCTCGCGTACGCCTGGCCGGCCGGGACCCGGAAGCCCTCGGTCACCAGCTTGAAGTGGTGGATCAGGGCCTCCATCGAGCTGCCCATGATGTGCGCGATGTGGTCGGGCGAGTTGCCGAAGCCGTCGGGGCCGAGCGCGAGCTGCGCGGGCCAGCCGATCTTCTTGTCCTCGATCATCACCGGGTCGCCCTTGAGCGGGCCGGCGATGCGGTCGAGAGCCTGCTCGACGATCTTGAGCGACTCCTCCATCTCCCGCATGCGCACGAGGTAGCGCGAGTAGACGTCGCAGCCGCGCTCGGTGGCGACCTCGAACTCGTACGTCTCGTAGCCGGAGTAGGGCTGCGACTTGCGCAGGTCCCAGGGCAGCCCGGCGGCGCGCAGGATCGGGCCGGTGATGCCGAGCGCCATGCAGCCGGTCAGGTCGAGGTAGCCCACGTCCTTGGTACGGCGCACGTAGACGGGGTTCTCGTCGAGGAGCTTGCGGATGTCCTTGATCCGCTTGGGCATCTCCTTGAGGAACTCGCCCACCTTGTCGACCGCGCCCGCGGGCAGGTCGACGCTGACGCCGCCCGGCCTGACGTAGGCGTGGTTCATGCGCAGACCCGTGATGTACTCGAACAGGTCCATGATCATTTCACGGTCGCGGTAGCCGAACAGGAACGGCGTGGTCGCGCCCAGCTCCATGCCGAACGTGCCCATCGCGACCAGGTGCGAGGCGATGCGGTTGAGCTCCATCATCATCACGCGGATGGCCTGCGCCCGCTCGGGCACGCGGTCGGTGATGCCGAGCAGCCTCTCCACGCCCAGGCAGTACGCGGTCTCGTTGAAGATCGGCGAGAGGTAGTCCATGCGGGTCACGAACGTGGTCCCCTGGGTCCACGTCCGGTACTCCATGTTCTTCTCGATGCCGGTGTGCAGGTAGCCGATGACGCTGCGCGCCTCGGTGACCGTCTCACCGTCGAGCGTCAGGACCAGGCGGAGCACGCCGTGCGTGGACGGGTGCTGCGGGCCCATGTTGACGACCAGGCGCTCTTCCTCGGTGTCGCGCGCTCCGCCGACGACCTCGTCCCAGTCTCCGCCGGTGACCGAGTAGACCTTGCCCTCTGTCGCCTCGTCATAAGCGGTGCTCATGAGTAAGACCTCCTCTGGTCCGGCGAGGGGATGGTGGCGCCCCGGTACTCGACCGGGATGCCGCCGAGCGGGTAGTCCTTGCGCTGCGGGTGACCGTCCCAGTCATCCGGCATCATGATCCGGGTGAGTGACGGATGGCCGTCGAAGACGATTCCGAAGAAGTCGTACGTCTCCCGCTCATGCCAGTCATGACCAGGGTAAACGCCCACGGTCGATGGGATGTGCGGGTCGGCGTCCGGTGCGCTCACCTCCAGGCGCACGCGCCTGTTGTGGGTGATCGAGCACAGGTGGTAGACGGCGCGCAGCTCCTCGCCCTTCAGGTGCGGGTAGTGCACCCCGGAGACGCCGAGCGACAGCTCGAAACGCAGGGTCGGGTCGTCGCGCAGCTTCTGGCAGACCTCCACCAGGCGCTCGCGGCGGACGTGCAGGGTCAGCTCGCCGCGGTCGACCACGACGCGCTCGATGGCGTCGTCGAGGGCGAGGGCGTCGACCAGCTCGTCGAAGTAGCCGCCGTACGGACGGGGTGTGGAGATCTGCGGCGCCCGGCGCACGACGAGCCCGCCGTAGCCGGAGGTGTCGCCGGAGTCGTGCGCGCCGAACATGCCGTGCCGGGCGACGGGCGCCTCGGGGACGGCCGGGACCGAGGCGGCCTCGGGGGCCTCCCCGCCCTCCGGGCTTCCGGGAAGGTGGTCGGGCGAGGTCACTTTCCGGCCCCCTGGTCGATCAGCGGCAGCGTGCGCAGCGCCCGCAGTTCGAGGTCCTCGATCTGCTTGGCGCGGTGAGCGCCGAACTTCATGTTCTGGATCTTGTCGTGCAGCTTCACGATCGCGTCGATCAGCATCTCCGGCCGCGGCGGGCAGCCGGGCAGGTAGATGTCGACCGGCACGACGTGGTCGACGCCCTGCACGATGGCGTAGTTGTTGAACATGCCGCCGCTGGAGGCGCACACGCCCATGGCGATGACCCACTTGGGCTCGGCCATCTGGTCGTAGATCTGCCGCAGGACGGGCGCCATCTTCTGCGACACGCGCCCGGCGACGATCATGAGGTCGGCCTGGCGGGGAGACGCCGAAGCGCGCTCCATGCCGAAGCGCGCCAGGTCGTAGTGGGGGCCACCGGTGGCCATCAGCTCGATGGCGCAACATGCGAGGCCGAACGTGGCCGGCCATACCGAGCTCTTCCGAGCCCATCCTGCGGCGGCTTCGACCGTGCTGAGGATGAACCCGCTGGGGAGTTTCTCTTCAAGTCCCATTTTCAGTCCCAGTCCAGACCCTTGCGGCGCCACACGTACGCGTAGGCGACGAGCACGGTGACGATGAACAGCAGCATCTCGACCAGCGCGAACAGCCCGAGGCCGGACGCGATGGTGTCGCCCGCGTCGTTCTTCAGCGGCGCGAAGGAGACCGCCCACGGGTAGAGGAAGATGATCTCGATGTCGAACACGATGAAGAGCATCGCGGTGATCATGTATTTGAGCGGGAACCGTCCGCCACCGACCGGCTGGGGCGTCGGCTCGATGCCGCATTCATAGGCGTCAAGCTTGGCGCGGTTCCAGCGCTTGGGACCGGTGAAGGGAGCGATGGCGACCGAGAAGATCGCGAAGCCCCCCGCGAGAACGGCGAGCACCAGGATGGGCACGTAAAGGTCCATCGCTACGCCTCCTCTGGAGTCGCCGCGCGCGCGGGCGCGCAGCTTGATGTGTCTGTCGTGGGAATCATGCTGGTGGGGCGACCTTCGAGAGTGCGTTGATGATCATGTCGGACGCATCGCCTCGCCGGTCGGTGAGATTACCAAGGAGTTTGAGCGCGAAGCGCATCAGCCTCGGGTGTGGCAGGCCGTGCCTGGTCCCGAAGCTCATCACACCCGGCTTCCCAATCGCCTCGACGAACAACCTCCCTAGCGTGAAGTAGCCGCCGTAGGCGTCCTTCATCACCTGGGGGTAGGTCCTCAGGATCCGCTCGCGCTGTGCGGGAGTGGTGTCCTTGAGGGCCTTCGCGATGATCTCGGCGGCGATCTCGCCGGTCTCCATGGCGTAGGCGATGCCCTCGCCGTTGAACGGGTTGATGGACCCGCCGGAGTCACCCACGAGGATAAGACCCCGCGTGTAGTGGGGCTGCCTGTTGAAGGCCATCGGGAGAGCGGCGCCGCGGATGGGGGCCGTCATGTTCTCCTCGGTGAAGCCCCAGTCGGCCGGCATGGCCTTGCACCAGCGCTTCAACAGGTCGCGGTAGTCGATGTTGCCGAACTGGGCGCTGGTGTTGAGCAGCCCGAGCCCGACGTTGGCGGTGCCGTCGCCGACCCCGAACACCCAGCCGTAGCCGGGCAGCAGGGTGTCGCCGTCCCACAGCTCCAGCCAGGTCTCCAGGTAGTCGTCGTCGTGGCGGGGGCTCTCGAAGTAGGTGCGGACGGCCACGCCCATGGGCCGGTCCTCCCGCTTGTGCAGGCCCATGCCGATCGCCAGGCGGGTGCTGTTGCCGTCGGCCGCCACGACCACCCGGCTGCGGTACGTCGCGCCGTCCTTGGTGCGCACGCCGACGATGTGCCCGCTGCGGTCGTCGAGCACCGGCCCGGTCACGGTGACGCCCTCCATGAGGCGCACGCCGTTCTTGACCGCGTTGGCCGCGACGATCTGGTCGAAGTCCTTGCGGGTGCGGACCAGCCCGAAGTCGGGGAAGCGCTCCAACTGCGGCCAGTCGAGCTCGAAGCGGTGGCCGCCGCCGACGACGCGCAGGCCCTTGTTCCTGATCCAGCCGGGCGCGTCGATGTCGACGCCCATGTTGAGCAACTGCTTGACGGCACGTGGCGTCAGGCCGTCGCCGCAGACCTTCTCGCGGGGGAACCTGGTCTTCTCCAGGAGCAGCACGTCGAGACCGGCCTGAGCGAGGTAAAAGGCGGTTGCGGAACCGGCGGGACCGGCGCCGACGACGATGACGTCGGCGTCAGCCTGTATGGCTGGTGGCACGGTCACTGGACTGTCCTGTCCTGTCCTACACGATCGAAGGCCTCGGGGTCTTGCGCCTTCGTTCCTTTGTGAACCCCTTCACAAACTTGTCGGCCCGCAGTCTACTGCTTTTCCTGTACATAGTGGCAGTCGGGGTACGGATCCCGGACACAAGAAGGCCCTCCGTCGTCAACGAAGGGCCGGGCACGGGAACGTCAGACTTCGAACTCGGCGTTACGCACTCCGCCGACGAACGCCCGCCACTCTCCGGGTGTGAAGGTCAGGACCGGACCCGAGGGGTCTTTCGAGTCACGCAACGACACTTCGCCGGTCGTGCTCCGGGCGAACTCGACGCACTCGCCGGCGGCCGCGCCGAGACTGCTCTTGCGCCATCCGCCCGGCGAGACAGTGGGGCCGCTCATCGGACGGACTACCTCCCGAGTCTCATTGGTCTGGACCAATGACGGTAGCCAACAGAAGATCGGCCGGGCCTGCAAGACACGCCACGATAACCATGTCGTTACAATTGATCTGCCAACGACGCGATGAATTCGCGCGATTCCTCCTCATCCATGGCGGCTGGGCCGGCGGCGCATCCTGGCCCGGATCCTGCGTTCGACCCTGCTCGGCGGCGCCAGCTCGACGGCCCGGTGTAGCAGGCCGATCCGGGTGGCGTACTCGCGGGTCTGCAGCAGGCCGGGAAGGGAGAAGGTGTGCCACGTCCCGATCCGGCCGGCGCCGTCCTCCAGGCCGAACAGCTCAGGCACCGGCTCGGTCACGACGTCGGAGCAGGACTCCCACCAGCCCTTGACGCCGTCGGTGCGGGCCGGCGCGAGCAGCAGGTCGCCGCGCCGTCGAGCCCCGCGTCCTCGCGTGACCGGCACAGCTCGGCGGCGAGCTTCCGGCGGCGGAGTGTCGGATTGATTTCTCCGATCACCCGGGGCTCCTTCCGAGAAATCGAGGAGATATGCCCGCAAAGTGCGATGCAATCCTCGCCGGGAAGACCTGGTTTCGTCCTGGAAAGAGTCCCGGTCGTCATCCCAGCGGGAATTGCACGGGTCTCCCTCCGACACATCCTCAGGGGGGCCCGCAAAGCCGAAATCGGGCGGAAAGGCGGAAGATGATTCCAGGAACTTTCGCGGACCGCCCGCCCGCGGCTCAGGCGGGCTTGAACCCCCGGTGGACGGCGACGATGCCCATCGTCAGGTTGCGCCAGGCGACCCGCTCCCAGCCGGCGTCGCTGATCGTCCGGGCCAGCGCCCACTGGTCGGGCCAGTCCCTGATGGACTCGGCCAGGTACTCGTAGGAGTCGTCGTTGGAGCCGAACACCTTGGCCACCTTGGGCAGGGCCCTCATCAGGTATTCGCGGTAGACCAGGTCGAACGGCCCGAACGTGACGTGCGAGAACTCCAGGATCACCAGCCGACCGCCCGGCCTGGTCACGCGGAGCATCTCGCGCAGCGCCTGCGAGGTGTCGTGCACGTTGCGCAGCGCCACCGAGATCGTCACCGCGTCGAAGGCGTCGTCCGCGAACGGCAGCCGCATCGCGTCGCCGGCCACGAAGGGGATGCCGGGCCCGCTCAGCGAGTTGCCGCCGTGCCGCTGCACGCCCGTGCGCAACATGCCGAGGGAGAAGTCGGAGGCCACCGCGCGGGCGCCCAGGCTGGTGAAGCTGTCGGTGGAGGTGCCGGTGCCCGCTCCCAGGTCGAGCACGAGCTCGCCGGGCCCCGCGTCGACGGCGGCGGCCACGGCCTTGCGCCAGAGCCTGACCTGCCACAGCGAGGCCACGTCGTTGACCAGGTCGTAGCGCCGGGCGGTGCGATCGAACATCGCGGCGACCTCGTCCGGCTGCTTGTCCAACTGAGCGCGCGTCATGCGGACAAGAGTACTCACGCGGCCTGTGCGGTATTCGCCGGGCGTTACGGCCTTTGACCAGCCACCACCGGGCCGGCGGCGAGCCAGGCTCTTGCGGCAATTGACGCAAAGTAACGGCACCGCTACCCAACGTCTGCTAGTTGTTGGTGAATGCTTGCCCGTGTCGCCCTTGCGGCGATCATCGCCTCGGCCCCCGTCGCGCACCCCCGCGTGGTCTCGGCCGACCCGGTCGACAACACCCCCCATGTCCTCGACGGCATCGTCAACGCCATCGCGCTGGTCGGTGGCACCGTCGTCGTCGGCGGCTCGTTCAGCGAGGTCAGCGACGCCGGGCGCACGTACACGCTGCGCCGGGCCAACCTGTTCGCCTACGACCTGGCGACCGGCCGCATCCTGCGCGGCTTCGCGCCGTCCGTCGCCGGGCCGGTCTACGGGCTGGCCGCCGGCGACCACGGCACGGTCTACGTGGGCGGCGCCTTCCCCGGCGTCAACAACATCGGCGCCCGCGCGCTCGCCCGGATCAGCGTCGCCGACGGGCAGCTCGTCGACGGCTTCATGCCCCGGATCGAGGGGGGCATGGTCACGACCCTGGCCAGGAACGGCTCCAGGCTCTACGTGGGCGGCGACTTCGTCCGGCCGCGCGTCGCCCTCGCCGGGCTCGACGCCGCGACGGGCGTGGCCGACCCCGGCTTCGCCGTCACGCCGGGCGAACCGCTGACGCCCCGGGTGAAGGTCCAGGCCCTCGCCCTGTCGGGCGGCCGGCTGGCGGTCGACGGCTCGTTCACCACGCTCGGCGGGAGGTCCCGGCCGCAGCTCGGGCTGATCGACGTCGGCGGGCCCGTGGCCAGGGTCGCCGACTGGCGCACAGAGGTCTACGCGCAGCGCTGCGCGGAGGCGTTCCCGTCCTACGTGCGCGGCCTGGACTTCGCCCCCGACGGCCGCTCCTTCGTGGTCGTCACGACCGGAGGCCCGAAGGGCCGCATGTGCGACACGGCCGCCCGGTTCGAGACGTACGCCGCAGGCCCAGACGTCAGACCGACCTGGACGAACGCCACCGGCGGCGACTCGCTCTACGCGGTGGCGGTGACCGGCTCAGCCGTCTATGTCGGCGGCCACCAGCGCTGGCTGGACAACCCGCAGGGCCGCGACTCGGCCGGCCCTGGAGCGGTGCCCCGCGAGGGCATCGGCGCCATTCATCCGCGTACGGGAAAGGCGCTCGCCTGGAATCCCGGCCGGGAGCGGGGCATCGGCGTGAAGGCATTTCTGGCGCACAAGACCGGCCTACTAGTCGGTAGTGACACAACGCGACTCGGACGGGAGTACCATGCCCGGATTGGCATGTTCCCCCTGCCCTAGTCGTCCTGCGGCTCAGGCCGGTCGATCCGGCCGCTGAGGCGTGCGCTGACGGCGTCACGCTGCCTCGACAGCAGCACGTAGCTGGCTATGCCGCTGATCACGAAAGCGGCTGCGAGCAGGAACAGCGGGTTTTGCAGGCCGACGAGGTACAGAACACCCAGGGTCACGACAAACAGGGCGATCCGCGACGCGGTGTAAACGAGAACGGGATGCACAGGTTCGAGGTTACTCGTCCCTGCGTAGCGGTCGCTCTTCGCATCGGACGCGAGCGCTGCTACTGTTCCCAGTAAGGGTGTTTCGTAAAGAAACACCCACGAGAGCCCCAAAGAGGCTCTATCATATAACAATCGGGCAGTCAGCTGATAACAACCCGTGATCTTTGTCGAAAACCACGGATAAATCAGGCTTCGCTCGACACACTGGTTACCTGTCCGCCCGCTGGCAGGAAGCGGGATGCGAGGGGGAGAGATTGGTGGAGAGTAGCAGCGAGCGTCTGCTGACCCCAGGAGAGGTTGCCGCCCTCTTCCGGGTAGACCCAAAGACGGTTACGCGCTGGGCTGCGGCAGGCCGCATCAGCAGTATCCGCACCCCCGGAGGGCACCGGCGCTTCCGCGAGTCGGAAGTGCACGCCCTTCTTCGAGGCGAGGACGTTCTCACGGCCGACAGGCCAGCAGGTGAGTCCCCGCGCGTCTGACGTTCCGTCTAGTCGGTGATCCTGAGATCCGCCAGGATCACCGCTGGCGGGACCTCAATCCGTCTCACGTCGTGAGGCCGTGAACGAGCGTGCCTGCGGGCCACACTTCCCGAGGGCAGGCACGGGGCGGCGCCAACCGCCGACCGTGGCTGGCGCCTGTCCTTCTCAGGCGTCCTCCTGGCTGGCCTTGAAGGCCAGGAACTCGCGTTCGAGGTCGTCGTTCTCCTCTTCCCAGCGACTGCGGCGCTCGGCCGCCTCCTCCTCGGTCAGCGACTCGGGCAGCCACTTGTCGTAGTCGGGATCGCCGGGCTGCACGTCCACGTACGCGTTGCCGATCAGACGCCCGTCTTCGCTGGTCAGGCTCTGCGGCACGCGCAGGGTCCCGTCAGCGAGCCGGATGACGTACATGGCTGATCACCTAGATTCCGTAGCGCCGGTTGAAGAAGAGCATGACGTCGAGCGCCATCCGTGTGTCGCCGCCGAGCATGTCGACCAGGGCCGGGCGCTGGCGGGCGGCGATGGCGGCGAAGGCGTCGGCGAAGAACTCCTTGCGGCCCAGGCCGTTGCCCTGGCGGTGGAAGGTCGAGGCCAGCTTGGGGAAGGCGTTCTCGTAGAGCCGGAGGAACTCCGGCGAGTCGGACACCCATTCGCCGTGGAACGAGTCCAGGTCGTCGATGGCGTGGCCGACCTCGTGCATCATCACGTCCGGCGTGGGTGAGGGACGGTCGCCCACCACGATCTTGCGGTCGCCGTACGCGCCGGCGCAGATGTCCCAGGTGGCCCGGCCGGACGGGAGCGGCGCACCGCGTAAGTACCCCATGTCGTCGAGGTCGGGGACGCCGCCGGGGCCGACGTAGATGCCTTCCAGGCCGGCGGCCAGCAGCTCCTTCAGCCGGTCGGGCAGCCGGGCCAGGCTCTCCACGGCGCGCACGGCGTCCTTGGAGGGCGGGCCGTGCCGGGCGTCCCACTGGCGGTGGAGGATCTTCTCCAGCTTGCCGCAGTGGCGCAGGCCGTCGCCGATGGAGGGGGCCTCCGGCCTGTTGGGCTGGGCCCTCGGCGGCGTGTCGTCGAGCTCGAAGTCGTACCAGGTGTAGCGGGGGCGTTCGGCGACGGCGGCGGGCAGGCGTTCACCGCGCTCGCGCAGCGAGAGGCCGTCCCAGGTCACCTCGCGCCGCTGGGGGCCGCCGGGACGGGCGAACCGTTCCGGCTGCTGCTCCCTGCGCCGCTCCGCGCCCTTGAGCTGCTCTCTCGGGGGCTCCGGGCGGTTGTCCCTCCGCCGGGACCAGAAGGAACGGTCCGCGTCCGGAGGAGCCTCGTCACGCCGCGCGAACAGGTACGACCCGCGGCGCCACCAACGGCCGCGCCGATGTCGGCCCTTGTCGTGAGAAAAGGCCATCGCACCCCTTCACGCCGCGTCCATGGCGAACCGGGTTCCACGGTACGACGCCGATCTTCCCGAGTCATCCGAAACGGGACATCGTCCGACACGATCACGTCGCGGATGGCTTACAGTTCGGGCATGGCAGGTGTTCTGATCGGCCTGGCGTTGCTGGCCTTCTGGCTCTTCTCGCTCTTCGACGTCATCACCGCACCCGAGGAAGAGGTCAGGAACGTACCAAAGGCGCTGTGGGTCCTCATCGTCGTGCTGGTCCCGTTGCTCGGCGGTGTGATCTGGATGCTGCGCGGGCGGCCGAAGGCCGAGCGCGACCCGTGGCCGGTGCCGCCGGGCCCGGGCGCGCCGAAGGGCCCGGACGACGACCCCGACTTCCTGAGAGATCTCGACCGGCGGATGCGCGGCGAGGACTAACCGCTGACGTCGGCGTAGCTGTGCAGGCCGGAGATGAAGATGTTGACGCCGACCAGGTTGAACAGCAGGCACCCGAACGCCAGCAGCTGCACGATCATGGCCGCCCTGCCCCGCCAGCCGGCCGTCACCCTGGCGTGCAGGTAGGCCGCGTACGCCACCCAGGTGATGAACGACCAGACCTCCTTGGGGTCCCAGCCCCAGTAGCGGCCCCAGGCGCGGTCGGCCCAGAGCGCGCCGGCGATGACGGCGAACGTCCACAGCGGGAAGGCCAGCACGATCGCGCGGTGGGCCACCCGCTCCAGGTCGTCGCGGCTGGGCAGGCGTGACAGCCCCTCCCCGCGCACCAGGAACAGCACCCCCGCCACGCCCGCCAGCGTGAACAGCCCGCTGGCCAGGATCGCCGCGCTGACGTGGATCGCGATCCAGTACGAGTTCAGCGCCGGCACCACGGGCCCGGCCGCCGTGTAGAGCACCTTGACCGCGAACCCGAGCCCGAGCGTGGCGGCGATCATGACGAACGCGCCCAGGAACCGCACGTTCTGGCGGACCTGGGTGAACAGGAACGCGGTCACGGCGGCGAAGCAGATGGCCACCACGAACTCGTACATGTTGCCCCACGGCCACCGGTCGACCGCCAGGCCGCGGGTGATGATGGCGCCGAGGTTGGCGGCCCAGCCGATCCAGGCCAGCACGAGCGCGACCCGTCCGGCCCTGGCCCCGCCCGCCATGACGGGCGCGGGATCGGCGACGGCCGCCTCGGCCTCGGGCGCGGCGTCGCCTTCCGAGGGGGCGCCGACCGTGACGGGCTGCCGGGCGGCCCGCTTCACGGCGACCTTGCCCAGGACGGATCTCCCGAAGGCCAGCTCCATCGCGAAGCCCACCATGGCGATGATGTAGAGCAGGACGGCGGCGACGACGAAATTGTCGCTCAGCCCGGCCATTTGCTCAGCGGACATGCTGTTCTCCTGCTGATAGAGCCTTGACGATCTCGGCGAACTCCTCGGCGAAGCCCGCCGCGGAGCCCTCGGTACGGGTCAGGCCGCCCACGTCGACCCGCCCTTCCCTGACCCGCACCCAGACGCGCCGGCGGCGGATCATCAACGACAGCGCGATGGCCACGACCGCGACGGCCGCGGCGATCAGCGCAGGCACGCGCCCGGGGTCGTAGGCGGTCTGGAGCGTGATCCACTCCTTGACGCCGGTGAACTCCAGCTTCCCCGCCCCGCCGGGCAGCTCCGCCGACTCCCCCACCGACAGCGGCTTGGTCGCGAACGACCCCCGCACCACGGGGACGACCTTGCCGTCGAGCTCGTCCGGCAGGATCTTGTAGACCGACTGGGGCTTGCCCGATCGCATGCCGAGGTCGCCCACGTAACCGCCGAGGAGCTGCACCTGCGGCTGGAGCTCGCCGGGGAAGGCCGAGGCGTAGTTGCCGTCGGTCAGCGGCACGCTGGTGGGCAGGAAGCGCAGCAGGAACCCCAGCTGGGACGGCTGCGCGTCGGGCGCCTTGACGACGCACGACGAGGTCAGCGTGGCCTTCTGGTCGATCAGGCAGGCCACGGGCCCTTCGTAGGCGACCTGGCCCTTGCCGTCGGTCACCTTGAAGACGGGCGCGTAGCCGTGGCCGATCAGGTACGTCTGCGTCCCGTCGACCTCGAGCGGGTCGTTGACCTTGAGCTCGTAGTCGCGGGCGGGCGCGCCGGGCTCGTCGTGCACCTTCAGGTAGGCGGAGTAGTCGAGCTCCTGGCCCTTCTTGTCGCCCTCGACCTGGTAGGTGGCCTTGAAGTCGGTCAGCTCGAACGAGAACGGCTGGAGCGACTCGGCCGAGACCCGGCTGCCGGGGATGAACCTGTCGTAGGCGGCCACGGTGTTGGCGAAGCCGTCGCCCTCGACGACCAGGACGTTGCCGCGGTAGCCGTACAGGGAGCCGAAGCCGATCGCGAGCAGGATGCCGATCAGCGCGACGTGGAAGAACAGGTTGCCGGTCTCGCGCAGGTAGCCCTTCTCGGCGGCCACCCAGCCGTCGCCGGTGACGACGCGGAAGCGCAGCCTGCGCAGCCGCCCGGCGGCCTCCTCCACGGTCAGGTCGCCCTCGAAGGAGTCGGAGTGCGGCAGCCGGGACAGGTTCTTGGGCGCGGCGGGCGGCTTGCGGAGCAGCTCGCGCAGGTAGGTGGCGGTGCGCGGGATGATGCAGCCGACGAGCGAGGTGAACAGCAGCAGGTAGACGGCGGCGAACCAGACCGAGGTGAACACCTCGAAGAGCTGGAACCGGTCGTACCACTCGGCCAGGGTGGGGTTCTGCTGGTAGAGCTGGGCCACCTTGTCGGGTTCGACGCTGCGCTGGGGCACCAGCGACCCCGGGATCGAGCCGAGCGCCAGCAGGAAGAGCAGGATCAGCGCGGTCTTCATCGAGGTGAGGGTGCGCCAGCCCCACCGGAGCCAGCCGGCCGGCCCGAGCCTGGTCTGCCGCGGCTCGCGCTCCTCGCGCACCAGCTCGTCGACGCTCATCAGAGCACCGGCTCGAACGCGCCGATGAGCCCCTGCATGGCCGCGATCATCGCACCCCACAGTCCGGTGACGAGCAGCAGCCCGACGGCCACCATCATGCCCCCGCCGATCCTGGTGATCAGCCGGGTGTGCCTGCGCACGGCCTGGAACGTGCGCAGGGCCTTGCTGTAGGCCAGGGCGGCGGCCACGAACGGCAGCCCCAGGCCCAGCGCGTAGGCCACGGCCAGCAGCGCGCCGCGCGAGGCGCTGCCCTCGTTGAGCCCGAGCGTGAGCACGACGGCCAGCGTGGGGCCGATGCACGGCGTCCAGCCGAGGCCGAACACCACGCCGAGCAGCGGCGCGCCGGCCAGGCCCGCGGCCGGCAGCTTGTGGATGCGCACGTCGCGCATCAGGCCGGGCAGCACGCCGAGGAAGGCCAGCCCGAGCAGGATCGTCAGGACGCCGAGCACCCGCGTGATGACCTGGGCGTTGCCCAGCATCATCGAGCCGAGCCCGCCGAACAGCGCGCCGCTGAGCACGAACACCAGCGCGAACCCGGCCACGAACAGCACCGTGCCGAGCACCAGCCGCCCCCGCTTGGGGTCGGCGCTCATGCCCGTCACGTACGACAGATAGCCCGGCACCAGCGGCAGCACGCACGGCGACAGGAACGACACCACCCCGGCCAGCAGCGCGATCGGCACCGCGAGCAGCAGCGAGCCCGAGGCGACGACGTCACTCATCGCGCACCTTGGTCACCGTGTTCATCAGGTCGGTGTACTTGACCGCCCCGAGCGCCCTGGCCGCGATGCGGCCCTGCTTGTCGATGACCAGCGTGGACGGGATCGCCGCGGGCGGCACGGTGCCCTGGAAGGACAGCGCGACCTTGCCGGGCTGGTCGAAGATGTGGGAGTAGCCGGTCTGCTCGGTGCGCTCGAAGGCGATGGCGTCGGCCTGGCGGTCCTTGAAGTCGATGCCGATGAACTGCACGTCGCCCTTGGTCTTGGCGGCGACCTCCTTGAGCACCGGCGCCTCGGCCCGGCACGGGCCGCACCACGAGGCCCAGAAGTTGATCACTACGACCTTGCCCTTGTGGGCGGCCAGCGAGGCCGTGCCGCCGTCGAGCGTGGGGCCCTCGACCGGCGGGGCCGCCTTGCGGTCGGCGGCGTCGAAGACCTGCATCTTGCCGTCGCCCGCGACGAACCGGGTGTCGCCCACCTGGGGCTGCCCGCTCTGGTTTGCCGCGCAGCCCGCGGCCAGCGCGGCCAGGAGAACGAGGGAGATGGACGTCGCGCGCACGGAGGATGATCTCCTTGTACTACAACCGGTAGAGCTTGCAACTCTACCGGCGGGGACACATGGCCCGGACATCAGGCCCCTGGTATCGACGGCCCCGAACTGAGCGACCCGGCCGGCTCGCTGTAGCCGACGCTGACCAGGCGGTCGCCCTCGAAGGTGAAGGTGGTGAGGCTGGCCAGCGCGCACTGCCTGCGGCGCGGGTCGTGCCAGAGCCGGCGGCCCTCCGCGGCCATCCTGATCGTCCAGATCGGGAGCTGGTGGCTGACCAGCACGGCCTCGTGCCCGCGGGCGGCCGCCCTGGCGTCGTCGACGGCCGACTTCATGCGCGCCACGATCGCCGGGTACGCCTCGCCCCACGACGGGCGCAGCGGGTTCCAGAAATAGCGGTAGTTGCGCGGGTTGCGGAGGATGGCCAACCCCTGGCCGACCGGCCGGCCCTGCAGCATGTTCGCCGCTTCGAGCAGGCGGTCGTCCTTGGTCACGTCGAGGCCGAGCTTGTCGGCGAGCGGGGCCGCGGTCTCCAGCGCGCGTTCGAGCGGCGAGCTGTGGACGGCGACGATGTCGCGGCCGCCGACGGCCTTGGCGACCGTCTCGGCCATGAGCCTGCCGGTGTCGGACAGGTGGTAGCCGGGCAGCCTGCCGTACAGGATGCCGCCGGGATTGTGCACCTCACCGTGGCGCAAAAGGTGGACGACGGTGGTTTCAGCCATGGTGTGCCACAGCCTATCCGTTTCGATGCCGGTCATAGTCAGGGGCTACCTGGTCCGGCATTTCGCGCGGGGGTATGGTCGGGACGACTGCGCCTAGGGTTCCGCGTCCGGTCCGCCTCCCCCGTCACACAACCAGGGCCGGAAGACAGGTCCGAGCGGCGCCGCGGCCCGCCGGGCCGTACAGCTGACGGGACAAAAGCCTGGAGGCTCCTCTCCGTCACCCCTGGAAGGAGTCGCCCGGATGAGCCCTTGGGCGCTGGTCCTCATTCTCGTCGCCGCCGTCGCGCACGCCACCTGGAACCTGCTGAGCAAGAAGGCGTCCCAGGCCGACGGCATCGTCTTCCTCTGGCTGGTCGGGGTCGTGGCCACGGTGGTGTGGAGCCCGCTGTTCGCCGGGTTCCTGCTGGTCACGGGCGCCCGGCTGTCGTGGGGCGACCTGGCGGTGATCTGCGGCAGCACGGCCCTGCACCTGGGGTACTTCGTGCTGCTCCAGCGCGGCTACGGCGCCGGCGACCTGTCGCTGGTCTACCCCGTCGCCCGCGGGACGGGGCCGATGCTGGCCAGCCTGGTCGCCGTGTTGTTCCTGGGCGAGCACCCGGCGCCGGCCGGCGTGGCCGGGATCGTGCTCGTCGGGGTCGGGGTGTTCATGATGAGCGGCGGCGCGGCCGGGCGGGGCGACCTGCGGGGGCTGGTGTCGGGGCTGGTCGTGGGGCTGTTCATCGCCGGGTACACGGTGTGGGACTCGCAGGTGGTCAGCGCGTTCGCGGTGGCGCCGATCATGCTCAACTACCTCGGGGAGGTCGGGCGGGCGCTGGCGCTCACGCCGTTCGTCGCTGGGGGCAGGCGGCGGCTGGTCGGGCCCGTGTGGCGGGAGCACCGGTCGCGGATCGTGGGGGCGGCGTTCCTGATCTTCCTGTCGTACCTGCTGGTCCTGATCGCGTTCACGGTGGCGCCGGTCAGCGTGGTGGCGCCGGCGCGCGAGGTGAGCGTGCTGATCGCGGTGCTGCTCGGCGGGCGGCTGCTGGCCGAGGGCGACCTGCGGCGGCGGCTGCTGGCGGCCGGCGTGATCCTCGGCGGCGTGGTGGCGATCGCGCTCAGCTGACCGCCCAGGCGTTCTCCTGCTCGCGGCTGACGCTGATCAGGGCCTCGACCGTGGCCCTGATCGCGGGACGGCGGGCCGCGTCGGTGCGCCACACCGCGTAGATGCGGCGCGTCTGCCGCGGCATGATCGGAACCAGCCGCACGCCGTCGGGCACGCAGTCGCGGCCCAGGCGCGGCACGATCGCGCAGCCGAGCCCGGCGGCGACCAGCGCGAGCTGGGTGGGGTACTCGTCGGCCATGCACGCGATCTCCGGCTCCAGCGAGGCGTTGCGCAGCGTGAAGACCAGCCAGTCGTGGCAGACCGTGCCGGGCGAGGAGCTGATCCACCGCTCGCCGTGCAGCTCGGCCAGCCCCACCTCCCTGCGCCCGGCCAGCGGATGGTCGGCGGGGATGGCGACGTCGGCCACGTCGTCGAGCAGCGTGGCCCTGGACAGGCCCTCGGGCATGGCGATGGGCCGGTTGAGCCAGTCCTGCATCACGCCCAGGTCCAGCTCGCCCCTGGCCACCTCGCGCAGCACCCGCTCGGGCTCACGCTCGTAGAGCTGCACGTGCAGGTCGGGGTGGTGCCGCTTGAGCTGGACGAGCGCGCCCGGCATCAGGCCGCGGGTCGCGGTGGCGAAGGCGGCGATGCCGAGCCGGCCGACGACCTCGCCGCGCAGCGCCTCGAAGTCCGCCTCCGCGGTCTCGACCAGGGCCAGGATGCGCTCGGCGTGCTCGGCGAGCAGGCCGGCGGCGTCGGTCAGCCGCACGCCCCGGCCGCTGCGCTCCATGAGCCGGGCGCCCGTCTCCCGCTCCAGCTTGGCGATCTGCTGGCTGACGGCCGACGGCGTGACCATGAGCGCGTCGGCCGCCGCGCCGACCGACCCGTACACGTGCACGGCGTGAAGTGCCTTGAGCCGGTTCAGGTCCAACATGTAAGCCAGACTAAAGGGTTTAGCGTAGAAAGTCTCGCTTGTCCTTGTATCTGAAGCAGATGAAAATATATGCATGCGAATCATTAAGAGCAGGAAGCCCGAGACCCGTTCCACCTCGTACCTGAAGGTCCTCGCCGAGCAGGCTCGCGAGCAGCGCAACCGGTACCAGAAGACCCGCTCTGCGTGAGCCCCCGCCACCTCGCCCTCGCCGTCGGCCTCGCGGCCGTGTGGGGCTTCAACTTCGTCGTCATGCAGGTCGGCCTGAAGCACTTCCCTCCCCTGCTGTACGCGGGGATCAGGTTCACCCTGGCGGCGTTCCCCGCCCTGCTGCTCGCGGGGCGGCCGGGAGTCCCGTGGCGCTGGGTCGCCGGGGTGGCGGCCACTCTCGGAGTGGGTCAGTTCGGCCTGTTGCTGGTGGGCATGCGAGCGGGCATGCCGGCCGGGCTGACCTCTCTCGTCCTGCAGATGCAGGCGTTGTTCACCGTGCTGTTCGCGGTGACGCTGCTCGGCGAGCGGCTCACCGCCCGCCGCGTCCTCGGCCTGGCGGTCGCCTTCGGCGGCCTGGCCCTGGTCGCGTTCGACTTCGGGGTGTCCGGCCCGCTGGGCGCCTTCGCCCTGTGCGTGGCCGCCGCCGCGGCCTGGGGGCTCGGCAACGTGGTGCAGCGCAGGGCCGCGCCGCCGGACTCGCTGCGGTTCATGGTCTGGGTGAGCGCCTTCTCGGCGCCGCCCCTCCTGCTGCTGTCGCTGCTGGTCGAGGGGCCGCCCGTGCTGACCGCCCCCGCCGAGGGCTGGTTGTCGCTGGCCTACGTGGCCTTCGTCTCGACGCTCGGCGGATTCGGCGTGTGGGGCTGGCTGCTACGCCGGTACGACGCCTCGACCGTGGCGCCGTACACGCTGCTGGTGCCGGTGTTCGGCATGTCGTCGGCCGCGCTGGTGGCCGGCGAGCCCCTCTCCTGGACCGAACTCCTGGCCGCGGCCCTCATCGTCGCCGGCGTGCTGTACGCCGGCACCAGGCCGCGCCGGGCTACAGAACCGCCGCGGCCGCCTGCGCCGCTGCCGGCAGGGCCTCGGCGATCCGGTTGAGCGCCTCGTCGTCGTGCGAGGCCGACAGGAACCACGCCTCGTACGCCGACGGCGGCAGGTAGACGCCCTGGTCGAGCATCGCGTGGAAGAACGCGGTGAAGGCCGCCGTGTTCTGGGCCCTGGCCTGGTCGAAGTCGCTCACCTCGCCCTCGGCGAAGAAGATCGAGAACAGGCTGCCGGCACGCTGCAACCGGTGGGGCACGCCCGCCTTCGCCAGCGCCTCGGCCGCCGCGTCGCCCACCGCGAGCGCGGCGGCGTCGATGCGCGCGTAGGCGTCGGCGTCGAGGGCGCGCAGGGTGGCCAGGCCGGCGGCGCACGCCAGCGGATTGCCGGACAGCGTGCCCGCCTGGTAGACCGGGCCCTCCGGAGCCAGGAAGGCCATCACGTCGGCCCGGCCGCCGAACGCCGCCGCGGGCAGGCCGCCGCCCATGACCTTGCCGAACGTCATCAGGTCGGCGTCGACCGGGTCGAGGCCGTACCAGCCGGCGGACGAGACGCGGAAGCCGGTCAGCACCTCGTCGACGATGAGCAGCGCGCCGTTGGCCGTGCACAGCTCGCGCAGCCGGGCGTTGAACCCGTCGCGCGGCGGGACGACGCCCATGTTCGCCGGGCACGCCTCGGTGATCACGCAGGCCACCTCGGCGGCCGCGAAGGCCTCCGCCACCGCCTGGATGTCGTTGTACGGCAGCACGATCGTGTCGGCCGCCGACGCCCCGGTCACCCCGGGGGTGTCCGGCAGCCCGAACGTCACCACTCCCGACCCGGCCGAGGCCAGCAGGGCGTCGACGTGCCCGTGGTAGCAGCCGGCGAACTTGATCACCTTGGACCGCCCGGTGAAGCCGCGCGCCAGGCGCACCGCGCTCATCGTCGCCTCGGTGCCGGAGCTGACCAGGCGCACCTTCTCGACCGGCGCCATCCTGGAGACGATCTCCTCGGCCAGCTCGACCTCGCCCGGCGTGGCGGTGCCGTAGGAGAAACCGTGGGCGATCGCGCCGGAGACGGCCTCGACGACCGCGGGATGCCGGTGGCCGAGGATCATCGGGCCCCAGGAGCAGACCAGGTCGACGTAGCGGTTGCCGTCGACGTCGGTGATGTACGGACCCTGGCCCGAGGCCATGAAACGCGGCGTGCCGCCCACCGCGCCGAACGCGCGCACGGGCGAGTTGACACCGCCGGGCACCACTTCCCTGGCGCGGGTGAAAAGACCTTCGGAGTTCTGTGTACGGCTCACCCGACCCAGGTTAGTCCCGCAGGTCCGTGCCCCCGCCGCGGGGCGTGCTCAGTCGGCGAGCCATTCCAGGATGCGCAGCGGGTCGGGCAGCGGACGGCCGTCCGGGGGGCGGAGCCAGGAGACCGGCTGGCCAGAGGGCAGCGTGGAGGGCGGCGCGACCACGTAGCTGTCGCGGCAGTGCCAGCGCAGGCCCGGCGTGTCGTCGATGGTGGCCGGGTCGCAGTCGAGCTGGCAGGACCACCACTCGTCCTCGTCCTCGGGGTTGCCGCGGGTGGCCACATAAAACAAGACCCGGTCGCCTTGAGCGGCGACCGGGCCTGGGTGGGCTTCGGCGGCGTCGATCCTGGTGAGGGCCGACAGGCCGGAGGCGAGCGGTACGTCGAACACGTCGAACACGCGCCCTGTGGGCAGGATCACGTTGGCCTCCGGCTCGCTCTCCCACCAGCGGGTCAGCAGCGCCGTGTCCGTCGTGGCCTGCATGTGCCAGGCGGGCGAGAGCGGATGGGCGCCGGGATCGGGACAGCCGACGCGGTCGCACGAACACGCGCGTGGACCGTGACGCAGCGGAAAGGCACCCGGCACGACGGGCCAGCCCAGGGACGCGTACTCCAGCACGGAATCGATGCGTGTCGGGCGCGACCGCTTTCTGGTACGCCGAGCCAGTGGTACCCCCACCATGGTGTCTCCCGTCGAGTCAGCGCCTGAGGAGGTCCCGGCTCCGGGCCGTTCGCACACCGCGGGACACACCAGCACTTGTCATCGCACTCTAACGCACACGCCTCAGGAGTTGACGGGAAACCCCTTGGTTAGAGCCGTCGCGCCACTTCCGTCGCCCAGTACGTGAGGATCATGTCGGCGCCGGCGCGCTTGATGGCGACCAGCGACTCCATGATCGTCCGGTCGCGGTCGATCCAGCCGTTGGCCGCCGCCGCCTCGACCATCGCGTACTCGCCGCTCACCTGGTAGGCCGCCACCGGCACGTCGACCGCGTCGCGCACCCGGGTGATGACGTCGAGGTAGGCCAGCGCCGGCTTGACCATGACGGCGTCGGCGCCCTCCGCCAGGTCGAGCCTGACCTCGCGCAGCGCCTCCTCCAGCGGACCGGCCGGGTCCTGCTGGTGGGTGCTGCGGTCGCCGAACTGCGGCGCGCACTCGGCGGCCTCGCGGAACGGGCCGAAGAAGGCGGAGGCGTACTTGACGGAGTAGGACAGGATCGGGACGTCGGCGTGGCCGCCCCCGTCGAGCGCGGCGCGGATGGCGCCGACCTGGCCGTCCATCATGCCGCTCGGCGCGATCATCTGGGAGCCGGCGGCGGCCTGGGCCAGCGCGATGGAGGCGTACCGCTCAAGCGTGGCGTCGTTGTCCACCTCGCCGGACGGGGTCAGGATCCCGCAGTGGCCGTGGTCGGTGAACTCGTCGAGGCAGGTGTCGGCCATGACCACGAGGGCGTCGCCGACCTCGGCGGTCACCTCGCGCAGCGCGACCTGGAGGATGCCGTCGGGGTCGTCGGCGGCCGACCCGGTCGCGTCCTTGACCGCGGGGATGCCGAACAGGATCAGGCCGCCCACGCCCGCCTCGGCCGCGTCGTGCGCGGCCTTGCGCAGCGAGTCGCGGGTGTGCTGGAACACGCCCGGCATGGACGACACCGGCTGCGGCGCGTCGATGCCCTCCTTGACGAACATCGGCAGGATCAGGTCCGCGGCGTGCAGCCGCGTGCCCGAGACCATCCGGCGCAGCGCCTGGCTGCGGCGCAGACGCCGGGGACGCGCGATGGGGAACTGGGCGCTCACTTGGCTCTCCTCCTGGCGCCACGGCGGTTCTGGGAGGGCCTGCGCGGGCTGTCACCCGCGGCCACGGCCGCCTGGCGCTGCTTGGCACCGAACTCGGCCAGCGCTGCGGCCAGGGCTGATGCGGATGGCTTGTCGGACATGACGTCGACCCGGAGCCCGAACTCCTCGGCCGTCTTGGCCGTCTGCGGCCCGATCACCGCGATCACGGTGACGTTGTGCGGCTTGCCCGCGATGCCGACCAGGTTGCGCACGGTCGAGGACGAGGTGAACAGCACGGCGTCGAAGCCGCCGCCCTTGATCGCCTCGCGGATGGGCGCGGGCGGCGGCGCGGCGCGCACCGTCCGGTACGCCGTCACGTCGTCGCACTCCCAGCCCAGCTCGGTGAGCCCGGCCACCAGCGTGTCGGTCGAGATGTCGGCCCGGGGCAGCAGCACCCGGTTGATCGGGTCGAGCATCGAGTCGTAGGGCGGCCACTCGGCCACGAGCCCTTCGGAGGACTGCTCACCCGAGGGCAGCAGGTCGGGCTTGACTCCGAACTCGACCAGGGCCCGCGAGGTGGCCTCGCCCACGGCGGCCACCTTGAGCCCGGCGAAGGCCCGCGCGTCGAGCCCGTACTCCTCGAACTTCTCGCGTACCGCCTTGACGGCGTTGGCGCTGGTGAAGGCCACCCACTCGTAGCGGCCGGTGACCAGGCCCTTGATGGCGCGGTCCATCTGCTGCGGCGTGCGCGGCGGCTCGACCGAGATGGTCGGCACCTCCTCGGGCACCGCGCCGTAGGCCACGAGCTGCTCGGACAGGCTGCGGGACTGCTCCTTCGTACGCGGCACCAGCACCCGCCACCCGAACAGCGGCTTGGTCTCGAACCACGACAGCCGCTCGCGCTGCCCCACGGCCTCGCCGACCACGATCAGCGCGGGCTCGGTGAAGCCGGCGTGCTTGAGGTCGGCCTGCAGCCGGCCGAGCGAGGACACGACGGTGTACTGCTCGGTGGTGGTGCCGCCGCTGCTGACGGCGACCGGCGTGGTGTCGGGCTTGCCGCCGGCGATCAGCGCCTTGCCGATGGCGACGGCCTCGGTGATGCCGTTGTAGATCACCAGCGTGCCGCGGGTGGCGGCGTGGGACGACCAGTCCTGCTCCTGAGCGGCGTCGACGACGCGGAACTCGGGCACGGCCGTGGCGGCGGGGATGCCGGCGTAGGTGAGCACCGCGGTCGCGGGCGGCACGCCGGGCACGATCTCGAAGTCCACCTCCGCCGCCACGCAGGCCGCGACCTCGTCGTCGATCGAGGAGAACAACATGGGGTCGCCCGCGCACAGGCGCACCACGAGCTGCCCGGCCTTGGCCCGCTGGACGTAGTCGCCCTCGGCGACCTCGACGCCCTCGCGGCAGTGCTTGAGCAGCGGGCCGAACTGCTCGTCGTCGAGCACGACGGCGTCCGCCTTGCCGAGAAGTTCGGCGGCGCGGAGCGTCAGCAGGTTGGGGTCACCGGGACCCGCCCCCACGAAGGCGACGAAACCGGAGGTTGGACTATCGGAGCTCAATGGGAATGCTCCCCCATCAATCTGTCGGCCCCTTCGGCGATCATCTCGGCCGCCAGGAGGCGGCCCAGCTGTGCAGCCTCCGAAGGAGAGCCGGCGGCGGACTTGCGGACCGCTTCGCGGCCGTCGATGGAGACGACCACGGCGGTCAGGTTCAGAGTGTGCCCGTCATCGGCCGCGAAAGCACCCACGGGGGCGGCGCAGCCTGCTTCCAGGGCGGACAGCACGGCGCGTTCGGCGGTCACCGCGCTGCGCGTGCGCGGGTCGTCGAGCACGGACAGGATCTCGATCAGGTCGGTGCGCGCGGCCAGGCACTCCACGGCGAGCGCGCCCTGGCCGGGGGCGGGCAGCAGCTCCTCGACCTCGAAGATCTGGGCGATCTCGCCGCCACGGCCGAGCCTGGTGAGCCCGGCGCTGGCCAGCACGACGGCGTCGAGCTCGCCCGCGGCGATCTTGCCGATGCGCGTGTCGGCGTTGCCGCGGATCGGGACGTACTCCAGGTCGGGGCGGAGCGCGCTCAGCATGGCGACGCGGCGCGGCGAGCCCGTGCCGACCCTGGCCCCGGCGGGCAGGTCGGCGAACTTGTGCGAGCCGACCAGCGCGTCGCGGTGGTCGTGGCGCTCGGGGAGCGCGGCCAGCGTGAAACGCGGGTCCTGCTTGGTCGGCAGGTCCTTCAGCGAGTGGACGGCGAAGTCGATCTCGCCCTCGACCAGCTTGTCGCGCAACGCGCTGACGAACACGCCGGTGCCGCCGAGCTGCGCCAGGTGCGCCTTGGTCACGTCACCGAAGGTCGTCACGCCCACCAGCTCGACCGGGTGCCCCGTGCGCCCGGTGAGGGCGTCGGCCACCATCTGGGACTGCGTGGTCGCCAGCATGCTGCGGCGGGTCCCCAACCGCAGGTTCACAGCTCCACCTCCCTCACGGCCGCGGGCATCTTCGGATCGAGATTGAACAATTCACGCAGGGCTTCCGCATAATGATCGCCCCCTGGACCGGCGGCGAGCTGCTTGACACGCACAGTCGGCTCGTGAAGCAGTTTGTCAACGACCCTCTGCACGGTCATGGCGACTTCGTCCCTGGCCTTGTCGTCGAGATCGGGCATGCGCATCATCAGGCGGCCCAGCTCGGACTCCACCACGCCCGCCGCCTTGCTGCGCAGCGCCACCACGGTCGGGGTGACGCGGGCGGCGCGGGCGGCGTCGAGGTAGGCGTTCAGCTCCTCGGCCACGAGCGCGCGGACGGACTCGACGGCGTCGCCGCCGCGCGCGCCGATGCCGGACTCCTGGATCGTCTCCAGGTCGACCAGCGTGACGCCGGGCACCTCGCGCACGGCCGGGTCGATGTCGTGCGGCAGCGCCAGGTCGAGCAGGAACACGCCCCTGGTCAGCATGTCGGGGGTGATGACGTGCCGCCCGGCGCCGGTGCAGGTGATGACGACGTCGGCGCCCGCCAGCTCCTCACGCACGGCGGCGAACGCGACGGCCCGGCCGCCGACCGACTCGGCCAGCCGCGCGCCCCGCTCGTACGTGCGGTTGGCCACGACGATGTCGGTGACCCCGGCGCGCTGCAGCGTGACGGCGGCCAGCGAGCTCATCGAGCCCGCGCCCACCACCAGCGCCCGCCGCCCGGCCAGGTCGCCGGCGAGCGCGAGGCCCGCCGAGACCAGCGAGGGGCCCGCCTGGTCGATGCCGGTGTCGGTGTGGGCGCGCTTGCCGACGCGCAGCGCCTGCTGCGTCAGCTCGTTGAGGGTCGCGCCGACCGTGCCGTGCTTCTGGGCGAGCTTGAGCGCCTGGCGGACCTGGCCCAGGATCTGGCCCTCGCCGACGGCCATGGAGTCGAGGCCGCACACCATCGAGAACAGGTGCTCGACGGCCCGCTCCTCGTAGTGCACGTAGAGATGCGGGGTCAGCTCGTCGGCCGGCACCCCGGAGTGAACGGCCAGCAGCCCGCTGATCGAGGTGACCGCGGCGTGGAAGCGGTCGACCGTGACGTAGATCTCGACCCTGTTGCAGGTCGAGATCACCATGGCCTCCGCGACGCTGGTGTCCTGCTGCACGTCGTGCAGCAGCTTGACCAGCGCGTCACCGGTCACCGAGACGCGTTCCAGCAGAGCCACCGGAGCGGTCCGATGGCTGAGTCCGATCGCCAGAACACTCATTGACCGTCCACCGCCATGAGTGGCCCCCCAGCCTTGCGTTGCTCGTGGAACGCGAGAATCTGCAGTTCGATTGATAGGTCGACCTTCCGGACGTCGACGGTGTCCGGAACGGTGAGGACGACTGGGGCGAAGTTCAGGATGCTGGTCACGCCCACGGCGACAACACGATCGCACACTTCCTGCGCCGCTGCCGCCGGTGTCGCCAGTACCACGATCGAGACTCCACGCCGCTTGATGACGGCTTCCAGTTCGTCGATGTGCTCCACATTCAACCCCGCGATGGTGTCGCCCACGACTTCGGGGTCGGCGTCGAAGAGCGCGGCCACGCGAAAGCCCCTGGAGACGAAGCCGCCGTAGTTCGCCAGGGCGCGGCCGAGGTTGCCGACTCCGACGATCGCGACCGCCCAGTCCTGGGTGAGGCCGAGTTCGCGGGAGATCTGGTAAACGAGGTACTCCACCTCGTAGCCTACGCCGCGGGTGCCGTACGAGCCGAGGTGCGAGAGGTCCTTGCGGAGCTTGGCCGAGTTCACGCCCGCGGCCACGGCCAGGTCCTCCGAGCTCACGGTCGCGATGCCGCGCTCCGCCATCCCGTGCAGCGCCCGGAGGTACAACGGAAGCCTGGCGACCGTCGCCTCGGGGATGCCGCGGTCACGGGACTGGGACGGGCTCTTCACGTGCCGGAGCTCCAGGGAACGGGCGGTGGGGACCGCTGAACGGATTAGAACCGTCTTTCAGGTTAATCCCTTTGTGAACCGATGCACAAAGTAGGGGCGCTACGGTTGGGACATGCATCGCATCACCTTGCTCGGCAAACCCGGCTGCCACCTCTGTGACGACGCCCGCGCGGTCATCGCCAGGGTGGCCGGCGAGCTGGGCGTGCCGTGGGAGGAGGTCAGCATCGACTCCTCCGAGGAGCTGAGGGAGAAGTACTGGGAGATGATCCCGGTCACGCTGATCGACGGCGTGCAGCACGACTTCTGGCGGGTCGACGAGGCCCGCCTGCGCGCCGCCCTCGCCTAGAACATGACGGTGGGCAGCGGCACCACCTTCGCGGCGTTGACGTTGAGCTCGATGACGTTGGTGGCCAGGACCATCGCCTGACGCTCGTTGAGGAAACGCTCGACGTGCGGCTGGCGCTGGTGGTCGCGGTAGGCGACCTCGTCGCGGTAGAGCTCGTAGACGATGCGCTGCAGGGGGGCCGACTTGACGGCGTGGCAGGCGTAGACGAGCGTGTCGGGCTCGCCGCGGCGCACGGCCTCGACGGTGGCCTCGGCCAGGCGGTCGAAGGCGTCGCCGGCGCCGTCCATGATCGTGAAGACGGTGAGCAGGCCGTAGATGCTGGGTGAGGGCCTGCCACCCGCCTGCTGGGGCTGCGGCGGGGTGAACAGCTCGGCGCCCGGGTAGACCACGCCGGTGCCGGGCATCGCGTACTCGGGCCGGGGAGGCTGGGCGTCCATGCGCGGGGAGGTGTCCATGCGCGGGGGCGGGGAGCCGTTCATGATGTAGCCGGTCGCGGGGCCCGACTCGGGCGCGGCCCCCATCCGGGCGGCGTAGTCGACCTGCTGGTCGCCCGCCCGGTATTCGGCCACCAGGTCGCCCAGGCCGGGCGAGCGGCGCGGGGGCGCCATGGGAGGCGGCTCGGCGGCCGGCACGGGCACGGGCTCGGGTGCGACCCTGCGGCCCGGCCGGGGCTCCACCTCGTCGTGCGGCGCCTCCAGGTCGTCCTCGTCGTCCTCGTACGGCGCCAGCGGGCGCAGCACGGTGTACCAGATCGCCGCCGCGCCCACCGCGAGCAGCGCGGTGGTGAACAGCGGCGGCACCGCGAACCGCATGGCCCCCACCAGGGCGATGCTCGACGGCGCGATGACCAGGACCGCGTGGAGGTTGTCGGTGTCGTACTCGTCGCCGCCGCGCCACTTGAGCGCGGCCACCACCACGCACGCCAGCAGGACGAGCACGTCGATGGCGTGCACGCCGATGAGCAGCTTGTCGGGGATGAGCTGCCACATGGCCGACCCGGGCGGCAGCGCCTTGCCGAAGTCGGTGGACTTGAGCGGGTCGAAGACGAGGATCGCGACGGAGACGACGGTGAGCGCGATGCCGAACAACCACGCGAGGAACCTCGGCGGCACCTTGTCGGACAGCAGCTGGACCAGGCCCACGGCCAGCCAGAGCGGCGCCAGCAGCGACCCGGTCACCTGGTAGACGCGGAACGTGACCGGCCCGAACCCCAGGACGGACCCGACGCCGATCGCGGCCAGCGACAGGCACAGGGCTCCAGCTGCAACGGTCCAGGCGATCAACCACCCCTCGGGCTCGTCGCGCAGCCGGCGGATCAGGGCTCCGGTCGCGACGGCGGCGAGGAGCGCACCGGCAAGGGCTATGACAGCAACGAGGATCTCCATGGTGACTCCAATGCTGCCGGACGATGCCTCCCGGCCGGTAGCCGAAGAGGAAACAGGCGCTCCATGAGGGGCTTCGCCGCAGGCTGTGGGGTATGCGCCTATACGGTATAGGGCGATTACTCGTAGCCGGCCCAGTAGGCGCGGATTGTGGAATTTCCAGTTGATTTCTAGAGTATTCGAGCACGCCGCACCCCTTACCCCTAGGGATACCGGATGCCTGATTCGTGGCCGTTCGCCGGGCTGCTTGCTCCAGCGGTCGCTGGACCTGCCCGGACGGGCGAGCTTGGCGTGCGCGAAGAAGTGCCCGACGACATCCGTACGCTGGTGCTGCACGCCAAGAACGGATGCACGGACTCCTTTGGCACGCTCTACGACCGCTACGTGGACCTCGTCTACCGCTACATCTACTTCCGGGTCGGCGCCCACCAGCTCGCCGAGGACCTGACCAGCGAGACCTTCCTGCGCGCGCTGCGCAGGATCGGCGACTTCACCTGGCAGGGCCGCGACTTCGGCGCGTGGCTCGTCACCATCGCCAGGAACCTGGTGGCCGACCACTTCAAGTCCGGCCGCTACCGACTGGAGATCCCGACGGGAGAGCTGATCGACGTGCCGCTCGAAGGCGCGCACATCCCGGAGAACGCGGTGGTCACGGCCATCATGAACGACCGGGTGCTGCGCGCCGTCCGCGACCTCAATCCCGACCAGCAGGAATGCGTGGTGCTGCGCTTCCTGCACGGCCTCTCGCTCGCGGAAACCGCGTTGATCATGGGGAAGAAGAGTGGAGCGATCAAAGCGCTGCAGTTTCGGGCCATTCGAACGCTCGCCAGGGCACTCAAGCACGACCTGGCGTAACCTCTCCCACCCGCACCTCGTTAGGCCAGTTGTCACGGCTGGATCCCTCAGGGAGCTGTCATGAGTAGGGCGCGCAGGCGGCGGGAGCTCGTCATCGAGCGTCTCACGGAGCTGCACGGCCCGTCTCTGGGCGGCGGGCCCGAGCCGGCCTTCCGCGAGCGCCTGCGCGAGGATCTGGTCTCCGGCCGCCTGCTGCTGTCGGCCCCCGACGAGGAGCTCGCGCCGGCCCCGGCCGTCCAGCCCGTACGCCGCCGTCGCCGTCCGCTGCTGTCCCAGGTCGCCACGTTGGGTCTGGCGGGGGCCATGATGGTGGCGTCCTTCGCCACGTACCAGGCGGTCCCGGGCGACACGCTCTACCCGCTCAAGAGGGCCGCGGAGAGCACCCTGGTGCACCTGAGCACCGACGACGCCCAACGCGGCGAGCGCGAGCTGGCCTCGGCCGAGACCCGCGCCAAGGAGGTCGCCAGCCTGCTCGGCTCGTCCACCGACAGCCCGCTGGTCGGCCAGACGCTCAAGGACATGGAGGACTCCACCCGCTCCGGGATCAGCCGGCTGACGCGTACGCAGCCCCGCTCGTCCAAGATCAAGAAGTTCGCCCAGAAGCAGCGGGAAACGGTCGAGCCGATGCTGGACCATCTCACCGAGGCACAGAAGGGACAGGCCGCCGGCTACCTCGACTACATCGAGGGGCTCGTGGCACCGGCTAGGTAAGCTGAACCGCATGTGGCGGCTAATGCGACGACGACACGAGGTTGGGGCCGAGGCCGCCGGCGAGGCCGCGGCGCGGGCGGCGGTCACCGTCGCGCCGGCCGCGCCGGTCGAGCCGGACCTGGAGGCGGCGGCCTTCTTCGACGTCGACAACACCATGATGCGCGGCGCGTCCATCTACCACTTCGCCCGCGGGCTGGCCACGCGCGGCATGTTCACCACATCCGATCTGCTGAAGTTCGCCGTCGGCCAGGCCGTGTTCCGGTTGCGCGGCAACGAGAACCCCGAGCACATCGCGGTCGCCCGGGAGACCGCGCTCGCCTTCGTCGCGGGCGCCAAGGTCGACGACGTCGTCCGCCTCGGCGAGGAGATCTACGACGAGGTCATGGCCGACCGCATCTGGGGCGGCACCCGCGCGCTCGCGCAGAGCCACCTCGACGCCGGCCAGCGGGTCTGGCTCGTCACGGCCACGCCCGTCGAGCTGGCCCGGGTCATCGCCCAGCGGCTCGGCCTCACCGGCGCGCTCGGCACGGTCGCCGAGACCGCCGGCGGCGTCTACACCGGCCATCTGGTGGGCGACCTGCTGCACGGTCCGGCCAAGGCTGAGGCGGTGCGCGCGCTGGCCCGCCGCGAAGGGCTCGACCTGACCCGCTGCACGGCCTACAGCGACTCGGCCAACGACCTGCCGATGTTGTCGCTGGTCGGCAGCGCGGTGGCGATCAACCCCGACAGCGAGCTGCGCGAGCACGCCAGGAAGCACGACTGGCCGGTCAAGGACTTCCGTACCGGCCGCAAGGCCACCATGACCGCCCTGCCCATCGCGGCCGGGGTCGGCGCGATCGCGGGCGGCGTCGCGGCGGGCATCGCCCTGCGCAAGCACTACCGCTCCCACTAGCCGTCCGCGGACGAGGACGACGGCGTGGCCCGGCCGCGTGGACGGCTCCTTGACGTCCACCGCCGGGCGCACGCCGGCGCCGGTCATCGCAGGCGCTCGAACAACTTCCGGGCCTCCGGCTGCTGCCACTCGATCCGGTTGGGGTCGTCCTGGGCCGGTTTCCACGGCACGGTGACGAGTGACACCTGCGTCGCGGACGTGGCTCTGGCCAGCTCGACCATGGCCTCCAGGCTCAGGTCCGTCCTGACCGACTTGCGCACTACGCCGAGGAAGCCGCTGAGCCGGGCCGGGTCGGCGGCCGCGCTCCTCGCCTTCTTCAGCATCGCCAGCAGCAGGATCTGCTGCCGCTTGATCCGCTGGACGTCCGAGCCGTCGCCGTAGCGGCGCAGGCGGGCGTAGCCGAGGGCGCTCTCGCCGTCGAGCGTGACCTTGCCGGCGGGCAGCTTCAGCTTCGCCGCCTTGTCGTCCACCGGCGTCCTGAGCGTGATCTGGACGCCGCCGAGCGCGTCCACCATGCCCTTGAAGCCGGTGAAGTCGACCTCGACCGTGTGGTCCACCCGGACGCCGGTCAGCTTCTCCAGCGTCTTCCTCAGGCAGCCCGCTCCCCCGGTGTTGTACGCCGAGTTGATCATGTCCTTCCGCGCCGGGTCGGACCCGCACGACGGGATCTGCACGATCGAGTCGCGCGGCACGCTGACCCCGACGGCCTGGCCGCGGTCGGCGGGCACGTGCACGAGCAGGATGGTGTCGGAGCGCCTGCCGCCCTTGTCGGGCGTCCTGGCCATGGCGGGCCCGTACTTGGCGTTGCCCGGCCCGCCGCGCGTGTCGGAGCCGATCACCAGGATGTTGCGGGCGCCGGTCATGTCGACCGGGCGCGCGCCCGCCGACGGAGCGGCCACGGTGTTGCCGTTGACCAGCAGGGTCGGCACCGCGACTGCCGCGGCCGTGCCGACGGCGACCAGGCCGGCCGTCCAGTAGGCGTTCCACCTGCGGCGCGGGCGCTCCCGCAGCAGACGGTCGCGCTGGCGGACGAGTGTCGGGGGCGGCTGGTGCTCCAGTTCCGCGCCGAGGTCGCGGAGCATCCGCAGGTCGTCCATGGTCACTCCTCCTCCAGCATGGGATTGGTGTCGCCGAGCGCGGCCCGCACCTTCCGCCTGCCCCTGTTGAGGCGGGAGCGAACGGTTCCGATCGGGATGCCGAGCGCCTGGGCGACCTCTTCGTAGGTGAGGTCACCCCAGGCGATCAACAGCAGGACGTCCCGGTCCTTGGCGGGCAGCGCGGCCAGCGCGCCCGCCAGGCGGGGACGGGCGGCCTGCGCCGTGACCCCCGCGGCGACGCGGTCGGCGGGCGACTCCACGTCCTGGTCGAGGGGGGCCCGCAGGAACGCCCGGTACCGCGCCCCCTCCTTGCGGTGGTGGCGGGAGATGAGCTTGGTGAGGATGCCGAAGAGCCACGGCCTGGCGTCAGGGTAGGACAGGTCGTAGCTCTTGCGGCGGGAGAACGCGACGAGGAACGTCTCGCCGACGAGGTCCTCGGCCGGCTCAGGGCCGAGGCGTTTGGAGACGTACCGGTAGAGCATGGCGGAGTAGCGGTCGAACAGCTCGGCGAACGCCTCCGGCTCGGTCAGGGAGGCGCTCACGAGCTCCGAGTCCGCCCCCCTGGTGGCGGGTTGCGTGATCATCTCCGCCTTTCTGTGGAGAATCGGTCACGGATGTCTTGCCACAACCCGCCAAGAGGGTTCAGATCTCCTTCAGGAACCCGCCGTCCACGGCGATGTCGGCGCCGGTCGTGCTGCCCGAGCGCGGCGAGACCAGCAGGGCGACCATGTCGGCGATCTCCTGCGGGCTCACCAGGCGTCCGGTGGCCAGCTTCATCATGCCGGGGGCGACCTGGGCGATGACGTCCTCCTTCGACGCCCCGGCCATCCCGGCGATGACGTCGGCGGCGCCGCCGTCCTTGGTCCACCAGTCGGTGAGCACCGGGCCGGGCGAGATCGTGTTCACCCGGACGCCCTGCGGGCCGTACTCCTCCGAGACGGCCTTGCTCACGTGGTTCATGGCGGCCTTGGCCGCGCCGTAGTCCACGTTCATGGCCCCGGGCTGGCGGGCCGAGCCGGAGGAGATGTTCACGATCGAGCCGCCGCCGCGCTCCACCATGAGCGGCACGGCCGCGCGGATCATGCGTACGGCCGCGAACAGGTTGAACTCGAACATGGCCTGCCAGTCGTCGTCGCCCGGCGCCATGAACCCGACCCGGGGCAGCGTCACGCCGGGGGGCGGCCCGCCGGCGTTGTTGACCAGGATGTCCACCCCGCCGAACTCCTCCACGGCTCGGGCGATCACCCGGGCGGGCGCCTGCGGGTCCATCAGGTCCACCGCGACGTGCGTCACCTTGGCGTCGGGCGCGGTCCGCGAGGCGGCCACGACGTGCGCGCCCTCCTCCGCCAGGGTGCGCGCGACGGCCAGGCCGATGCCCTTGGACGCGCCGGTGACGACGGCCACACGGCCGGAAAGCTGGAGATCCATCGAAGAGGTTCCTCTCGGGTGTCAGTGACTACACCCGCAGAACACCGGCCGGGCACGACCGGTTGCACCCTTCACAGGAACGGCGGGAAGGCCGGCCCCCTGCGCAGCCGCAACTCGTTGAGCATCTGCTGGATGACCTCGCGCACGTGGTCGGTCAGGTTGAACACCAGCATCGGGTCGTCGGCCGCGGCGGGCTCGTACTCGTCGGTGCGGATCGGCTCGCCGAACTCGATCATCCACTTGGACGGCAGCGGCACCAGCCCGAGCGGCCCGAGCAGCGGGAAGAACGGCGTGATCGGCAGGTAGGGGACGCCGAGGATGCGGGCCAGGAACTTCAGGTCGCCGATCTTCGGATAGATCTCCTCGGCCCCCACGATGGCCGTGGGCACGATCGGCACGCCCGCGCGGATCGCCGAGGCCACGAACCCGCCCCGGCCGAACCGCTGCAGCTTGTAGCGCTCGGAGAACGGCTTGCCGACGCCCTTGAAGCCCTCGGGGAACACGCCGACCAGCTCGCCCTTGCGCAACAGCCGGTCGGCGTCCTCGGGGCAGGCCAGCGTGTGGCCGGTCTTGCGGGACAGGTGGCCGAGCAACGGCAGCTGGTAGACCAGGTCGGCCCCGAGCAGGCGGACGGCCCGGCCCGCCTCGTCGTGCAGGGCGACCTGCATCATGAGCGCGTCGATCGGCAGCGTGCCGGAGTGGTTGGCCACCACCAGCGCGCCGCCCTCGGCGGGCACGTTCTTCAGCTCGGCCGTCTCGACCCTGAACCAGCGGTGGTAGAGCGGTCTGATCAGTTCGAGGAGCACCTTGTCGGTCAGCTCGGGGTCGTAGCCGAACTCGTCGACCTCGTACTCGCCGGTGACGCGCCGGCGGACGAACGCCAGCAGCCGGGCCAGCGGATCGGGCTCCTCGAAGGACGGCGCGGCGCTGATCGGGATCACCCGGCCCTCCTCCTCGTGCGGCACGCTCACGGACGCACACCTCCGAACGGATGCATACCCCGTGAACGCACGAAGTCGTCGAAGGCCGCCGCGGTGGTGTATTTGGGCCGCCAGCCCAGCTCGGCCTCCAGCCTGGCGGTGTCGACCGCCCGGCCGTAGCTCATCAGCCGCAGCTGCTCGGGCGAGTACTCGACGAGGCCGAGCCTGCGCACGGTGTTGCCGAGCGTGCGGAAGACGGGCGCGAACAGCGGCAGCGACGCCCGGCCGGCCCGGCGCGCGCACTGCGACAGCAGCAACACGCCTGCCCCGGCCACGTTGAACGTGCCGGGGTGGTCTTCGTTCGCCATCCTGCGCAGCACCTCGACCGCGTCGTCCTCGTGGACGAACTGCAACCGCGGGTCGAAGCCGAACACCGTCGGCACGAAGGGCTGGCTGAAGTAACGGGTGAGCGGCGAGTCGACGCCCGGACCCATGAAGTTGGCGAAGCGCAGCAGCGACACCGTCACGTCGGGGCGGCGGCGCGCGAAACCGCGCACGTAGCCCTCGACCTCCGCCGCGTCCTTGGCGTAGCCGTGGACCGGACCGACGTGCGGCTCCAGGTCCTCGGTGAACACCGCAGGATCGCGCGGGGACGAGCCGTAGACGGCGGTGGTGGAGCGCACCACCACGCGCCGCACGGTCGACGACCGCTGGCAGGCACCGAGCAGTTGCATGGTGCCTATGACGTTGTGCTCCTTCATGGCAGCCCTGCCATCGCCCTTGGACGGGGCGCTGACCAGGCTCATGTGCACAACGGTGTCGATGTCCGCGGCCGCGATCACCTCAGCGATGTCGGGGCTGCGCAGATCGACCCGGACGAACTCCGTCCGGCCCAGAGTGATGCCGCCGTCCCGCGTCAGCGAGGGGGGCGGCACGGTGTCCACTCCGATGACGCGGCTGATTTCCGGGTCAGCCGCGAGGACGCTCGCCACCCGGGCGCCTATGTGGCGCGAGACCCCGGTGACAAGCACGGTGTGGGTCATCAGCGCCTCGCAGCTGCGTCGGTTACTTCTTGTTACGCCGCTGGATGCGCGTCTTCTTGAGCAGCTTGCGGTGCTTCTTCTTGGCCATCCGCTTGCGGCGCTTCTTGATCACAGAGCCCACGGGACCCCCAGGTACTGATAGCAAGTCTGAATCGATGTGCGAGCGCACACCGGGTGACAGACTACCGGCGATCGGGGGTGGATCGCCCCTTGGGGGGTGAGAGCCCGGCCTCGTGGTGCGCAGGCCGGGCTTCTCCCGCGACCGAATTCACGGCGCGTTCGGGCGCGCCGCTACTTCAACCTGCCTCGATGTAGGCCTCCCGCAGATAGTCGTGGACCGCCTGCTCGGGCACTCTGAACGACCGGCCAACTCGGATGGCCGGCAGCTCACCTGAGTGGACGAGCCGGTACACCGTCATCTTGGACACCCTCATGACCGTCGCGACTTCAGCCACGGTCAGGAACTTCACCTCGCTGAGAGGTCTTTCGCCTGCACCCATCGGACGCCTCTTCCGCACGTGTTTCCGGGTTATCCCCACTGGTGCCATTGCTCACGCACGTGTACTGCCGTCAGCGTAAGTCGGGACTCCGGGTGCGCAAACCCCCTATTTTCTCAGTCCGCGGAGCCACCTGTCAGCCGGACCAGTAAAGTCGCTGGTTAGCAGCCGGGCCGAGCACCTCGCCTGGACCTTGGAACTGTCCAAGTTGCCACACATAAGAGTCGCCCAAGCACCATCAAAAGTTGGCAAAGGGACAGCGAGCCCCTTGGAATGCAGGCGCGAAAAGACGGTATGGGGAGGGCCGTTTTCGACTCAAAGGGCTCGTGAGACCAGAGTGACCAACCGCTCGGTCAGCGGAGCGTAATAGCGGGGTAGCACATTGTCGTCGAGTGGCACGACCACGTCGATCTTTCCCTCGGCCTCGCCGAGGAACAGGCCGGGGTCGTTGCTGTCGGCGAAGGCCACCGTCGGCACGCCCGCCTCGCCCGCCGCCCCCGCCCAGCCGTGGTCGGCGATCACCAGGTCGGGCAGCCCGCCTTCGAGCTCGTCGAGCATGTGCCGCATCGGGGCCGAGTCGTGGGTGTGCACGAAGCCGCCGCGGTCGTCGAGCATGGCGATGTCCTGGAGGTAGCGGATGCGGCGCGGGCGTCCGAAGCCGGAGCCGGTGTACGTCCAGCCCTCGGCCGGGGTGAGCAGGGTCGCGCCGCGCTCGACGGCGAACCTGGCCAGCGGCAGGTGGACGGCGAGCAGCCCGGTCGGGTGGCCGGTGGCGAACAACACCCGCGGGGACGGCCGCGACAACACGGACGCGATGCGCGCCGCCATGGCGTCGATCGCGTCGATCGTCAGGTCGGGGTCGATGGTGTCCTGGCCCCGGCGGTGGCCGGGATCGGCGACCACGCCGGCCGACTTGGCCATCAGGTCGAGGACGTCCCGGAAGGTCCACGGCTGCTCGAACGTCAGGCCGAGCATGTAGTACGGGTCGCGGTTGGCCAGCGAGCTGTAGTGGTCGAGGTTGTTCTCGCGCGACGTCGCGACGTCACCGGCGATACGGCTGTGGATCAGGTGTCGGCGGAGTTCGTCGCGGCTCAGCACAGGTCTTCCTCATCAGGGGCATCGAGGACGTCGAGCGTCGTCGGGGCGGTCGTCAGGGCATCGGGTCGAGGCCGTGCAGAGGGAACACCGCCTGCCGGGTCGCCATGACCGCACGGTCGATGGGGTCCGCTGGGTCATAACCGCCGGAGATGTCGTGAAATTCCGGATTGCGTCCGTCGGTCATGGTCAGCGGGGGCGCCTCGCCGGTGCGCTCCCTGACGTACCGGCGCCAGGCGTCGGGGGTGGGCGTGGCCGGATCGACGGGATGGCCGGCTGCCTCGGCGATGAGGTGCGTCCAGATGCGCGGCACGACCTGGACGAGCTCGTAACCGCCGCCGCCCACCGCGATCCACCGGCCGCCCGCCGTCTCGTGCGCCAGGTCGTGCAGGGCGGCGTAGGCGGCGCGCTGGCCGTCGATGCTGAGCATGAGGTTGGCGAGGGGGTCGAGGGCGTGGCTGTCGCAGCCGTGCTGGGTGACCAGGATCTCGGGGCCGAACTCGCGCAGCAGCGGCGGCACGACCGCGTGGAAGGCGCGCAGCCAGCCGGAGTCGCCGGTGCCGGCCGGGAGCGCCACGTTGACGGCCGTGCCCTCCGCGCCGGTCTCGTGGGGGAAGCCGGTGCCCGGGAACAGCGTGCGCGGGCTCTCGTGCAGGCTGATCGTCAGCACCCGGGGATCGTCGTAGAAGACGGCCTGCACGCCGTCGCCGTGGTGCACGTCGACGTCGACGTAGGCCACCCGCGTGGCCCCCTGCTCCAGCAGCCAGGCGATGGCCAGGGCCGGGTCGTTGTAGACGCAGAAGCCGCTGGCCGCGGCCGGCATGGCGTGGTGGAGCCCGCCCGCGACGTTGACCGCGTGCTCGGCCGCGCCCTCCCAGACCGCGCGCGCCGCCGCCAGGGACGCCCCCGCGATCAGCGCGGACGCCTCGTGCACGCCCTTGAAGGCCGGATTGTCGGTGGTGCCGAGCCCTGCCCGCAGGTCGGGCACGCCGGCCACGGAGACGCCCTTGACCGCCTCGATGTAGCCGCGATCGTGCACCAGGGCCAGCTCGTCGTCGCCGGCGGGCGCGCAGCCGGCCATCTCGACCTTGTCGAGGACGCCGAGCGCGCGGGCGAGCGCGATCGTCAGCTCGACCCTGATGGGCGCCAGCGGGTGGCTCGGGCCGAAGTTGTAGGAGGTGAGAGCGTCGTCCCAGATGACTCGTGCCGTTCGGCTCATGCCCCGCCCTCCGCGCGTCCCTCACCTTGCGCCGACGTTACCGCAGCGCCCTGTTCCGGTTGTAGCCCGGGTGATCGTCGGGGACGGCCCCGGTCGCATCAGAAATTTCGTGACTTAATGTTTTATGGTGCGCTGGGCGCGACCTTTCCTCAGAATCTTCCATTTCTTCCGACGTCCCCGGGTTTTCGACACCACGATCGTGGTGGTCCTCGCCGTGTTCGCGGGTCTCGGGCTGATCATCTCGTCCGTCCAGACCGGGACGGCCGGGGCTCTGGGGGCGGCGCACTTCCTGCTGACCAGCGTGCTGCTGCTCGTCCGCCGGAGCAGGCCGGTGCTGGTGGCCGGGGCCGTCACGGCGTTCGACGTGATCGGCATCGCGGCCGGACTGGTGACGTCGGCCACCATCCCGGAGGGGATCGCCTTCTACAGCCTGGCGCGCCACTCCTCCGGCCGTCCGTCGCTGGCCATGACGGTCACGGGGATGGTCGCCTACGGCGCGGTGATGGAGATCAAGGGGCCGGGCATCGGGCAGTTCCTGGCCGGCGCCTTCGTCGTCGCGATCCCGGCCGGCATCGGCGCGCTGGTCAAGGCCAGGGCCGAGCTGAACGAACGCAGCAGGCGGGAGGCCGCCGACGCCGCCGTACAGGCCGAGCGGCGGCGCATCGCGCGGGAGCTGCACGACGTCGTCGCGCACCACATCACGGTGATCAACGCCCTGGTCGGCGGCGCGCGGGCCACGCTCGCGCCCGAGCAGGAGGTCACCCGCGAGGCGCTGGAGAGCGCCCAGCAGACGGCCCGCCAGGCGATGTCGGAGATGCGCCGGCTGCTGCACGTGCTGCGGGCCGACGGCAACGACGGCCCGGACGCCGCGACCGGCGTGGGGGCCGACCGCCTGCCCGCGCTCATCGGCGAGGCCAGGAGCGCCGGGCTGCCCGCCAGCCTGACCGTCACGGGCGAGCCGGTGGCGCTGCCCTCGGCCGTGGACCACGCCGTCTACCGGATCGTGCAGGAGGCCCTGACCAACACCCGCAAGCACGCGGCCGGCGCCAGGGCCAGCGTGCGCCTGGCCTACGAGTCCGAGGCGGTGGAGGTCGAGGTGCTCGACGACGGCGTGCCGCAGCAGGGCGGCGCGCCGGGGTTCGGGCTGGGCGGCATGGCCGAGCGGGTCGCGCTGTGCGGCGGCCGGCTTTCGACCGGCCCGCGTCCCGGGGGAGGATTCCGGGTGCACGCCCGCATCCCCCTGGAGGCAACATGATCACGGTGCTGCTGGTCGACGACCACGAGCTGGTCCGCAAGGGGTTCCGGCTGATGCTCGACGCGCAGCCCGACCTGTCCGTGGTGGGCGAGGCCGGCGACGGCGAGCGGGCCGTCGAGCTGAGCCGGCGGCTGCGTCCCGACGTGGTGCTGATGGACCTGCACATGCCGGGGCTCGACGGCGTGCGGGCGACCGAGCTGATCACCTCGGAGCTGCCGGGCGTGCGGGTGCTCGCGCTGAGCACGTTCGACCTGGACGAGAACGTGGTCGCGGCGCTGCGGGCGGGCGCCGCCGGTTTCCTGCCCAAGGACGTCTCCCCCGAGGAGCTGATCGAGGGCGTGCGCGTGGTGCACCGGGGCGAGTCGGCGGTCGCGCCGCGGCTGCTGACCCGGCTGATCGGCACGTTCGTCCGGTCGTCGAGGCCGCCGGCCGCGCCCGCGCCGCCCATGCTGGACGCGTTGACCGAGCGCGAGCGGGAGATCCTCGTGCTGATCGCCAGAGGCCGGTCGAACACCGAGATCGCCGGGCAGCTGGCCGTCTCCCCCTCGACCGTCAAGAACCACGTGACCAGCCTGTTCGCCAAGATCGGGGTCAGGGACCGGGCGCAGGCGGTGATCGTCGCGTACGAGGCGGCGCTGATCAAACCTGGAGACTAGGACCAGGGTCCCAGGCCGCGCCCGGCAAGAACGTCCTCACGGCCGAAGAGAACGTGAGACGCCGGCGGCACGCTTGGTGGCATGACGGCGATTCGCGCAACCAACCTGAGCAAACGCTACGGCGCCACCCATGCCGTCGCGGACCTGTCGTTCGACGTCGAGCCCGGCCAGGTGACCGGGTTCCTCGGGCCCAACGGCGCCGGCAAGTCCACGACCATGCGCATGATCCTCGGCCTGGACCGGCCCTCGGGCGGATCCGTGCTGGTGGACGGGCGGCCGTACCAGGAGCATCCGCATCCGCTGCGCAAGGTGGGCGCGCTGCTGGACGCCAAGGCCGTGCACGGCGGCCGCAGCGCCCGCAACCACCTGCTGGCCATCGCCCAGAGCAACGGCATCCCGGCCGGCCGGGTGAACGAGGTGCTGGAGACGGTCGGCCTGCGCGAGGTGGCGCGGCGCCGGATCGGCGGCTTCTCGCTCGGCATGTCGCAGCGCCTGGGCATCGCGGCCGCGCTGCTCGGCGACCCCGAGATCCTGCTCTTCGACGAGCCGGTCAACGGGCTCGACCCCGAGGGCATCCTGTGGATCCGCACGTTCATGCGCAAGCTGGCCGCCGAAGGGCGGACGGTGTTCGTCTCCAGCCACCTCATGAGCGAGATGGCCCAGACGGCCGACCACCTGATCGTGATCGGCCGGGGGCGGCTGATCGCCGACACGAGCGTGCAGGAGTTCATCGGGCGCAGCTCGCAGGGCTACGTACGGGTGCGTTCCCCGCGCCTGGCCGAGGTCGCCGACCTGGTCAAGGTGGGCGACCTGTACCCGGACCACCTGCGCGTCACCGCGATGAGCACGCTGGAGATCGGCACCCTGACCGCTCGGGCCGGGATCCCCCTGGAGGAGCTGACGTTCGTGCAGCCCTCGCTCGAAGCGGCGTACATGGAGCTCACCAAGGACAGTGTGGAGTACTCGTCATGACCGACATCCTGAGGTCCGAGTGGACCAAGATCCGTTCGGTGCGTTCGACGGTGTGGACGCTCGCCGTCACCGCCCTGCTCCTGATCGGCCTCGGCGGGCTCCTGTCGGTCGCGTCCAAGGCCACGGCCGACGGGCGGCCCATCACCGGCGACCAGGCCGTCATGACGAGCCTGACCGGCATCATGTTCGCCTCGCTGTCCATGGCCACGCTGGGCGTGCTGGTGATCTCCAGCGAGTACCGGACCGGCGGCATCCGCACGTCGCTGCTGGCCGTGCCGAGGCGGATGAAGCTGCTCGCCGGCAAGATCGTGGTGTTCACCGTGACGGCGCTGGTCGTCTGCACGGTCGCGGCCGCCGCCGCGGTGGCCGTCGGCCTGGCGATCCTCCGGCCGGGCTCGGTCGACCTGGGCACCGCGGCGCAGTCGGTGTTCGGGGCCGGGCTCTACCTCACCGCGTGCGGCCTGTTCGGGCTGGGGCTCGGCACGCTGATCCGGCACACGCCGGGCGCGATCGTCTCGGCCATCGCGCTGATGCTGGTGCTGCCGCAGCTCACCAGCGCGCTGCCCGGCCAGTGGGGCAAGACCGTCTCCGACCACTTCACCACCAACGCCGGCCTGGAGATCGTGCTGGACCAGCCCGGGAACCCGCTGGGGCCGTGGAGCGGGCTCGGCGTCTACGCGCTGTGGGTCGCCGTCGCGGTGGTGGCGGGGGGCGTCCTCATGCAGCGGCGGGACGCCTGAGCAGCACGACAGGCTTCCCCGCGCCGCCGGTCAGCCGGAGGCGAGCTGGCGCCCCCGGTCGCGGGCGGCCTCGATGGCGGCCAGGAAGGCGGCGCGCACGCTGTGGCGCTCCAACTCGGCGATGGCCGCGATCGTGGTGCCGCCCGGCGAGGTGACGGCCTCCCGCAGGATCACCGGATGTTCCCCGGAGTCGCGCAGCATCACGGCCGCGCCGACGATCGACTGGGTGACCATGTCGAGCGCGGCGGCCCGCGGCATGCCGAGCAGGATGCCCGCGTCGACCATGGCCTCGACCAGGTAGAAGAAGTAGGCGGGGCCGCTGCCGGACAGCGCGGTCGCGGCGTCCTGCTGGGACTCGGGGATGCGCAGCACCTTGCCGACCGGCTTGAGCAGGCCCTCGGCGAGCTTGAGGTGCTCCTCGCCGGCGTGCGCGCCCGCCGAGATCACGCTCATCGCCTCGTCGAACCTGATCGGCGTGTTGGACATGACCCGGACCACCGGCACCTCGACGCCGAGCCGCTGCTCCACGAACGCGGTGGTGATGCCGGCCGCCGCCGTGATGACCAGGCGGTCGGCCGGGACGTAGGGGGCGATCTCGGCCAGCAGGGTCGCCATGTCCTGGGGCTTGACGGCCAGGATCAGGGTGTCGGCCGACTTGGCCGCCTCGGCGTTGTCGACCGTGCGCACGCCGTAGGTCTCGCGCAGCGCCTGCGCCCGCTCAGGACGGCGGCTGGTCGCCATGATGTCGCCCGGCTTGAACCCGGCGCGCAGCAGCCCGGACAGCAGGGCCTCGCCCATCTTGCCGGTGCCCAGAATCGCGATCATCTCGACCTCTCGAAGGGAACGGACGCCCGGCCCAGCCTACTAGCCCCGCGACAGCAGCGATCTGAGGAAGAACGCCAGGTTGCGGGGGCGTTCGGCCAGGCGGCGCATGAGGTAGGCGTACCAGTCGGCGCCGTACGGGACGTACACGCGCACCTGGCCCCCGAGGCCGGCCAGGCGGCGCTGCTCGCCGGGGCGCACGCCGTACAACATCTGGTACTCGAAGCCGTTCACGTCGCGGCCGTCGAGCACGGCCAGGGTGGAGGCGATCTGGATCATCCTGGGGTCGTGCGTGGCGATCATGGGGTAGCCGGTGCCCGCCATGAGGATCTTGAGGCAGCGGACGAACGAGCGGTCGACGTCGGCCGGCCTGTTGTAGGCGCCGGGGGCCGTGTAGGCGCCCTTGCAGAGCCGTACGCGGGCGCCGACCAGCTTCTCGCAGCGTTCGAGCGCGTCGGGCAGGTACGCCTGGACCACGATCCCGACGTCGGGATGCTCCTTGCGCAGGGTGGCGTGCACGAAGTGCAGGCCACCGATCGTGTCGTGCTCCTCGGCGTCGAGCGTGACCGTGATGCCGCGGCCGGCCGCCGCCTCGCAGATGGTGGCCGCGTTGTCGAGCGCGACCTGCTCCGACAGCCGCAGCCCGAGCGCGGTCAGCTTGACCGAGGCGTCGCCGCCCGGCGGCAGCCGGTCGAGGAGCGACAGGTACTCGCGCACGGCCGCCTCGGCCTGTCTCCTGTCGGTCACCTCTTCGCCCAGGTGGTCGACGGTCACGAGGAGGCCCTCGTGGGTCAGCCCGCGGATGACCTCGCCGACGTCGTCGGCGACGTACCGCTTGACCACGTCCCTGGTCAGCGGCGATGTGGTGATGACGCGTTCGGCGCGTTCGCTCTTGGAGACGGCGAGCATTGCCTGACGGAGCACGTGACCCACACTAACCGCCCACTTCCCGGGTATAACGCTGAACCGCGGACCTGCCCTTTTCGTCCTATAGATATGCGCACAATGACGACAGCGACTCTTCTCGCCGGTTCTCTGGTGCTCGCGACGAGTTGTGCCACATCGCCGCCGGCCGCCCGTCCGGGGCCGCAGGCGCCCGTCGAGCACACCGTGACGCCGGTCACCACCGCCCCCACCAAGGCCCCGACCAAGGCCCCCGAGCCGGTCAAGCCCACCGGCGACGCCATCAACGTGCACAAGGTCCGCTGGACCAAGGCCACGTCCGTCGCACGCGGCAAGCAGGTCAGGCTCACCTGGTGGTCGGGGGTGGAGCCGTGCACCGTGCTGGACCGGGTCAAGGTCAAGGAGACCGCCAAGAAGGTCACCATCACCCTGTACGAGGGCACGTCCCCCAAGGCCGAGAACGTCTCCTGCATCATGCTGGCCCTGGAGAAGACCACGACCGTCAAGCTCAAGCACCCCCTCGCCAAGCGCAAGCTCGTGGACGGCGCCAAGCCCTGAGCCGCACGTCCCACTCGGCCGCCCTCCTCATGACGCACGTGTCGAGGTGGGCGGCTTGTTCATGCCGGCGGAACCACCGGGCGTCCGCCCCCGTTACGCCTGATGTGGGGAAGAACGCCGGATATCGCCCCAGTTCATGGGAATGCTGACGCGCTCATCGGGGTTGAGTCGGGTAGGCTCAAGTCGTTTGACAAAGACGACACGAATCCGTAGCTTGAGTCCAACCGACTCAACTTTGACTACAAGGACGTACTCATGGCACGTGCGGTAGGTATCGACCTTGGGACGACCAACTCCGTCGTCTCGATCCTCGAGGGCGGTGAGCCCACCGTCATCGCCAACGCGCAGGGCTCGCGGACCACGCCGTCCGTGGTCGCCTTCGCGAAGAACGGCGAGGTCCTGGTGGGCGAGGTCGCCAAGCGGCAGGCCGTCACCAACGTTGACCGGACGATCCGCTCGGTCAAGCGCGAGATGGGCACCAACTGGTCCCAGGAGATCGACGGCAAGAAGTTCTCCCCCCAGCAGATCAGCGCCTTCGTGCTGCAGAAGCTGAAGCAGGACGCCGAGGCGTACCTGGGCGAGAAGATCACCGACGCGGTGGTCACCGTCCCGGCCTACTTCAACGACGCCCAGCGCCAGGCCACCAAGGAGGCCGGCACGGTCGCGGGCCTCAACGTTCTGCGCATCATCAACGAGCCGACCGCCGCGGCCCTCGCCTACGGGCTCGACAAGGAGCAGGACCAGACGATCCTGGTCTTCGACCTCGGCGGCGGCACCTTCGACGTCTCGCTGCTCGACGTCGGCCAGGAGGACGGCCACGGTTTCGTCGAGGTCAAGGCCACCTCCGGCGACAACCACCTCGGTGGCGACGACTGGGACCAGCGCGTCGTCGACGAGCTGGTCAAGCGCTTCCAGAACGCCCACGGCGTCGACCTCGCCAAGGACAAGATGGCCCTCCAGCGCCTGCGTGAGGCCGCGGAGAAGGCCAAGATCGAGCTGTCCAGCCAGGCCGAGACCAACATCAACCTGCCCTACATCACCGCTTCCTCCGAGGGCCCGCTGCACCTCGACGAGAAGCTGACCAGGGCCGAGTTCCAGCGCCTGACGGCCGACCTGCTCGAGCGGACCAAGGGCCCGTTCCACCAGGTCATCAAGGACGCCGGCATCAAGGTCTCCGACATCGCCCACGTGGTGCTCGTCGGCGGCTCGACCCGTATGCCCGCCGTCACCGAGCTCGTCCGCGAGCTGACCGGCGGCAAGGAGCCCAACAAGGGCGTCAACCCCGACGAGGTCGTCGCCATCGGCGCCGCTCTTCAGGCCGGCGTGCTCAAGGGTGAGGTCAAGGACGTCCTCCTGCTCGACGTGACCCCGCTGTCGCTGGGCATCGAGACCAAGGGCGGCATCTTCACCAAGATCATCGAGCGCAACACGACGATCCCGACCAAGCGCTCGGAGGTCTTCACCACGGCCGAGGACAACCAGCCGTCGGTGCAGATCCAGGTCTACCAGGGCGAGCGCGAGATCGCCTCGTACAACAAGAAGCTGGCCACCTTCGAGCTGACCGGCATCGCCCCGGCGCCGCGCGGCATCCCGCAGATCGAGGTCACCTTCGACATCGACGCCAACGGCATCGTCAACGTCTCCGCCAAGGACCTGGGCACGGGCAAGGAGCAGACGATGACCATCACCGGCGGCTCCGCGCTGCCGAAGGACGACATCGCGCGCATGATGCGCGAGGCCGAGTCGTACGCCGAGGAGGACAAGAAGCGCCGCGAGGAGGCCGAGGTCCGCAACAACGCGGACGGTCTGGCCTACCAGACGGAGAAGTTCCTCCGCGAGAACGACGACAAGGTCCCCGGCGACATCAAGACCGAGGTCAACGACGCCCTGGCCGAGCTGAAGAAGGCTCTTGAGGGCACCGACACCGACGTCATCCGCACCTCCGCGGAGAAGCTCGCCACGGTCAGCCAGAAGATGGGCTCGGCCATCTACGCCGCCAGCCAGGGCCAGCAGGCCGGCCCCGAGGGCGCTCCGCAGGACGCCTCGGCCGGTCAGGGCGCCAAGGCCGACGACGACGTGGTCGAGGCCGAGATCGTCGACGAAGACCAGCCGAAGAAGGACCAGTGATGCCGGCGCGCGACAACGGGCACGAGGAGCCGGTGATCCGCGACAAGCGCAAGATCGATCCGGAGACGGGCGAGGTTCGGGAGACCTCGGGCGAGCAGCCCGAGGCGCCCGCCGAGCAGGCGCCGGCGGCGGCCCACGACGGTGAGCTGGCGGCCCAGCTCGCCGAGCGGACCGCCGACCTCCAGCGCCTCCAGGCGGAGTACACGAACTACCGCAGAAGGGTCGAGCGCGACAGGGTCGCGGTCCGCGAGCAGGCCGTCGCCGGCGCGCTGACCGAGCTACTCCCCGTGCTCGACGACATCGGACGGGCCCGTGACCACGGCGAGCTGACCGGTGGCTTCGCGAAGGTGGCGGAGTCGCTGGAGTCGGTGCTCACCAAGCTGGGCCTCAGCGCCTACGGCCAGAAGGGCGACCCGTTCGACCCGACGGTCCACGAGGCGCTGATGCACAGCTACTCGCCCGACGTCACCGAGCCCACCGCGATCGAGGTGCTGCAGCCCGGTTACCGCATGGGTGAGCGGGTGCTGCGCCCGGCGCGGGTGGCGGTGGCCGAGCCCGAGGACGCCCCTCCCGCGTCCAATGACGACGAAGCAAACTGACAAAGGACGAAGGGCCGTAGATGAGCACCAAGGACTACCTGGAAAAGGACTACTACGCCGTCCTTGGTGTGCCCAAGACCGCCACCGCCGACGAGATCAAGAAGGCGTACCGGAAGCTGGCCAGGCAGTACCACCCGGACACCAACCAGGGCGACGCCGCCAAGGAGACCAAGTTCAAGGAGGTCTCTGAGGCGTACGACATCCTGTCCGACGGCAAGCGCCGCAAGGAGTACGACGAGGCGCGCACGCTGTTCGGGTCCGGGGTGGGCGGTCAGCGCCCCGGCGGTGGCGGTTTCCCGTTCGACTTCGGCGACCTGTTCGGCGGCACCGCCGGCCAGCAGGGCGGGGGCGCCGGTGAGCGGCTCGGCGACCTGTTCGGCGGGCTGTTCAACCGCGGTGGGGCGGGGGGCTCCACCCGCACGACGAGCGCCACCAGACCGCGCCGCGGCCAGGACGTCGAGTCCGAGGTCACGCTCTCGTTCACCGAGGCCGTCGAGGGCACCACGGTGTCGCTCAGGCTGACCAGCTCGGCCGCCTGCACCGCGTGCAGCGGCACCGGCGCCAAGGCGGGCACGACCCCCCGGGTCTGTCCCACCTGCGAGGGCACCGGCGCGGCCAGCCGCAACCTGGGCAACTTCGCCTTCTCCGAGCCCTGCCGCGACTGCAAGGGCCGCGGGCTGCTCGTGGACGACCCCTGCCCCGTGTGCGAGGGCAACGGCCGGGCCAAGAGCACCCGCACGATCCAGGCCAGGATCCCCGCCGGCGTGGCCGACGGGCAGCGGGTCAAGCTCAAGGGCAAGGGCGCGCCGGGCGAGAACGGCGGCCCGGCCGGCGACCTCTACATCCTGACGCACGTCAAGCCGCACCCCGTGTTCGGCCGGATGGGCGACAACCTCACGATCACGGTTCCCGTGACGTTCACGGAGGCCGCGCTGGGCGCCGAGATCAAGGTGCCGATCCTCAAGGGCATGCCGGTGACCCTGCGCGTCCCGGCGGGCACGCCCAACGGCCGCACGTTCCGCGTGCGGGGCAGGGGCGTCTCCCGCAAGGACGGCACCAAGGGTGACCTGCTCGCCAGCGTCGAGGTGCTCGTGCCGAAGACGCTCGACGACAAGTCGCGCGAGCTCCTCACCGAGTTCAACACCGCGACCGCGGGCGACGACCCGCGCGCCGATCTCATTCAGCGAGCCAGAAGCGAGTAGCCGATGGACGCCAACTATTTCGACCTGTCCGACGACACGCCTGTTTATGTGATTTCGGTGGCCGCGCAGCTCTCCGGGCTCCACCCGCAGACGCTGCGCCAGTACGACCGGCTCGGCCTGGTCAGCCCGGGCCGCACCGCCGGGCGCGGCCGCCTCTACTCCACAAGGGACATCATCCAGCTCCGCGAGGTCCAGCGGCTCTCCCAGGAGGAGGGCATCAACCTCGCGGGCATCAAGCGGATCCTCGAGCTCGAGAACGAAGCTCTGCGGCTGCGTGAGGAGGTTCACCGCCTGCGCGCCGAGATGCGGATGGTCAGGGCGCTGATCCGCTACGAGCTGCCACCGGGGGCCTAGGTTATGGACTACAAGCTCACCCAGAAGAGCCAGGAAGCTCTCTCGGGTGCCATGCGGCGCGCCGCCGCCGAGGGCAACCCGGAGATCTCTCCGGCCCATCTGCTCTCCACGCTGCTCTCCCAGACGGGCGGCACGGCCGTGCCGCTGCTCGAAGCGGTCGGCGCCGACTGGCGCACGCTGCGGGCGCGCGTCGAGGAGCAGCTGGCGGCGCTGCCGAAGGCGCAGGGTGCGACAGTGGGCGCGCCGTCGAGCTCGCGGCAGCTCCTCACCGTCATGAACACCGCCGCCCAGCACGCCAACCGCCTCGAAGACCTCTATGTCTCGACCGAGCACCTGCTCGTCGGCCTGGCGGCCGACGGCGGCCCGATGGCCGAGCTGCTCAAGTCGCAGGGCGCGACCCCGCAGGCGCTGCTCGACGCCTTCGAGAAGGTACGCGGCCACGCCCGCGTCACCAGCGAGACGCCCGAGGACACCTACCAGGCGCTGGAGAAGTACGGCGTCGACCTGACCGAGCGGGCCCGCGGCGGCGGCCTCGACCCGGTGATCGGCCGCGACTCGGAGATCCGCCGCGTGGTCCAGGTGCTCAGCCGCCGCACCAAGAACAACCCGGTGCTGATCGGCGAGCCCGGCGTCGGCAAGACCGCCGTCGTCGAGGGCCTGGCCCAGCGCATCGTGGCCGGCGACGTGCCCGAGTCGCTGCGCAACAAGCGGCTGATCTCGCTCGACCTGGGCGCGATGGTGGCCGGCGCGAAGTACCGCGGCGAGTTCGAGGAGCGTCTCAAGGCCGTCCTCTCCGAGATCAAGGAGAGCAACGGGCAGATCGTGACGTTCATCGACGAGCTGCACACCGTCGTCGGCGCGGGGGCCGCCGAGGGCGCCATGGACGCCGGCAACATGCTCAAGCCCATGCTGGCCCGCGGCGAGCTGCGCATGATCGGCGCGACCACGCTCGACGAATACCGCGAGCGCATCGAGAAGGACCCCGCGCTGGAGCGCCGCTTCCAGCAGGTCTACGTGGGCGAGCCCACGGTCGAGGACACGATCGCGATCCTGCGCGGGCTCAAGGGCCGCTACGAGGCGCACCACCAGGTGCAGATCGCCGACGGCGCCCTGGTCGCCGCCGCCGCCCTGTCCGACCGCTACATCACCAACCGCTTCCTCCCCGACAAGGCCATCGACCTGGTCGACGAGGCCGCCTCGCGGCTGCGCATGGAGATCGACTCCCGTCCCGTGGAGATCGACCAGCTCCAGCGGAACGTCGACCGCATGAAGATGGAGGAGCTGGCCCTGTCGAAGGAGACCGACGAGGCGTCGGTCCAGCGGCTCGACCGCCTGCGCCAGGAGCTGGCCGACCGCCAGGAGGAGCTCAACGCCCTCGTCGGCCGCTGGGAGCACGAGAAGGCCGGGCTCAACAAGGTCGGCGAGCTGAAGAAGCAGCTCGACGAGGCCAGGGGCGCGGCCGAGCGGGCCCAGCGCGACGGCGACTTCGAGGCCGCCTCCCGGCTCATGTACGCCGAGGTGCCCCGGCTGGAGCAGGCACTCCAGGCCGCCTCCGACGCCGCGCCGCCGGACAACGCCATGGTCAAGGAGGAGGTCGGCGCCGACGACATCGCCGAGGTCATCTCCTCCTGGACGGGCATCCCCGCCGGCCGCCTGCTGGAGGCCGAGACGGCCAAGCTGCTGCGGATGGAGGAGGAGCTGGGCCGGCGGCTCATCGGCCAGCAGCAGGCCGTACAGGCCGTCTCCGACGCCGTACGCCGCAGCCGGGCCGGCATCGCCGACCCCGACCGTCCCACGGGCTCGTTCCTGTTCCTCGGGCCCACCGGTGTGGGCAAGACCGAGCTGGCCAAGGCGCTGGCGGAGTTCCTGTTCGACGACGAGCGGGCGATGACCCGCATCGACATGAGCGAATACTCCGAGAAGCACAGCGTGGCCAGGCTCGTCGGCGCGCCCCCCGGCTACGTCGGCTACGAGGAGGGCGGCCAGCTCACCGAGGCCGTCCGGCGGCGGCCGTACACGGTGGTGCTGCTGGACGAGGTGGAGAAGGCGCACCCGGAGGTGTTCGACATCCTCCTCCAGGTGCTCGACGACGGACGGCTGACCGACGGCCAGGGCCGCACGGTCGACTTCCGCAACACGATCCTGATCCTGACCTCCAACATCGGCTCGCAGTTCCTGGTCGATCCGAAGCTGGAGAACGACGCCAAGCGCGAGGCCGTCATGGGGGCGGTGCGCGGCTCGTTCAAGCCGGAGTTCCTCAACCGGCTCGACGACGTCATCCTCTTCGACGCGCTCGGCTCCGAAGAGCTGGCCCAGATCGTCGACCTCCAGGTCGACCGCCTGGCCCGGCGCCTGTCCGACCGCCGGCTGACGCTGGAGGTCACCCCGGCCGCCCGCGAATGGCTCTCGCTGACCGGCTACGACCCCCTGTACGGCGCCCGCCCGCTGCGCCGCCTGGTCCAGTCGGCCATCGGCGACAAGCTGGCCAAGGCCGTGCTGTCCGGCGAGATCGCCGACGGCGACAAGGTCAGGGTGGAGCTCGGCGACGACGAGCTGGTCATCCAGCGCGGCTGAGGCCGTGCCATCGAGCCCGGAGATCCCCGCGGATCTCCGGGCTCCGGCGTGTCATGCCAGGGTCATATCCCGTCGCCGCGGGGTAAGGTTCCCGCCACCCTTCGGACAAGCCGCACGCGACCGGCCGGACACGTGGCTAGCTTCGGCGTTCGTCAGATCACCGAATCCGATCAGAGGGACGTGCGGTGTCATCTCGTAAGATCCGAAGCATCCTCACGGTGGCCGCTCTGACCGCGGGCGTCACCTGGCCGGTCGCCGGGCCTTCGGTGGCCGACACCTGCCGGCCGCGTGAGGCGGTCGCCTCGTACTGCGACGGCCACGCCAAGCTCCAGCTCAACGAGGGCAGGACGAACGGCCACCGGGTCGTCACCGAGGAGGTCGGCAAGCTGGCCATGGCCGCCGGTGACATGGCCAGGCGGCTCGGCCTGACGGGTCTGGCGGCCGCCAGGTCGGCCATGGGCCCGCTGGCCGACCTCGGCGGCGTCGGGGCGACGTGGGGCATGCCCTCGCTGAACAGCGCCTCGCCCGCGCTGTTCCCCGCGGCCTCCGGCAACAGCGGGATGCGTGACCTGGCGACGACGCTGCAGGTGCCCGCGCTGCCCGCACTCCCCGCGTTGCCGCCGGCGCCCGTCGCTGCCCGGGTGCCGACCGAGATGACGCTCGCCGAGCGGCCGACCGCCCCCGCTTCGGCCCGCGCCGCGAAGTCGCCGGGTCGGGCGCGACAGCCGGTGCGGGAGGTCGGCGGCGATCTGATCTCGAACCTGCTGCCCAGGGCCGTCGAGGGCATCGAGGGCGCATCCACGCTGCCCGGCGGCTACCCCGCGATCGACGGCTTCAGCCGCCTGCTGCCCGGTCTCGACCTGCACTGAGCCAATGTGTCCGGGCGCGGGTCGTGCCTGCCGCGCCCGGCTTCCTCAGCCGGAGGGGCCGTGGCCGCGCACTGTCGCGGCCCCTCCGGCCCGGCTTCGCGGGCATGCGACAAGCCGGGCCCCGCGCGGGGGCCCGTCGGCCGGCCTCCGCGACTAGGAGACGAGCTCGTCGAGCTCGTCCTCCGGAAGGCCGAGGTCGACCCTGATGCGGTATCGCGTCCGCAGCAGCGCCACCTGCTCGGGGTCGCCCTCGTCGCAGCCCAGCACGGCCTGGGTGGCCCATTCGAGGCCGCCCCGCAGATCGCCGTAGGCGACCAGGGTCTCCGCGATGGTGTGGGCCGTCGCCGTGGAGACGTCGCCCTCCCCGCGGATGGTCTCGATGAGCTCCCGGGCCTCGTCGGGCCTTTCGAGCTCGAAGAGGGTGTCGGCGATGCCTGCGCGCGGGTCGAAGCCCGCGTCGCCGCCGTCCTCCACGGCGCGCTGGAAACACTCCATCGCGCGTGCGGGCTGTCCCGCCGCTCGCCACTCCTCGGCGGCGAGGACGAGGATGGACGCCCTGGAGACGTCGCCGGACGAATAACCGAGCGCGACGTCGTACAGCCGACTGGCCAAGGAACTGTGGTCGTCGGCCAGCAGGGCCTGCTCCAGCAGACGATCAAGGTGCTCTCGGGTCACATGCGCCACACCTGCGAGACTACCGAGCCGCCCGGCGCTTTGCCCGGTCAATGCGCATCGCCGGTCACATGCAAATTCGGCAACGTCTCGTTCAAGGCCGGTTACGCTGCGCGTGTCCGTGCAGGTCAGTGGGCATATACGGCATGCTTTGCGGTACGCGGGCGGAGGGGGCTGTAATGGGCATGTCTCGGCAGATGACCTTCACGCTGGCCTGCGCCGTCGTTCTCTCGGCTCTCGGGCCCGGCGTGGCCGGGTACTTGTCGGCCCGGCTGGACGCGATCCGGACGGCCGAGCGCAACCTCCACGCGCTGCAGGCCAGGCTCGACATCCGGCAGGCCCGGGACGTGCGGCCGGTGTCGTTCCCGCTGCCCTGCCTGCGTACGCCGATGACGCCGCGCATCCAGCAGGTGCCCGCGTCCGCGCTGGGCGACCGGCAGCTCACCAGACATCGACACCGGGAGGTGGCGCCTCTGGTGCCCGAGTCGTGGCAGCGGGCCGCGTCCGGCGCCCAGCGGCAGGTCATCGCCGGTACGGCCCGGTGATCCGGCCGGCCACCACGGACCGCACGGCGCGGGCGAGCCCGAGCGCGACGCGGACCGGCCCACGTCTGTTGCGGGGATCGAAGGGGGCACTGCGCTTGAAGGCGGACGGCGGAAGATCGTACATCTTCACCTCGCGAAAGACCCGTGACGGACAGTGACGATCGCTCGTTGCCGTCATGCCCAGATCTCGGTCAGCGTCCCACCTCGCCCTCGGTCAGCACGTGCGGCGACCACGACCTGAGCTGACGCGACAGGAACCCCCGCACCAGGTGCTTGGCGGCGTCGATGATGTCGGGCGCGCCGGCGGGGTCGCGCCGGAAGGCCAGCTTGAGCACCGCGTCGCCGGCCTCGACCGCGACCAGCACGGCCAGGTCGAGCGTCTCGCTGTCGGCCAGCCCGAACTCCTTGAGCAGCAGGCCGCGCAGCCTGCCCGCGATGACCGTGTTGTTCTCGGAGTCGGAGTCGAGCAGGTTGAGGTCGACGACGTCGCCGAAGTGCAGACTCCTGAAGCCGGGGACCGCGCGGTGCATGTCGACGTACTCGTCGATGATCGCGTCGACGGCCTCCCACCAGCCGCGGTACTCCTCCTCCATGAACCGCAGGCCCACCCGCGCCACGAACTGCTCGACGTTGCGCCGGGTGAGCTCCTGGGTGATGGCCCGCTTGTCGGGGAAGAACTGGTAGACCGAACCGATCGCGACGCCTGCCCGCTCGGCTATGCGGGTGGTGGACAGGGCCTCGTAGCCGGTCTCGTCGAGGAGTTCGGCGCAGGCGTCGAGCATGCGCTCGACGCGCCGGGCGCTGCGGCGTTGGGCCGGCTGCCGCCGAAGAGCTTTGGGGTGGACGCAGTCATCATCCATTTGCGGCGAAGACACGGATTCATCTTCTCTCGTCTGCACGATCGTTACCTACTAATTTGCGGGATTTCTCGGACGACTGCCCGTCGCGTCGCCCATGGCGAAATCCACGAGCCGGCATAACCGAATTTCCGCACTGGTCAGCGTGTCGAATGTGCACCGGCCCGCGGCCCGTGGCCCAGCGCGGACGGCCGGTGGCCCGGTGCCGCTCCTGGGGGATGCGGCCCTGGATAACAGGCCGCCGATGGTATGTTCGATAAATGTTCCCGGACGGCGACCGTCATATTGTTCGACACAATCCCGGGACACTATATTGCGAGACGATATTTCGCGAATAATCTTCAATTCGAGCGATATCAGCGGCGCCGGGCCGGGCCGGAGGCGTCGTCCCCGCGCGGCGGCGCCCGCCGCGCTCCCCTCTCCGCCGAGCCGCCCTCCACGTGCGTGACGAACTCGGCGATCAGCCCGGCGACCACCGCGGGGTGGCTGCGCTGCACCCAGTGGCCGGCCTCGATCGTGCGGCGCCACGGCCGGTCGGCCCACCGGGCGGTCGCCGCCAGCAGCGCCGGGGTGACGAACGGGTCCCGGCGGGCCTCGACGAGTTGCACCGGCACCCGCACGACCTCGGGCCCGGCGTCCCGCCGCCCGCCGGACATGTTGCGCCGGTAGAGCTCCAGCCCGTTGCGCGCGTCCCTGGCCAGGGTGTGCGCCGGATGCCCCGGCCGCGGCCCGACGCCGTCGGTGCGCCGCAACGTGCGCGAAAGGCCGCGCGGCACGACCGTGCGCCAGGCCAGCTCGGGCAGCACCGACACCTGGAACGCGCCGATGTACCAGGACCGGGCGAGCTGCCTGAGCACGTCGCGCCGCCCGCCGTGCCGCATGAAGTGGGACACCTGCCGCAGCCCCGGCCCGCCGAGGCTGGTGAAGGAGGCCAGCCGGTCGCGCAGGCCGGGCGTGACGGCCGCCTCCCAGCCCTGGAGCGAGCCCCAGTCGTGGCCGGCGAGGTGGACCCGCGGCTTCCCGACGGCCCCGATCACCGCGGCCAGGTCGGCCATCAGGTGGCCGAAGGCGTAGTGCCGGCGGTCGCGCGGCGCAGTGGAGGCGCCGGCGCCGCGCACGTCGTACCTGACCAGGTGGAAGCGGTCGCGCAGGAGGGCGGCGACCTCGTCCCAGACGCGGTGGGTGTCCGGGTAGCCGTGCAGCAGCAGGATCGGGGGTGCGGCGGGGTCGCCCTCCTCGAAGACCGCCAGCCGCACCCCGCCGGACTCGACCTGCCGCATGGCGACCTCCTATTGGACGAACTGTCCAGAGGATAGATCGATCATGGCCGCGCGGCCAGCCCCGAGCACGAGCGCAGCGCCTTCCAGTCGTTCACGGCCTGGGTCCTGGCCGTACCCGTCATGGGGATCGGGATGCCGCCCTGGATCGTGGCCGGGGTCCACTGGTCCTTGAGCACCTTGCGGCCGTTGATCGTCAGCGTCAGCACGCCGGTCCTGCCCGTGGTGCCCGGGGTGGAGTTGTAGAAGACGAAGTTGCCCATGCCGTAGCTGACGTAGGCGTTGTCCAGGTATCCGGCGCCCAGCAGGATGTGCGCGTGCCCGCCGACCACGACGTCGGCGCCCGCCTCGACCAGCTTGGGGGCGAGCGAGCGCTGGGCCTCGTTGGGGCATTTCTGCATCTCGGTGCCCCAGTGCAGGTGCACGATGACGGTGTCGGAGTTCTTGCGCGCCTGGCGTACGGCCTTCAGCAGGCTCGCCTCGTCCTTGGCCGAGGCCAGTCCGCCCTTGTCGGCCGTGGCCGTCCACGACTGGATGAACTCGGCGTCGAGCACCTGTGTCGCGCCGATGATCGCCACCCGGTTGCCGTTCACCGTCTTGCGGAAGGGTTTGTAGGCCTGCGCGGCGTTCGCCCCGATGCCCACGATCGGGAACTTGCTGCGCTTGATGGCCGCCAGCGAGTCGGCCAGGCCGCTCTCCATGTAGTCCATGCCGTGGTTGTTGGCCATGGAGGCGACGTCCACCCCGGCCGCCTTGAGCGCGCTGAACGCGGTCGCCGGCGCGCGGAAGGTGAACTGTTTGCCGGGCGCGGGCGTCCCGGCCGTGGTGATGGCGGTCTCCAGGTTGACCATCGTCAGGTCGGCCTTGCGCAGCACGTTCGCGACGGGCCCGAGGGCGGTGCCCGGGTTGGCGAGCCTGCCGCGCAGGACGCCCTCGAAGTGCACGTCGCCGCCGAAGGAGATGGTGAACGGCCGGCGCGCGGGCTTCGGCTTGGAGCTCGGCGACTCGGCCGCCTGCTGCTCGACCTGCTTGCTCTGCGGTTCTTTGTCAGGTGCCGACGAGCATGCCGCGAGGGAGGCGGCGACGACCAGCACCGGTAGGACACGGGGGAGTCTCATCTACCGCCATTTCCGCTCGATCCAGACTTTTACGGATCGAGCATTCTATGGGCGGCAGATTAGGACTTGGTATCACCACTTCCCACCAACCAGGTCAAAGCGGACCTGGTGGCGTCGTCCTTGGGGCTGTAGACGATCAGTCGCGTCTCGGGCGTGGCGGAGACGTTCAGGCTGGTCGTGCTGAATCGGAGGTCGCCGGCAACCTCGTGCTTGAAGACCTTCACGCGGGGGCCCGGCTCGGCCACGTCCTGCCTGGCCCACATGCGGGCGAACTCGGCGCTCTCCGCGCTCAGCCGCCGCACGAAGTCCTGCCAGCAGGGGTCGTCGGCGTGTCTGCTGTAGGCGCCCCTGAAGACCGCGACCGCGCGCGGCAGCTCCGACTCGCGGTTGACGAGCGTGGTCGGGGCCTCCGTGTTGACGAACGTCTGCCACAACGAGTTCCGCTCGCCGTCCGGGGCCGCGACGACGTGCGGGAACAGGGCGGCGTAGGCGGCGTTCCAGGCCAGCAGGTCGGAACGGCTGTTGGCGACGGACGCGGGCATGTCGCCGAGCTGGTCGAGGATGCCCTGCATCTCCGGCGGCATGCGGCTGGCGTCGACGACGGCGGGGGCCTCGGCCTGGCCGGTGAGCCGGTAGAGGTGCTGGCGCTCGGCGGTGTCCAGCATGAGCGTACGGGCGACGGCGTCGATCACCTGGCCGCTGACGTTGATCGGCCGGCCCTGCTCCAGCCACGTGTACCAGGTGACGCCCACCCCGGCGAGCTGGGCGACCTCCTCGCGGCGCAGCCCCGGCGTACGCCTGCGGGGGCCCGGCGCGAGGTTCACCATCTCGGGGGTGATGCGCGCCCGGCGAGTCCGGAGGAACGCCGCCAGATCCGTACGTCTTGCCTCGGTCACGGTCACACCTCCACTATGGGGGCATCCGCGCACACTTATCCAGGTGCCGCCAATACCAGTATAAAGGGACTCTCGTTACTGGTATCGGGTTCGCAGAATAATGCGACACATGACCGAATCCGCCACTGTCACCTCTCCTGTCCAGGTCACCCCACCGGACAGGGCCAAGGCCAGCGGTCTGCTCCTCGCAGTGATCCTCGTCGGGCAGTTCCTGGCCATCCTCAACGTCAACATCGTCAACGTGGCCACCCCGACCATCGAGGCGGACCTGCACTCCTCCGGCGCGGGGCTGCAGATGATCGTCGCCGGTTACACCATTGTCTATGCCGTCCTCTTGATCACCGGCGCCCGGATCGGCGACCTCTTCGGTTACCGCAACGCCTTCCTCGGCGGTCTGGCCGTGTTCACTGTCACCACGCTCGGCGCCGGCCTCGCGCCCTCGACGGGCTGGCTGATCGGCTTCCGCCTCGCGCAGGGCGCCGGCGCGGCCTTGATGATGCCGCAGGTGCTGACCCTGATCCAGCGCAACTACCAGGGCGCCGCCCGCGGACGGGCGATCGGGCTCTGGTCACTGGTGATCAGCGGCGGCATCGTCGTTGGCCAGGCGCTCGGCGGCATCCTGCTCGGCTTCGGAGCCGGCTGGCGGGTGGTGTTCCTGGTGCTCGTGCCGGTCGGGGCGGTGCTGCTCGGCATCGGCATCCGCGCCCTGCCCGCCGACGAGGGCGGCGGCAGGACCGGGCTCGACCCGTGGGGCCTGGTGACCCTGTCGGCGGCCGTGCTGCTGTTCGTGGTGCCGCTGGTGCTCGGACGTGACCTGGGCTGGCCCGTCTGGGGCTGGGTCTCGATGGGGCTCAGTGTCGTGATGTTCGCGGCGTTCGTCCGGGTCGAGCGCTGGGTGACCGGTCGCGGCGGGCGTCCGCTGGTGGACGCCAAGGTGCTGGCCGCGCCCGGCATGCGTCCCGGCCTGGCGATCCTGCTGTTCGGCCCGGCGACCTGGGGCGCGTTCCTGTTCACCTCGGCTCTGCACCTGCAGGGCGACCTGCACCTCTCCCCGCTCGGCTCGGGCATGATGCTGGTGCCGTGCGCGCTCGCCTTCGGCATCGTCGGCCTGCTGTGGCCGCGGCTGCCCGCCGGGCTGCAGCGCCCGCTCGTCCCGGTCGGCTACGTGGTGGCCGCGCCCGCCTACCTCGGCCTCGGCCTCGCCGCCGACGGCGGCGTCCTGTACGCCGTCATGAGCGCCCTCATCGGCGCCGGGCTCGGCGTGCAGGTGGCGGTGACCAACATGGCGACCGAGCAGGTGGACGGCGCGTACGCGGCGGACGCGAGCGGCGCGCTGCTCACCGTGATGCAGCTCGGCCAGGTCATCGGCGTCTCGACCGTGGGCACCCTGTTCATCTCGCTGAGCCAGGGCCACGGCACCGTCTCGGCCTCCCTCATGGCCGCCGTCGCGATGGCGGGCCTGGCCGTACTGGCGGGCCTGAGCAGCCTCTTCCTGATCCGCCGCCGCTGACGTACCGGCCGGCGCCGTGACGATGGGCTCGCCGCTCCTTCTCGCTCTTCCTGCAGGCCAAGGAGATGCGGCTGTTCTTCTCCACCCCGGCAGGCGGGCGCTTCTGGAAGAGCACACGTGATCACCGATGCGCGACCGCGGAGGACAAAGCCGCCCTGCGATTCGTCGACGCGATCGCCGACGCCTGGCGGGAGAGCAGGACGTCAGCGCCGGATCATCTGCTCGTCGGCCGCGCTCGTCCTGCCGCGCTGAACGCTGCGGCGGCGGCTGCGGGCCGGATCCGGGAAACCCTACGAGGCGGAACGGGCCGGCGAGCTCGGGCCGAGCCTCGTCATGGGCGGCGGCCCTGAAGGTTGTGTCGCCAACTCGTCAGGGCCGCTTGCTCACCCGGCGGCAGCCAGGGTCTGCAGGTCGAACTCGCCGTCACGCACCCCTGCGGTGAAGGCGGCCCATTCGGACGGCGTGAAGACGAGCACGGGGCCGTCTTCCACCTTGCTGTCCCGCAGGGCGACGTTGCCGTCCGCCAGCGGGGCGACCTCGACACAAGAGGTCGCTCCATTGCAGAAGGTGCTCTTCCGCCAGCTCTGGATCGTACTGGTGTGCATTTTCTCCCCAAAAGGTATAGGCAGGCCCCATTGCCCGCCTACTGGGACCGCGCGCTCTAGCGCCGCCACAACATGGCCTTGCGTTGGATGAGTACGCGGGATTCGTCCTCGTCGAGTGCCTCTGCCCACATGTGGTCAAAAGCGTTCTCATAGCCGGCGACTCGTTCGAGGTCCTCTACGAAGTGAGCAGTGTACAAGTGCTCCAAATAGACGACATCGTCGAAACCGGTGAACTTCAGGTGAATGAACGCCCCGGTATTGACCGGATGGAGCGAGTCCAGCGGCAACACCCGGACGTTGACGTGCGGCAACAGGGAGACCTCGATGAGGTGTTCCATCTGCTCCCGCATGACCGAGGGCTCCCCGAAGCGCCGCATCAGCACCGCTTCGTCGAGCACCACGTTGAGGCGGCAGGGATCGGGCCGGTGCAGAACCCGTTGCTGCCGGTCGAGACGGGCCTCGACGCGACTGCGCACGCCGCTGTGCGTGATCCGGACGATTCCGCGCGCGGAGAGGATGACCTCTCGCGCGTAGTCCTCGGTCTGGAGGAGACCGGACACCAACTGGGGTTCCCAGTTGCGCTGAACCGTCGCCTCCGCCTCCAGCCCGAGAAGCCTGATGTACTCCTCGGGCAGGGAGTCTTCATAATCTTCCCACCACCCACGCTGCTCCGCATCTCGCAGGAGGCCGAAGAGTTCGTCAAGTCTGTCGACGTCGAGGCTGTAGAGCTCGCCCAACGCCTTGATGTCGGCGGCGCTGGGCATGGTCTTCGCGGCTTCGATGCGGCTGACCTTGCTGGCCGACCAGCCGAGCTCTCGCGCCGCCCGGGCCCCGGTGAACTTCCGTCGTTCGCGAAGGAGGCGCAACTCCTGGCCTAGGCGGAGCCTGCGCACTGTCGGACTGCCCTGCTGCGATGGCACCGTCCACTCTCCTTGTCGGGAATGAAGGTGTGGCGGGAACGGATCGTTTGGCAACCCGGTTTGTGGGCCGTTCACTCAATCTTACACTGCAACTTGCACGAATCCTGCCGCATGGGGTTGCTCGAAGGCTTTCACGGAGAGAGCGTGGGAGCAAGACAAGGCTTCGCGTAGGTATAGAGGTCAGGGGGAGGATTTACGGCCACCTCGGAGGTCCCCCAAGCCCCTGACAGAACACGTGCAAGTTGCACGGCAACTAGAACGGCAATCTGCGAAGAAACTTAATTCTTCCCTTGCTCAGCGTATTGCAGCATCACGGAACGCGGAGGACGATCGAGCCAGGAGGGTTCTCGACCGACGAGGGGAGGCCGGGATGACGAAACGGCCCCGCACGCCGGGCTCTCCGCTCACGATCGGGCGCCCGCGCGAGGGCCGCCTCACCGGCAACGGAGCCGTCCCGGATACGAATGTCCGCCAAAGGGAGGCCGCTTGCCGGAAGGACCGTCCCATCGCCTGAAAGCGTGTCGCTCATCGGAGCACCAAGAAAATGCCGGGCCGAGGCTGAATCCGCGTTCGCCGCATATGGGCTGCCACCCTGCGGCGGGACGGGACCCGACCTGCGACCCGGCGAAGAAGCCACCTCTGGAAATGCCGCGAAAGGGGTCTTCTATGTACTCACAAGGTACCAAGGGGCTCGGCCGAATCAAGTCCCGGATCGGGGAACTGATCGCGTGGACGGACCGCGAGATCTGCATGGAGCCGGACGAGTTCGCCATCTACCGGGGCTGGACGGTCACCAGGACGGGCTTCGGCGCCCGCGCCTACCGTGACCCACGCTTCGACCAGCTCACGGTGGCGTCACGGGTGCCCGAGGAGGTGTCCTGACGTGTCGAGGAACCCGCGCAACCAGATCTACCCGGCCGTCGAGGACCTCCCGGGTGCGGGCGGCGGGGGCCCGCTGGTGCGGATCTGGCGCGTCCGCAGCGAGCTCATGGTGCTCGGGGCGCTGGGGCTGTTCGTCCTTGCCCTGCTGGGCGCCGCGCGGGACGGCCATTGGGTGCCCTTCGTCCTGCTGAGCAGCGCCGTCTCGGTGCCCGCCGCCACCAGGACCGGCCGCAACTGGGCCCTCGCCCACTTCTGGTGCGTGCTCTCCCGCCACCGCCTGCAGCGGGTCTGCCTGGAGACGACCATGCACACCCGGGCGGGACGGATCCCGCTGGTGCTCTGGATCACGCCGTCGGCCAGGGGCGAGAAGGCGCTGGTCATGACGCGGGCGGGCATCTCGGCCGAGGAGTTCGACGCGTACGCCGAGGAGATCGCGGCGGCCTGCTGGGCCAGGAGCGCCACCGTCCACAGGCACCGCGACCGGGCCCACCTGCTGATCGTGGAGATCGTCCGGCGGGACGAGCTGCCCGGCGTGACCGCACCCGGCCTGGAACGCCTGTACGGCCGCCGCTCCTGGACGCCGCTCCGGTCCGACCTGGAGGAGCCGCCCGATCTGCGCACGCCGCTGGCGTTGCCGCAGGTCGTCCGATGACCTAGGGAAACCGGGACATCTCCCTAGGAACAGCCCCGGGGACCGCGGGGCTTGGGTTCTAGGGTTCGTTGCAACACCCCAGTCCAGGGGATGCGATGGACTTCGAGATCCGCAAGGTGCGCAAGGCGCAGGGTGCGAAGAAGC
>NZ_JBEXYK010000051.1:0-77005 GCF_040630865.1 Nonomuraea sp. NPDC005730
CGTTCGACACGGGTGCCTGGCGTCAGCAGGACACCGGCACGGCTCCGCTGTCGGTCAAGAAGTAGCACGCACGAACAGGAGAAGGGCGTTCCCCGCGGGGGGACGCCCTTCTCGCATGTTCTTCAGAGCACCGAACCCGACGGCCCGGTCGTCATCGTGACCCCCGACCCGGCGAACTCGCCCACGTCGGCGACCGCCGCCTGCCCGTCCTCGCTGCTCATCGCCGCGATGAACGCCTGCTCGTCGTCCCAGGTCAGCACCGCGACCAGGTGGTAGGGGGGCCGCTGCCCGCCGCCGGCCACCGGCCGCTGGACGGTGTAGGCCCGCAGGCCGGGAAGCCTGGCCGCCAGGGGCGCGTGGATCTCGTCGTAGTGCTTGTCGAAGGCCGCGACGTCCTCGGGGTGGTGATAGAGAACGATGAGCTGGAATGCCATGGTCCGCCTCCGGATCGTGATGTCCTGTCACGAAACCACACCCCGGCCTCCCCGTGGAAGCCCGGCGGGCGGCGGGGTCAGCCCGGTACGCGGGTGATGAGGATCCCGTCGTCGTCGCTGAACAGCTCGGCCCCCGGCGAGAACGTGACGCCGCCGAACGTCACCGGCACGTCCCGCTCGCCCGCGCCCGTCTTGCCGCTCTTGCGCGGGTTGGAACCCAGGGCCTTCACACCGAGGTCGAGCTCGCGCAGCGCGGTCACGTCCCGGACGGCGCCGTGGATCACCACGCCCGCCCACCCGGCCGCCACCGCACCGCCCGCGATCATGTCGCCCATCAGCGCGGCGTGCAGCGAGCCGCCGCCGTCCACCACCAGGACCCGCCCCTCGCCGGGCTCCGACAGGACCGCCTTGAGCAGGGCGTTGTCCTGGTGGCAGCGCACGGTGGCGATCGTGCCGTGGAAGGCGCGGCGGCCGCCGAACTGGCGCAGCTGCAGGTCGCAGGAGTCGAGCTCGTCGCCGCGCTCGTCGTACAGGTCCGCGGTGTTCATGGGGGCCCTTCCCGGCGGGGGGTGTCAGCGGTCGCGTTCATGCTGCCACGCCGGGCCCGCCGGGGCCCGGCCGGGCCGGAACCGTTTCCCACGTTTTCCCAACAGGTCGCCGTGGCCTACCCCGGCGGGCCGGCGGCGATCGATGCTGTGGCGGAACGCATGCCACGTGATCGTGTACCAGGGGAGTACGCATGGGGTTACGAAGGTGGACGGCCGTCCTGGCAGCGGCGTCGCTGGCCGTGGGCGGCCTGGCCGGCACGGTGTGGACGCCGCCGCAGGCGGTCGCCGAAGCGGTGGACGCCGCCACCGCGTGGATGGTCAAACCCCTGTTCCGGCTACGGAGCACCACCGGCACCGACAACACGCTGTTCACCTCCTGGGAGACGGAGTACGACAGCGCGGTGACGAAATGGGGTTACACCCCTGAGGGGCAGGTGCTGCACGTCTCGCGCGAGGCGGTGGCGGGGCTGTCCCCGGTCTCCGGCCTGCGCAAGCCGGGCGGCGACCGCATGTTCACCCTCGACCAGGGCGAGCGCGACCAGGCCGTCGCGCAGGGCTACGTGGACGAGGGCGTGCGCTTCCACGCGCAGGCCGCGGCCGGGGACGGGCTGCTCCCGGTCCACCAGCTCGTCAAGGGCCCCTCCCACCGGTACGCGGTCGGCGAGGCGGAGAAGGCGCGCGCGCTCGCCGAAGGCTGGACGTACCAGAAGGTCGCCTTCTACGGACGGGGTTCGTTCAGCAAGAAGCTGCTGCTCAACGGGGAGTTCACCACGGACGCGGCGTCGTGGGAGGCCGCCGGGCCGACCACGACGGCGGTCGAGAACGGCGTGCTCAAGGTCACCGTGGCCGACGGCACCACCGAGCCGGGGCAGGCCCACCTGCGCCAGCTCGGGCGCACGTTGCAGGCCAAGAAGACGTACACGCTCTCCTTCGACGCCCACGCCACCGCAGCGGCGACCATCAAGGCCGTGCTCTGCGAGGACGTCGAGACCTGCCCGGAGATCTTCGCCACCGACGTGGAGCTGCCCGACCAGCCGCAGCACTTCTCCTACACCTTCGACTCCACCGCCGACACCACCCTGGGGGCGCTCACCTTCCAGTTCGGCGGCCAGGGCGCGCTGACGGCCTTCCTGGACAACGTCTCGCTGACCGAGCAGAAGTGGACCGTCTCCACCGATCCGAAGCCGGCCGAGGCCGAGGCGCTGGCCTCCGCCGAGGCCACGGGGCAACTGGTGGAGGTGCTGGCCGAGCGGGGCGAGACGCGGGAGGTGTACGCCACCCCCGAAGGCACGATGTACGTCAACGACCGGCTCACCCCGATCAGGAAGAAGCAGGGCGACACGTGGGTCCCCCTGTACAACGGCCTGCGGTTCCAGGACGGGACGGTCCGGCCGTACTCCTCGCTGGTGGACCTCAGGCTGTCGGCCGGCGGGACGGGGCCGATGGCCACGCTCACCCGCTCCGGCCACACCATGTCGCTGACCTGGCCGACCGCACTGCCCACGCCGAGCCTGGACGGCGACACCGCCGTGTACGCCGGCGTGCTGGGGCCGGACGTGGACCTGCGCGTGCGGGCCACCGCGGACGGTTTCGCGCACACGCTGGTGGTGAAGACCCCCGCCGCCGCCCAGGATCCCCGGCTGGCCAGCCTGACCCTCGGCCTGTCCGCGCCGACGCTGACGGTGAGCACCGGCGCCGACGGCACGCAGGAGGCGGTCGACCCCGACAACGGCGCGGTGATCTTCGAGGCGCCCAGGCCCATCATGTGGGACTCGGCGGCCGCGCCTCCCGCGGCGGGCACGGGCCTGGTGGGCGAGGACGGCCCCGTCGACCCCCCGACCACCCACGCCACGGACGGCGCTCCCGGGGACGCCTCGAAGATCGCCACGATCGGCACCGAACTGGGCCAGGGACAGCTCACGCTGACCCCCGACCCGGCCATGCTGACCGCGGCCGACACGACGTTCCCCATCTACATCGACCCGATGTACCGCACGCCGATGAGCTCGGCGAACCTCATGGTGGCCAGCAGCGGGTTCGAGATCTACAACTTCACCAAGGACCAGGGCATGGGCCGATGCCCGATCGGCCTGCCCTCCAGCGGCAAGAGCTGCGGCTCCCCGCACAGGAAACGGCTGTTCTACCGCATCCCCACCGGCTGGCTGGCCGGCAAGCAGGTCCTGTCCGCCGAGTTCCACGTACGGGAGGTGTGGGCCGCCTCCGGCAGCAAGCGGCCGGTCAACATCCATTTGGCCAAGGCGTTCGGCAAGAACTCCACCTGGAACTCCACCTCTGACAACTGGCTGCGCAAGCTGGACAGCCGCAACGTGGCCAAGGGCTGGTCGGGATGCGCCGCCAAGTCCTGCCCGGCCGGCGACGTGCTGTTCAACGTCACCTCGGGCGTCAGGGAGGCGGCGCAGAAGGGCTGGCGGGACACCACGTTCGGCCTGCGCGCCGCCGACGAGGGCGACCAGCTCGGCTGGAAGCGGTTCGAGTCGCGCGCCTACCTCCGCGTGCACTACAACCGGCCGCCGCTGCAGCCGAGGATGAGCCAGCTGGAGATGGAGCCGGGCGGGCCGTGCAAGGGGCCGGGCAGCCCGTCGGTGTTCAACTGGTCCACGCCGAAGCTGATCGCCAAGAACCTCCGCGACCCCGACACCTACAACCGCACGGCCGACAAGGTGCAGGCGGAGTTCCTGGTGTCGTGGAAGAACGCCGCCGGCCAGAACAAGGAATGGCGGTACCTCACGCCGGCCAAGAGCGCCAAGTCCGGCAAGGCGGGCAACAGCTTCATGGCGCAGGTCCCGCGCGGGCTGCTGCCGGAGAACACCGTCGTCAACTGGCAGGTCCGCGCCCAGGACAGCCGCAAGGGCAAGGGGCCGTGGAGCTCGGCCGGGGCGGCGACCGCCTGCTACTTCGTCTTCGACACCAAGGCGCCGCCGCTGCCGGTGATCACCTCGTCCGGGGCCGACGGGTACGTCGCGGAGAACCCCCTCGACCCGGCGCAGACGCCGCAGGACGGCCTGGGCCGCTACGGCCGGTTCGTCATCACCTTCGACCCGTCGGTGACCGAGTGGGCGTACGCGGTCAACGACGACCCCACCCAGTTCCGCAAGAGGACCGCGGGCAGCGCCACCGAGACGGTGCAGATCCTGCCCAAGGTCGTCGGCAGCAACAGCCTCTACGTCCGCGTCAGGGACCAGGCGGGCAACTACTCCAAGGGCTCGGCCGTCTACCGGTTCCGGGTCGCGCCCGGCCGCGGGCCGAAGGCCCACTGGAAGCTCAACGACCCGGCCGGATCCACCACCCTGGCGGAGACCGGCGGCCGTTACCCGGCCCGTACCGCGGGCACGCCGCAGCTCGGCGTGGCCGGTTCCCGCGGCACGGCGATGGGCGGCAACGGCACCACCGCCTTCGCCCGCACCGACGCCGCGGTGCTCGACACCACCAAGAGCTTCACGGTGACGGCGTGGGCGAAGCTGCCGGACGTCCTGCCCGCGTCCTACGCCACCGTGCTGGCCCAGGACGGCGCCAACGTGTCCGGCTTCTGCCTGCGGTACGACGCGCCGAACCGCAAGTGGGTGTTCTGGCGCATGAACGCCGACTCGACCTCGGCGGCCTCCGCCAGCGCGTGGTCGGCGAAACAGGCCAGACCCGGCGAGTGGACGCACCTGATGGGCGTCTTCGACTCGGTGGCCAAGAAGGTGCGCATCTACGTCAACGGCGAGGCCGGCACCGAGATGGACTACACCAGCGCCTGGGCGGCCAACGGCCCCCTCACCATCGGCCGGGTCCTGTGGGGCACCCAGCAGCTCGACCACTTCCCCGGCAAGATCGACGACGTCCGCGTCTACGACCGGCTCGTCAGCGTCGAGGAGGCGGCGGCGCTGTCCAAGGAGATGCTGACGGTGACGCACAAGTGGCACCTCAACAACGTCCCCGACGACAGCGGCGAGGCGCCCAGGACCCCCGTGAAGCTCTACGGCGCGGCCCGTTTCGTGGCCAAGACCCCCATGAGCAACAGCGTGGTGCCCGGTTCGCTGCGCCTGCCGGGCGCGACCGGCGACTACGCGGCCGTCGAGTCGGCCGTGCTGGATCCGCGGGAGAGCTTCACCCTCTCGGCCTGGGTGGAGACCAGCGGCCAGGCGCGCAAGGCGATGACCCTGCTGAGCCTGCCCATGGCCACCGGCAGCGCGCTGACGGTGAAGTTCGACCCCGCCCGCGGCGACCCGGACATGGGCGAGACCGGCCGGTACGTCGTGGAGCTCCCCGGCGGCACCGCCGTGGAACACCCCGCCTTCCACACCGGGTTCGGCGACTGGGACCACCTGGCGATCGTCTACCGGGCACGGGAGAAGACGCTGGAGTTCTGGGTGAACGGCACCCTCGAAGCGGCTCCGGAGGCCGAGGTCAAGTCCTACCGCAACGACGTCACCCTGGCGGGCCCCATCACCTCGGCCCAGCTCGGCCGCGGCGGAACCGGCCTGAACTGGTCGGGCCACGTCGACGACGTGTGGGTGCTGCGCGGCCCCGCCGACGAGAGCCTGATCGACCTGTTGTCCCTGTGGTCGGAGATGACGACCGTCTCCGAAGACGCGCTCAACGACAACACCCCTGACTGACCCCGGTGCGGGGGCGCCGCGCCGGCGCCCCCGCCGTCCCTCCTCCTTGCTTCCGCTCTCTTCCCTGGGAGGTACGGCATGCGCGTCCATGCCGCACGCCGACGTCGCTCTTCCTGGTCCCGGCTGCTCCGCGCGGCCCTCACGTTGCTGCTCACGGTCGGCCTCATGGTCGTGCCCGCGACGCTCCCCGCCGCGAACGCCGCGTCCGGGCGAGATCGGCCCGAACCCGTCGACCGGGAACGGGTCGTGCCCGGCCGGCCCGCCGCGGTGAAACCACGGATCACCGAACGCAGGGCCCCCGACCCCGTGGCGGCCTGGCCCGCGCCGGGCACGGTCGAGGTGGACCTGGCCGCCTCACCGGCGTCCGCCGCCGCCCGCAAGGCGGGCGCGCTGTCCGCGACGCCGGCTGACGCCTCCTCCGCCGGGCGGGTGCGGATCCAGACCCACGACCGCGCGGCCTCGCAGCGCGCGGGTGTCGGCGGCCCGATCTTCACCGCGGCCCGCACGTCCGGATCGCCGGGCAAGGTCACGATGAAGGTGGACTACGCCCCCTTCGCCGAAGCCTACGGAGGCGGCTTCGGTTCCCGGGTGCGCCTGGCGGCCCTGCCCGCATGTGCCCTGACCAGCCCGGACAAGGCCGAGTGCCGCCGGGCCGTGCCGCTGAAGGGCCGCAACGACACCGCGGCCAGGACGCTCAGCGCCGACGTCGATCTCGCCGCCGAGCCGATGGTGCTGGCCGTGACCTCCGGGACGTCGGGGGACAAGGGCGACTTCGGCGTCACCTCGCTGTCGCCGTCGGCGACCTGGCAGGTCAGCCCGCAGACGGGCGACTTCACCTGGTCCTACCCGCTGCGGGTGCCGCCGGTGCCGGGCGGGCTGGTGCCGAACCTGGTGGTCAACTACTCCGCGGCCTCCATCGACGGGCGCACCGCGACCACCAACAACCAGGCGTCCTGGCTCGGCGACGGCTTCGAGCTGTCGCCCGGGTACATCGAGCGCAAGTACAAGTCGTGCAAGGACGACGGCGTCCCCAAGGACCCGACCTACCAGGTCGAGCCGATGGACCAGTGCTGGGCCTACGACAACGCCACGCTCGCCCTCGGCGGATCGGGCGGCGAGCTCGTCCCGACCGGCCCCGACACCTGGGTCCTGGCCAGGGACGACGGCACCCGGGTCCAGCGCCTCACCGGCACCGGCACCGACACCGCCAACGGCGACGACGACAACGAGTACTGGCGCGTGACCACCGCCGACGGCACCCAGTACTACTTCGGCAAGAACCGCCTGCCGGGCTGGACCGCCGGCAAACCCCAGACGAACTCCGCCTGGGACGTCCCGGTGTTCGGCGACGACGCCGGCGAACCCTGCCACAAGGACGCCTTCAAGGACTCCTGGTGCCGGCAGACCTGGCGGTGGAACCTCGACTACATCGAGGACACCCACGGCAACGCCGTGACCTTCTCCTACGCCAAGGAGCAGAACCGCTACGGCCGCAACCTGCGCGCCGCCGACGACACCGCCTACGACCGCGGCGGCTACCTGACCTCCATCCAGTACGGCCTGCGCCGCGACGACCTCTTCCCGGCCACGCCGCCCGCGCGGGTCGACTTCACCAACGCCGAGCGCTGCCTTCTGACCGCGGCCGAATGCGCCGACATCGCCGCCCACCCGGCCCGCTGGCCGGACGTGCCCTGGGACATGAACTGCGACGAGGGCACCGAGTGCAAGGACGGCAAGGGGACGGCCTCGCCGAGCTTCTGGACCCGCAAGCGCCTGACGAAGGTCACCACCAAGGTCGTCAACGCGGCGGGCACCGGCCACCGCGACGTGGACTCCTGGGAGTTCAAGCACCTGTGGGGCATCGCCGACGTGGACCGCCAGCTCAAGCTCACCGACATCGTCCACACCGGGCACGCCGGCGCGGCGCCGGTCACCATGCCGCCGGTGAGCTTCGTCTACCAGCAGCTGGCCAACCGGGTGGACAAGCTCGGCGACGACGTCGGCCCGTTCGTCAAGGAGCGGGTGGCCTCGATCCAGAACGAGACCGGCGGCAAGCTCGACGTCACCTACTCGGGGATGGACTGCAGCCCCTCCGACCTGCCGCAACCGGCGAGCAACCGGCGGCTGTGCTTCCCGACGTTCTGGCAGAACTCCAACGGCGGCGCCGACCCGAGCCTGGACTGGTTCCACAAGTACGTCGTCCGCGAGCTGATCCAGACCGACCTGACCGGCGGCGGCTCCGACATGGTCACCCGCTACGACTACAGCATCGGCAAGCCCGCCTGGCACTACGCCGACGACGACGGCATCACGCCGGAGAAGTTCAAGACCTGGTCGAACTGGCGCGGCTTCGACAAGGTCCGCGTGATCGGCGGCGCCACCAGCGCGGCCAGCGGCGGCACCCCGTCCCAGACCGACTACTGGTACTTCCAGGGCATGCACGGCGACCGCGCGGCGGTCTCCGGCGGCACCAGGTCCGTCACCGTCGACGACGGCGAGGGCGGCACGTACACCGACCACGAGTCCCTGCACGGCACGACCCTGCGCACCGTGACCTACGACAAGGCCGGTGGCGTGCCGGTGAGCAAGTCGATCAGCACGCCGTGGTACCACCAGACGGCCTCCAGATCCCGCCCCTGGGGCACGATCACCGCCAACCTGACCGGTACCAAGTCCACCCGGACCTTCGGCCTGGTCGGCCTGTCCTGGCAGCAGACCCGCTCGACCGTGACCGAGTTCGACCTGACCACCGGCGCCGCGCTGACCACCGACGACGAGGGCGAGGTGGGCGTCGCCGGCGACGAGGAGTGCACCAGGACCGAGCTGACCGCCGACGGGGCGCGGGTGCTGCGCCTGCCGGCCCGGGTGACCACGGTGGCCCGCCGGTGCGCCGACACCCCGAACCTGCTCACCGACCTGATCGCCGACGCGCGCACCTACTACGACGACAAGGCGTTCAAGGCGGCGCCCGAGCACGGCGACGTGACCAGGACCGACCGGGGCAGCGCCGCCTCGGCGACCGCGATCACCGGCTACCAGGTGATGGCCCGGTCGAGCTACGACGACCTGGGACGCCCCAAGACCGTCGCCGACGCCGCCGGGCTGACCACCTCCACCGACTACACCGAGACGCACGGCGTCACCACGCAGGTGAGCACCACCACCCCGCGGGCCCGCGCCGACGACCCCGACTCGGTCATGATCACGACCCGGGTGCTCGACCCGGCGTGGGGCCTGGCGACCAAGGAGACCAACCCGGCCGGCAAGGTGACCATCGCGCAGCGGGACGCGCTGGGCCGCACCTCGAAGGTCTGGGGGCCGGGCCGCACGACCAGCATGACGCCCGACAACGAGTACCAGTACCTGGTCGACGCCGGCGCGATCGTGGCCGTGGGCGCGAAGACGCTGACCAACGAAGGCGGCCAGCAGACGTCGTACACGCTGTTCGACGGGTGGCTGCGGCCGAGGCAGTCGCAGGCACCCGGCAAGAACGGCGCCACCAAGGGCCGGATCGTCTCCGACAGCGTCTACAACGGGGCCGGGCAGGTGCACTACACCTTCGCGCCCTACTACGCCGACGGCGACCCCGAGCCCAAGCGGTTCGGGGTGGCGACCGTGGGCGCGGTGGAGTCGCAGTTGTGGAACACCTACGACGGCCGCGGGCGGCTGCTCGCCGAACGGCTGCTGTCCGGCAACAGCGACGGCGACACCAACGAGCTGTGGAACACCCGCTACGAGTACGGCGGCGACTGGACCAAGGTCGTCCCCCCGTCCGGCGGCACCCCGGTCACCACCTACACCGATGTGCACGGCCGTACCCGTGAGATCCAGCAGCAGACGGCCTCCGGGCCGGTCGTCACGAAGTTCGCCTACAACCACCGCGGCCAGCCGGAGTCGGTGACCGGCCCCGGCAACCAGGTCTGGTCCTACGGCTACGACCTGCTCGGCCGCCGGGTGCAGTCGAACGACCCCGACCGCGGCGTCGAGAAGACCGCCTACGACAACCTGGACCGGCCGGTCCTCATGACCGACGCCCGCAACCAGAAGATCGGCATCGAGTACGACGGGCTCGACCGCATGGTCGCCAAGTACGACGCCACCACGTCGTCGCCCGGCACCAAGGTCGCCGAGTGGGTGTACGACACCGTCCGCAAGGGCCAGCTCACCAGCTCCACCCGCATCGTCGGCAACGACCGGTACACCACGCAGGTGGAGGCGTACGACAACCTGGACCGCCCGCAGCGCAGCCGGGTGGTCCTGCCCGCCGTCGAAGGCGGCCTGGCGCCCGCCCAGGGGTACGTCTTCGACACCAGCTACAACCTCGACGGCAGCGTCGCGGCGTCCAGCAGCCCCGCCGTCGGCGGGCTGCCCGCGGAGAACATCGCCTACACCTACGACGACCTCGGCCGGCTGGTCTCCACCAAGTCCCAGTTGTCGACGTACGTCATCGGCACCGACTACACCAAGACCGGCCGCGTCATCGGGCTGCGCATGCAGTCCGGCGGCGACGGCAAGCAGATCGACCAGACCTTCGACTACGAGTTCGGCACCGGCCGCCTGGCCAAGGCCACCACCTGGCACTTCGGCATGGCCGGCACCGACCGCAGCACCCAGTACGCCTACCAGCCCGCCGGGAACATCACCCAGATCAAGGACACCTCCCGCGACGGCGTCGACAACCAGTGCTTCCGCTACGACGAGCTGTCCCGCCTGTCGGAGGCCTGGACCCAGGACGACGCCGCGGCCTGCGCCGCCACCGGCGCGAACACCACCGTCGGCGGCCCGGCCCCCTACCGGGCCGCCTACACCTACGACGACACCGGCAACCGCCGCAGCGAGTCGCTCTACGGCGCCGGCCCGGCGGGCGGCGTCCAGCAGTCGGACCGCACCTACGTCTACGACCCGGCCAAGGCCCACCGCCTCACCACGGTCCCCGGGGCCGCCTCCTTCGCCTACGACGCCTCCGGCAACACCGTCGAGCGCCGCACCCAGGCGAGCAACCAGACGCTGACCTGGGACGCCGAGGGCGAGCTCGTCAAGGTCGCCGACGACAAGAAGGGCGAGACCCGCTTCCTCTACACCGCCGACGGCGAGCGGCTCATCCGGCGCGACAAGGACGGCACCACCCTGTACCTGCCCGGTCTGGAGGTGCACCTGGTCAAGGGGGCCACCAGCCCCACGGCCAGCCGCTACGTCGGCAACGCCATGCGCACCACCACCGGGGTCACCTACGTCCTCGGCGACCACCACGGCACCGCCGAACTGGCCATCAACGCCGAGACCGGCGCCCTCAGCCAGCGCCGCTACACCCCCTTCGGCACCCTGCGCGGCAGCCAGGGCGCCTGGCCCCAGGATCACCAGCGCGGATTCGTCGGCGGCATCAACGACACCAGCACGGACCTGACCACGCTCGGCGCCCGCAGCTACGACCCGCTCACCGGCCGCTTCATCTCCGTCGACCCCCTCATCCAGATGGGCGACTCCCAGCAGATGAACGGCTACAACTACGCCAACAACAATCCCCCCACCCTGGCCGACCCCTCCGGCAAGAAACCCTGTTGCACCGGTGTCGGCTGCTTCCACTCCATCGCTCCGCCCTGCGCGCCGGGCGAGGACCACGACAACCCGGAGTGCGAGGGCCCCTGCGATCGGGACGGCGCCAAAAATCGCCTGAACAACGCCCGCGACTCCGCGCAGAACGAGCGGCAGCAACACCAGCAGACCGCCAAGCGGAACGCGGTGCTCGAAGCCTTGAAGGCCGCAGGCATCGGGTTCATCAAAGATTTCCTGAAAATAGATGACATAAAAGGCTGTCTGGGCGGCAGCGTCGGCAGTTGCGTCAGCCTGATCCTGGAATTCGTGCCGGCCAAGAAGATCGGCGGCCTGATCTGGAAACTGTCCACCCGGGTGCGGATGGGCATCAAGATCTACAAGAAGGTCCAGGGCGCCATCAAGGCCGCCCGCCGCGCCATCGAGGCCCTCGACGCCAAGATCGACGACATCAACAAGAAGATCGCCGCCCTGGACGGCCTGATGGCCCGCGCGGGGAAACGCGGCAAGAGTTCGAAGTCCCCAGGCCGGTCCTGCAGCCTGTCCAACAGTTTCGTCCCCGGCACGAAGGTCCTGCTGGCCGACGGCTCCACGAAACGCATCGACCAGCTGATACCCGGCGACAAGGTGCTGGCCACCGACCCGCAGACCGGCCGCACCGAGGCCAAGGACGTCACCGCCACCATCGCCGGTCAGGGCGCCAAGAATCTGGTCACCGTCACCGTCGCCGTGGCCGGCGGGGGCGCCACCCAGGACATCGTCGCCACCGACGGCCACCCCTTCTGGGTGGCGGACGCGGGGAACTGGCGCGATGCCAAGGATTTACGTCCCGGCCAGCTCCTCCGTACGGCCGCCGGCACCTACGTCCAGATCAAGGCGGTCAAGGCGTGGACCGCCCAAGCCCGCGTCCACAACCTCACCGTCGCCGACCTCCACACGTACTATGTGCTGGCAGGCGCCACGCCAGTTCTCGTCCATAACTGCGGCAACGGCGTGGTCTCCAATGGCAAGTCGGAAGAGCTGCCGTTCGAGCAGATGGCAGCCGATTTCGAGGGGGTGTCCGCAATGGCGGCCGGCTCTCCCGAGTTCTCGCAGGCAGTCGCAGACGGCGGCAGGTATCTCTGGACGGTTGGGGAGCGCGGTGACCTGAACATCGTTCGCGACTTGCCTGGCATTCATCACACGATCGCCAGCGGTGGAGCTCCGGTTGTCGGTGCTGGGCAGATCACCATCGGAAGTGGCGGCAGAGTCACATCCTTTGACAACTACACGGGTCACTACACGCCGCCCTGCGCCCAATGTGCCGCTTCATTCATCAACCATGGGGTCGATGCCTTCGGTCAAGCCGGCATCAGGATTCCGCTCAACGTTATTCGAGACTATGGCGGGAGGGCGCCGTAGATGAGGGTAGATTCCGATCTTCGTGAGATGCGAGGCGTCCTTGAGGGGCAGCTGGCCGACTGGGTATCCAGTCGCTTCCCCAGCGGTACCTCGCCGCAGTGGTGGCTGTCGATCTTCGAGTCCTTGGAGGTCAGCGCCTCTCCCTTCCGAGAGGTGACCCCGGAGCGACGCACAGAGGACCTCACCCTTGCTGCAGAGGCCATCCTGCTGGCCGTCAGGCTTGGGGGCGTCAGGGCTGCGATCGGCGCCTACTGGATGCTCAGAATCGCAGCGCTTGCTCTGCGACTCGATCCTCCGGTTGTCGACCTTCCGCAGATCCTTACGCCGGATGGTTCTGCAGGGTGGGCGCTGCGGCAGATTCCTCTCACGCGTGAACGCGCGATCGCAGAATCGAATACCCGGAGGGCCGAGCACCTTGACGCAAGCGAGGGATTCTATGCGCCTGTTGGCGGTGAAGTGACCCCGGCGGGGGAGGTGGCGTTTTCTGGACTGCAAGATGTTGAGCTGATCCTGTCCGCTCTCCCGTGGGTCTGCTCTCGCCTCACAGACAAAGAGATTGAAAGCGAGGTCAGTTCCTGGCTGGAAATCCGGAGGATCCTGTAAGGATTAGGGTGCGTCAGCGGACAACGGCCGCGCCGGCGGGTCTTCCGGTCCGTCGTCGGTCGGGCCGACGACGTCGATGGCTTGGTGTTGGAGGCAGAGCCTCACGTGGGTGTAGACGCCGATGTGGGCGTGGCCGGAAAGTTCCTTGATCACGACAAGAGCGACACCTTGCGCCAAGAACAGGGTGGCAGTCGTGTGGCGTAGGTCGTGGAAGCGGATGCGGCGGAGTCTGGCGCGGTCGAGGAAGGGGCAGGTCAAATACCTGTGTGACGTCGCCGAATCCAAGAGACGCGATCACGGAAGGTGACTTGCCCTTTCTCCGCGGTGCATTCGTCTCGGTGAGATATCACCCCGGCATCGAGAACGGTAAGTTTTCTTCGAGGAATTGCGAGATTCGTCTCGATTGAATATCGGTTGACGGTGGACATCCACAATCGGTCAATCATGGACGGGTGACCAAGTCGGAGAACGACGGTGTCCGTTTGCTGGGGTCGGTCGAGTTCCGGTGGGCGGGGGGCCCGGTGGCGCTGCCCAGGCGGCAGCAGCGGCTGTTGCTGGGGGTGCTGGCCCTGTCGCCCAACCGCGTCGTCCCCCTGGAGCGCCTCGTCGAGGTGCTCTGGCCCGACGGGGCCCCACAAGGGGCACGCCGGCAGGTCCAGGTGCTCGTCTCGCGGATGCGGCGCCTGCTCGGCGGCGACGGCGTGTGTGGGGTCGAGGTCCGTGCGGCCGGTTCGGGCTACGAGCTGCGCATCGACCCCATGGCCGTGGACGCCCACCGCTTCGCCGTACTGAAGGAGCGGGCCGGGGCCAGCGACGACGACGAGGAGAAGACCGGGCTGCTGCGGCAGGCGCTGGAGCTGTGGCGCGGGCCGGTCCTCGACGAGGCGGCGGTCGGCGCCGCCCGCGACACGCTCTGCGTCAAGCTGGAGGAGGCGCGGCGCGAGGCGATCGAGGAGCACGCCGAGGCGTCGTTGCGGCTCGGCCGGCACCGGCAGGTTATCGGCGCGCTGGCCGAGGAGGTGGCCGGCGCCCCCGCCCGTGAACGGCTGGTGGGCCTGCTGATGCTCGCGCTCTACCGTTCCGGCCGCATCGCCGAGGCCCTGGACGCCTTCGAACGGTCGCGCGCGCACCTGAACGAGGAGCTGGGGCTCGATCCCGGCCCCGCCCTGGTACGGCTGCGCCTGGACATCCTGCGCGGCGACCCCCGGCTCGGCGGCCGGGCCGGGCAGGGCGGCGCCGGCGGCCCCGAGACCGTCAGGAGGTCCGGGGACCTGGAGGGGGAGGGGCTGGTGATGCTCGGCCTGGGCCGGATCCGCTTCGCCCAGGACCGCTTCACCGAGTCCGTGGCCGCCTACGAGGAGGCCCGGCGGGCCTTCCAGCGGCTCGGCGACCGGCGGCACCTGGCGGCCGCCCTGTCCGGGCTGGGCACCGTACGGGCCGAGGGCGGCTGGTTCGCCGAGGGGGAGACCGACCTGCTGGAGGCGGCCTCGCTCTTCTCCGCCCTCGGTGACCAGGCCGGGCACGCGCACGCCATCTACATGCTGGGCTTCGTGGAACGCGAACGCGGCGACGACGAGCTGGCGCTGTGGCTGCTCAGCCGCGCGCTGGAGACGTACCAGAAGATCGGTGACCTGCGCTGCCAGGCCCTGCTCCAGCGCAGCATCGGCCTGGTGCACCGGGCCAGGGGCGAGTACGGGCACGCCGCGGCCAGGACCCGCGAGTCCCGCCGCCTGTTCACCGTCCTGTCCGACCCGCACGGGGCGGCCTACGCCGACCAGTCCCTGGCCAAGATCCGGATCCGGGTGGGCGACCTGCCGCAGGCCGAGCGGGCGCTCCAGGCGAGCCTGCGCGTCTTCACCCGCCAGGACGACCGCTTCGGCCGCGCGCTCGGCCTGCGGACGCTCGGCGAGCTGCGCCTGGAGCAGGACGCCACGGCCGAGTCCAGAGCCGCGCTGTCCGCCTCCCTCGACCTGTGGGACACGCTGGAGCTGCCGCTGTGGCGGGCCCGCACGCTCTCCGTCCTGGCCCGTCTGGAGTCGCGCAACGGCGAGGCCGCGCACGCCGGCGCCGCCCGCCAGGAGTCGACCGCCATCTTCAGCCGGATCGGCAGCCGCGAGGGCCGCTGACGTCGCTGGCAAACGGGTGGCAACAGGGGCCGCGTACATTGCGCGGGCATCTTCGTCCCGCGTCGAAGGAGAGCCTCATGAGGCGATCAGCCACCGTCACGGCGGCCGTCCACCGCGTGCTCGTCCTGACGGCGATCCTGCTCTCCTCGCTCACCGTCGTGACCGCCGCGCCGGCCGCCGCGGCCGGACAGCGGACGGACGCGGGACCGCGGTCGGCGGCGGGCCCGTGGGTGGAGCCCGGACTGGCCGGCAGGCTCGACGCCGGAGGCAGGCTCCGGGTCAACGTCGTGACCAGGGATCGCGACGAGCTGGCCGCCGTCTCCGGCTCCGGCGCCGGCCAGGTGCTCCAGACGTTGTCACGCCTGCCCGTGGTCACCCTGCGGACCGATCAGGCGGGCCTCCAGCGGCTCGCCGCCCGGCCGGGCGTGCTCAGCGTGTCCGAGGACCGGCCGGTGCCGCCGGCCCTCGGGCAGAGCGTCCCCCTGATCGGCGGCGACCGCACCAGGGCGGCCGGGCTGACCGGCGCGGGCACCGCCGTGGCCGTGCTGGACACCGGCGTCGCCACCGGCCACCCCTTCCTCGGCGGCCGCGTCGTGGCCGAGGCGTGCTTCTCGCCCGCCGACCCCGACTACTCCGCCACCAGCCTGTGCCCGGACGGCGCCGCCAGGCAGGACGGCCCCGGCTCGGCCGACGCCGAGCGCGGCGGCTGCTCCGACGAGCTGCTGGACTGCTCCCACGGGACGCACGTGGCCGGGATCATCGCCGGTGACGGCGAAGGGATCGACGGCGACGACGGGAGCGGGGTCGCGCCGGGCGCCGACCTCGTGGCCATCCAGATCTTCAGCAGGTTCGACTCCGACGACTTCTGCGGCTCCAGCGGCGCGCCGTGCCTGCTCAGTTTCTCCAGCGCCCAGCTGGCCGCGCTGGAGAAGGTCCAGACGCTGAAGGCGACCCTGCCCATCGTGGCGGTCAACCTGAGCCTGGGCAGCGGCATGCACACCGCGCCCTGCGACACCGACCCGCGCAAGGCCGCCGTCGACGCCCTGCTGGCGGCCGGGGTCGCCACCGTCGTCGCGGCCGGCAACGACGCCTACCCGAACGCGGTGGCCGCCCCCGCCTGCGTCTCGTCGGCCGTCACCGTGGGCAGCACCACCGACGCCGACGCCCTGTCCTCCTTCAGCAACCGCGGCCCGCTCCTGGACCTCCTCGCCCCTGGCAGCGACATCGTCTCCTCCGTGCCCGGCGACCGCTGGGCCTCGATGAGCGGCACGTCCATGGCCGCGCCGCACGTCGCCGGGGCGCTCGCCGTCCTGAGCCAGGCGTTCCCGGGGCTCGGCCCGGCGGCTCTGGAGGCCAAGCTCAAGGAGACCGGGCGCGCGATCGCCTACACCGGCGCCACCACGCCCCGCCTCCAGCTCGACGCCGCCGCCCTGGACGCGACGCCCAGGCCGGGGCCCGACCAGTACTTCCACTCGCGGGGCAGGATCCTGGACAACGTCCGGATCAGCGCCAACTCCACCATGGCCGTGCAGGTGGCGGGCGTGGCCGGGCTGCCCGCGCAGGGCGTGCGGGCCGTCGCGCTCAACGTCAGCGCCAAGGGCGACTTCTTCAACACCGGGACGATCACCGTGCACGCCTCCGACGAGCAGGAACCGGACGGCAAGGTGCTCGCCTACGACACCTCCCGCTACGCCTCCACCATGATCATCGCCAGGGTGGGCGCCGACGGCAAGGTCAAGGTGGTCAACCGCGGCACGGGCCCCGTCAAGGTGACGCTCGACGCGCACGGGCACACCCTCGACAAGGCGGCCGCCGTCGTGGGCGGCACCTACCTCCCCGTCACGCCCGCCCGGGTGGCCGACCACACCGTCATCCCCGCGCTGGGCAATTACGAGCTGTCCATCGCCGGCATGAACGGCCTGCCCGCCACCGGGGTCGCCCAGGTCGCCCTCACGGTGGTGCTGAAGAGCCCGTCGACCGGCACCGTACGCGTGTACGCCGCCGGGGACGCCTACCCCGTCGACGCCAACGTCGACTACCCGGCGAACGTCACCACGCAGTTCCACACGATCGTCAAACCGGGCCAGGACGGCAAGATCAACGTGCACAACCTCGGCTACGACAACGTCGAGATCTCCGTGGACGTCACCGGCTACTTCGCCACCGAGCGGCGCGGCGCGCTGGTCAAGGCCGTCCGCCCCACGTCGGCGGGACGGGCCCTGGCGATCCCGGCGGGCGGCACCAGAACCGTGCGTTTCACCGGCCTGCCCGCCTCCGGCGTCACCGCGGTCGCGCTGACCGTGGCCGCGCGGGGAACGGCCGCCGGGACCGTCTCGGTGCTGCCGCAGAGCGGGCCCTCGACCGCCCGCGTCGTCTCCTACCCGGCGGGCAAGGACGCCGTCGGGTTCACCACCGCCGCCCTGCGCGCCGACGGGTCGGTGGTGCTGAAGAACGAGGGCACCGGGCAGGTGAGCGTCGACGTCGACCTGTACGCCTACTTCGCGAACGCCTGACCCCCGGTCCCCCGCGGCCCGGAACGTCATGCGAACCCCGGAAAAGGAGGCGGGCGAATGAGCCCCACAGTGGTGAACGGCATCCACGCCCGCATGCTCGCGGCCGAACTCAGCCTGCTCAAGGCCGCGTCCGGTCTCGGGCTGGTGCAGCTGGCCGGGCACACGCACTGCAGCAAGTCCTCGCTCCAGCGATACCTCAGCGGCAAGCTGCTGCCGCCCCGCCAGGCCGTCGAGGCCATCAGCAAGGCGTGCCGCGGCGACACCGCGCGCCTGGTGGCGCTGTGGGAGCTGGCCGTGGCCGGTCCACCCGAGCGGCGGCGTCCGGCGCAGCTCCCGCACGACGTGCCGGGCTTCACCGGCCGCTCCGCCGAGCTCGCCCGCCTGGCGGACCTGATGCCGGACTCCGGCAACGCCATCGCGATCGCGGTGATCGACGGCGTCGCCGGCGTCGGCAAGAGCGCGCTCGCCGTGCACTTCGCGCACCGCGTGGCCGGTCGGTTCCCGGACGGCCAGCTCCACCTCGACCTGCGCGGCTCCGACGCCGAACGGGGGCCGCTGCCGCCCGCCGAGGCGCTGGCCCAGCTCGTCCGGGCCCTCGCCCCGGACCTGCGGCGCCTGCCCGGTGACGTGGGGGAGCGGGCGGCCCTGTTCCGCAGCCTGATCGGCGGCCGGCGCGTGCTCGTCCTGCTGGACGACGCCGCCGCCACGGACCAGGTCCGCGCGCTGCTGCCCGGCAACCCCGGATGCCTGGTGCTGGTGACCAGCCGCCACCGGCTGGGCGGACTGGTCGCCCGGGACGGTGCCCACCACATCGCGCTGAGCACCCTGACCGCCGCCGAGTCCGCCGACCTGCTGGCCGCCGCCGCCGGCGCCGAACGCATCGCCGCCGAGCCCCGGGCCGTCGCCGGCATGACGCGGTTGTGCGGATATCTCCCGCTGGCCCTGCGCATCGTGGCCGAGCACCTGGTCGTGAACCCGTCGCTCACCATGAAAGACCTCGTCAGTGACCTCGACGGCGACCTCGCCGCGGAACACCGGACCACCGGCGGGACCCCGGACCGGCTCCCCGCCCGCGAGGACGCCGCCGCCGTGCGGACGGTGTTCCCCAGGTCCTACCGCGCCCTGCCGCCACCGGCCGCGCGGGCGTTCCGGCTGCTGGGCCGGCAGGGCTGCCTGGACCGGCGCTGAGCAGCCGTCGAGCCCCACGCCGCTCGGCAGCCGCTCCAGGCGCGACAGCGCCGGGTCGACCTCCGGGGGGAGGCGGGTGGCACTGTTGTGGAGCGGCGGGACCGCCTGCGCCATCGGGCCGGTGTTCCAGGTGCGGGAGCGGTGCAGCGGCTCCTCCATGACCGCCGCGAGCTCGGAGAAGCGCAGCGACGGGCGCGGCTCGCGGCTGAGCGTGCCTGCTCGCGCGCCACCCGCCGTGCGGCCGGCACGGCGGGCCGGCCCGGTCAGCGGGCGTGTCCGGCGCGCAGCCAGGAGACGTAGTCGGCGACCCCGGACCCGGTGTCGTAGGCGGGCTCGAAGCCGGTGTCCGCGCGCAGCCGAGTGATGTCGAGGCACATGTCCCGACCGGGGCCGGCGGGGTCGCGGCCCTCGCGCAGCTCGACGTCCGCGCCGGGCACGGCCCGCCGGATCGCCGCGGCGACCTCGCCGTTGGTGGTCATCCGGCCGGTGGCGACGTTGTACGTGCGGTGGCGCAGCCGCTCGGCCGTCTGCAGCAGCGCGATGGCCCGCCCGCAGTCCTTGACGTGGCACAGGTCGCCGCCGTCCGCGGCGTACGCGCCCCACGCGGGGCTCGTCAGGTCCGGCGCGGCGCCCCGCACGGCGGCGTGCACGAGCTGCGGCAGGAGGAAGAACGGCGAACGCGCGTGGCCGAGCGGCCCCCAGATCGCGCCGATGCGGAGGTTGACCACCTCCAGCCCGGTGGTCTCGGCCAGATGGCCGGCCATCAGCTCGCCGATCTTCTTGAACGTCGGGATCGGGTGACCGGCCGCCATCGTCAGCGGCAGGTCCTCGGCCAGCGGGCTGGGAGCCTCGACGCCGCCGTAGACGCCGATGGTGCTGGCCAGGCCGAGCCGGGACACCTGCCATTCGGTGGCGGCGTGGAAGATGTTGAGCAGGCTCGCGACGGACTTCTCGACCCCCTCGACCGGCTCATGCGCACCGACCGGCCAGGGCACCGAGCCCGCCAGGTGCACGATTCCGGTGATCTTGTGGCGGTCGCCCAGCGCGAGCAGCGCCGCCCGGTCGGTGAGGTCGGCCCGCTCGACGACGAGCCGCCCTTCGGCCTCCCCGGCCAGCGGCGCGGGCACCTCGGGGGCCCGGCGCTGGACGAGGACGACGGATTCGCCGAGGTCGAGCAGCGCTCGCGCGGTGTGCGTGCCGATGAAGCCGAGCCCGCCCGTGATGAGGATCATTACCCCAACTCCTTGTCATCAGTGCCACTGATCGTCAGTGGCACTGATGATTAACGTAGTACGAGGACCTGACGACTGTCCAGCGCGGGGCTCGCACGTGAACGGCGAGGTGAACCCGGGGGCGGCGGATCCTGATTCATCCCGCTAAAGTTCATGATTCGGTACCGCTGCTGTCCCAGGAGTCACCGCCTCATGCCGAACGCCGAGCCCTTACGTCCTGGAGATCCCACGTCCTTGGGGGCCCACCGGATCACCGGATGGCTGGCCTCCGGCGGGCAGGGGGTCGTCTACCTCGGCCAGGGGCCGGACGGGCGGCCCGTGGCCGTCAAGGTCCTGCACGGGATCGTGGCCGGTGAACGGTTCGCCGCCCTGACGGAGGCGGCCCGCCAGGTGGACTCGCCGGGCGTCGCGCGGGTGCTCGACGCGGCCTGGGGACGGCTGTCGTACATCGTGAGCGAGTACGTGGAAGGGCCGTCGCTGGCCGAGGTCGGCCGGCTCGGCGGCGGCAACCTGCGCCACCTGGCGGTCGGCACGGCCACGGGGCTGGCCGCGGTGCACCGGGCGGGGCTCACGCACGGCGACCTCAAGCCGTCCAGCGTGCTGCTCGGCCGGGAAGGCGCGCGCCTGGCCGGCTTCGGCACCGCGGGAACCGGCCCGGGTTCCGGCCGCGCCGGCGCGGGCACCGGGCCCGGGCCCGGCTCCGACGGCGGCGCGGTGGCCTACATGGCGCCGGAGCAACTGGACGGGCGCGCGGCGGGGGCGGCGGCGGACGTCTTCGCCTGGGCGTCGGTGATGGTGTTCGCGGCCACGGGCCGGCCGCCGTTCGGCGACGACGCCCCGCCCGCGGTCGCCGGACGCATCCTGCGCGGCGACCCCGAGCTCGGCGACCTGCCGGACCCGCTGCGCGACATCGTCCGCGCCTGCCTGGCCAAGGACCCGCAGGCCCGCCCGCCCATGACGGCCGTCCTGCCCCTCGTGCTGGGCGAGCCGCACGCCGCCACCCCGGAGCCTGCCGAGGACTCTCCCCGCCGGGACGCTCCGGAGGAGGCGGCCGATGGTCCGGTCCAGCCGCCGGCGGAGCGGTCCAGGTGGGCGGTGGGACGGCGGTCGCCGGTGCTGGTGCTGGCGGCCGGGGCGGTGGCCGTGTCGGTGGCGGCCGGCGTCGTGGTGTGGAACTCCGGCAAGCGCCAGGCGGACGCCGAGGTGCGTTCCGCCCGTGCATCCGTGCGGACGTCCGCCTCGGCGGGACCGTCGAGGCACGGCACGGCCGCGTCGAGGCCCACGAGGACGCCGCAGGGCCGCGCGAGCCGCCCGGCCCCCACCGCCACGGTCCCGGCGGAACGCTCCACGACGCCGCCCGCCACCACGAGGAGGGCCGCGTTCGCCCTGGCGTACGTGCGCGTCCAGGGCTCCTCGAAGATCAACTCCGCCGGGGGCACCTGTTACACCGGCGCGGTGAACTTCGCCGCCGGAGTGAACGCCACCCGCCCCGGCGCCGCCTACTCCTACCAGTGGCTCTACGACGGCAGGGTCATCGAGCGCGGCTCGTCCCGCTTCCCCGCGGACAGCCGCAGCGGCTACGTGAGCTCCAGGAGACTCGTCACCCCGGCGGCCGGCAGGCACACCGTCGCCTACCGGATCCTGACCCCGTCGCCCAGGACGAAGGCGGTCAGGTTCACCATGTGCGCGTCGTAGGCGGGCACGAGAAGGGCGGGCCCGCGTGGTGCGGACCCGCCCTGGTGGCAGCCACGGGCATCACAGCCCGTAGCTGACCACCCAATATCCGTTGTACCGTCCGCCGTAGCAGGCCAGCCTGGTCGGGCTGTGCCAGCTACGGACCACGACGCCACCGCCGAGGCGGCAGCGGAGCGAGGTCACGTACCGGTAGTTGTAGCCCCAGTCGCGGTCCCCGTCGCGGTAGCGGTCGTCGTCGCGCTCCTCGTCCCGGTAGCGGTCGTCGTCCCGGTAGCGGTCGTCGTCCCGGTACTGGTCGTCGTCCCGGTAACGGTCGCCGTCGTCGTACCGGTCGTCGTCCTTGCAGTCGTCCTTGTGCCGGTCGTCGTCCTTGTACCAGGCGTGCTCCCTGCCGTGGTGGTCGTCGTCCTTGCACTGGTCGTCGTCCTTGTACCAGGCGTGCTCCTTGCCGTGGTGGTCGTCGTCCTTGCAGTCGTCCTTGTGCCGGTCGTCGTCCTGCCACCAGGCGTAGTCGTCGCCGTGGTCGTCGTCCTTGCAGCGGTCGTCCTTGTGCCGGTCGTCCTTGTCGCGGTCGCCGTCCCACGGACGGTCGCCGTCCCAGTGGTGGTCGCCGTGGTGCCTGTGGCGGTTGTGCCACCACGGGTCGTCGGCGAGGATGTACGGACCCCTGACGTCGTAGTCCGGAGCCACGTACGCGATCGGCTCCGGACCCGGGTCGGCGGCAGCCGGACCGGCGGTGACGAGCGGAAGAGCGCCTGCGGTGGCGCAAGAGACAAGTGTTGCGATGAGTCGTCGCATCACACCGATCCAATCACTGTCGATGATCTAACCGCTACAGATAGTAACCGCAGGTCAGCGACTTGAAACGCGGGCCGGAGGGCTCCGTGTCACCCCTTCGGAAGCCCTTTGCGCGCCGAACGTCAGGCAACAGAAACCCTCAAGACCCCTTGACTCCACACGCAAATCGCCGGACCATCCTGTTTGATTTAGTCGGATCATGTTGGGTTCGCCACCTCGGTGTTGAAGGAGTCCCATGCGTGCGATCCTTCGGTCAACCCTCGCCCTGGCCCTCACCGCGACCTGCCTGACCGCCGTCGCTCCCCCCGCCGCCGCGCTGGACAACGGCCTGGCCAGAACGCCCCAGATGGGGTGGAACGACTGGAACAGCTTCGGCTGCTCGGTCAGCGACACCCTCGTCAGGCAGACGGCCGACGCCATGGTCGCCTCCGGCATGGCCGCGGCCGGCTACACCTACGTCAACATCGACGACTGCTGGTCCACCAGGGCCCGCGATGCGGCCGGCGACCTCGTCCCCGACCCCCAGAAGTTCCCCGGCGGCGTCAAGGCGGTCGCCGACTACGTGCACGCCAAGGGGCTCAAGCTCGGCATCTACTCCTCGGCCGGCACCACGACCTGCGCCGGTTACCCGGCCAGCCTGGGCAACGAGCGCAGGGACGCGGCCCTGTGGGCGTCCTGGGGGGTGGACTACCTCAAGTACGACAACTGCGGCGACCACCTCGGGCAGAGCGCGCAGCAGCGCTACACCGCCATGCGCGACGCGCTGGCCGCCACCGGCCGGCCCATCCTCTACAGCCTGTGCAACTGGGGCCAGGACAGCGTCTGGACCTGGGGCATGCCGGTCGGCAACTCCTGGCGCACCACGGGCGACATCCAGGCGAACTGGGGCTCGGTCATGGGCATCCTGGACAGCCAGGCGGGGCTCGCGGCGTACTCGGGGCCGGGCGGCTGGAACGACCCCGACATGCTGGAGGTCGGCAACGCCGGGCTCACGGCCACCGAGTCGCGGGCCCACTTCAGCCTGTGGGCGCTGCTCAACGCGCCGCTCGTCGCGGGCAACGACCTGCGCTCGATGAGCGCCGAGACCCGGACGATCCTCACCAACGGCGAGGTCATCGCCGTCGACCAGGACTGGGGCGGCCGGCAGGGCCACAAGATCGCCGACAGCGGCGACCTGGAGGTCTGGCGCAAGCCGATGGCCCCGACCGGCACGGGCACGGGCTCGGCCGCCGTCGTGCTGCTCAACCGGGGCGGCGCCGCGGCCACCGTCTCCACCACCGCCTCCGCGCTCGGCCTCGGCGCCGCCGCCACCTACTCCGTACGTGACCTGTGGGCCCACACGACCGGCTCCTCGGCGGGCACGATCAGCGCCTCCGTCCCCGCCCACGGAGCCGCCATGTACGTCGTCACCGGCGGCGGCACGCCCCCCGCGGCCACCGCGCTCAAGGGCGCCGGCTCGGGCAGGTGCCTGGACGTGCCCGGCGCGTCCCGGACCAGCGGCACCCAGGTCCAGATCTGGGACTGCAACGGCGGCGCCAACCAGCAGTGGACCCCCACCACCGCGGGCGAGCTGCGCGTCTACGGCGGCAAGTGCCTCGACGTGTACGACCGCGGCACCGCCGACGGCACCCGCGTGATCATCTGGGACTGCAACGGCCAGAGCAACCAGCAGTGGCGGCTCGACGCCGACGGCACGATCACGGCCGTCGGCGCGAACAAGTGCCTCGACGTGCCGGGCAACGCCACCGCCAACGGGACCAGGCTCGTCATCTGGACCTGCAACGGCGGCGCCAACCAGCGGTGGACCCGGGCCTGACCCCGCTCGGGCCGCACGCGGGCCGGCCCTCCCCGCTGAGGCGGCCGCGCTCAGGCCGCGCTCAGGCCGCGCTCAGGCCGCGCTCAGGACACGCGTAGGACGATCTTCCCCTGGATGTGGCCCCGCTCGGCGCGTTCGTGCGCCTGCGGGGCCTCCTCCAGCGGGAAGACGCTGTCGACGCCGACGCGCAGCCGCCCGGCGTCGATCAGCTCGGCCAGCGCGGCCATCTGGGCCCCGTCGGAGTGCACCTGGCCGCCGCGGCGCACGATGCCGCGCCGGGCGAGCTCCTCGTCGTGGTAGTCGCCGTGGAAGACCGGGCTGAGCGTGCCGCCGTCCCTGAGCGCGGGCAGCAGCGTGTGGCCGCCGGGGCCGCCCGCGGTGTCGATCAGGCAGTCCACGTCGTGCACCGCGTCCTGCGGCCGGACCCGGGTGTAGTCGACGAACTCGGCCACGCCCAGGTCCTTCAGGAACGCCTCGTGCCGGCCGGAGGCCACGCCGATGACGTACCCGCCCAGGTCCGCGGCGAGCTGGGCGGCGAAGTGGCCGACGCCGCCGGCCGCGCCGTTGACCAGGACCCGGCTGCCGGAGCGCAGTCCGATGATGTCGTGGACGTACTGGTAGGCGGTGAGCCCGGCCATCGGCACCGCGGCGGCGGTGACGTGGTCCACCGAGGCGGGCTTGCGGGCCAGGTGGCCGGCCGGGGCGGTGGTGTACTCGGCGTACCCCCTGCCGCCCTCGTCGCCGATGCGCGGGAAGCGGACGAGGCCGTACACCTCGTCGCCCTCCCGCCACTCGGTGACGTCGGGGCCGACGGCCGTCACGACGCCCGACACGTCCGAGCCGGGGGTGAAGGGCAGCGTGATCTGCGGCCGCATCGACGGCGGAATGTCGGCGAACCCCCGGCGGGCGTACCAGTCGGGCGGGTTGAGCGCGGCGGCGTGCACCCGCACCAGGACCTCGCCCGGCTTCGGCACGGGCACGGGCACCTCCTCCAGGCGCAGGACCTCGGGGCCGCCGATCTCGTGCACGCGGATGGCCTTCATCATCGATTCTCCTCGGGGAGACGGGCCCCGCTATGATGCGGAGCAGTGTTCCGGATCATAATCGGAGCACTGCTCCGTTTGTCAATCGCCGGAAGGTATCGGATGACCTCCACACCCCGGAACCAGCGCGCGGACGCCCAGCGCAACCGGGAGCGCATCCTGGCCGTGGCCGCCGCCGTCATCGAGGAGCAGGGCACGGAGGCGTCCCTGCGCGACGTCGCGCGCCGCGCCGAGGTCGGTTTGGGCACGCTCTACCGGCACTTCCCGACCAGGGAGGCGCTGCTGGAGGCGCTCCTGCGGCAGCGCTTCGACCTGCTCGCCGAACGCGCCAGGACGCTGGCCGGCGCCGCCGCGCCGCACGAGGCGCTGGTGGAGTGGCTGCGCTCGTTCGTCGCGGGCGCGGGCGCCTACCGGGGGCTGGCCGCCTCGATGATGGCCACCATCAACGACGAGGGCTCGCCGCTGCACGCCTCCTGCCACGCCATGCGCCAGGCGGGCGGACGCCTGCTGGAACGCGCCCAGGCCACCGGCGAGGTGCGCGCCGACGTGACCGGGCTCGACCTGTTCGCGCTGGCCAGCGCGGTGAGCTGGATCGCCGACCAGGCCCCCTCGCTGGCGGCCCGCGGCGACCACCTCTTCGGCCTGATCATGGACGGCCTGCGCCCTCCGGAGCGGCTCACCGGCCCGGCGCCCACCCGAGCGGCACCAGCCTGAGGTCGAACTCGACCTCCTCGTACGGCCCGTCCATCCCCCAGCCCCCGGTACCCGGAACCGGCCGCCGCACCAGCTCCTCCTTGACCGCGAACGCGGCGTCGGAGCCCAGGTAGGGGTCGCCGGCCAGGAACACGTGCGTGGTCAGCGGCCGGTGGCCGGGCGCGGTGACCTGGTAGTGCAGGTGGGCCGGGCGCATCGGGTGCCGCCCGATCGCGCGCAGCAGCCGGCCGGCGGTGCCGTCGGTGGGCACCGGGTAGCTGCTCGGGCGGACCGTGCGGAACCAGTAGCGGCCCTCCGCGTCGGCGGTGAACAGGCCGCGCAGGTTGCCGGGCCGCTGGGCGTCGTCCTGGCTGTCGTACAGGCCGTTGTCGGCCGCCTGCCACAGGTCCACGGTCGCGCCCGGCAGCGGCGTGCCGTCGCAGGACAGCACCCGGCCGTGCACGACCATCGGCGTCCCGCGACCGCGCTCGGGCCCCTCGCTGATCCACGCGCCGGGCTCGCGCCCGGGGGCGGGGGAGTGGAAGGGGCCCTCGACCGAGGAGGGCGTCATGTTCTCCGGGCCGGCGTGGTTGACGTCGTCCACGGCGGAGGTGAGGCCGAGCATGTCCGACAGCAGCACGAACTCGTCGCGGTCCGGCGTGCACCACCTGCCGGTCCCGGCGAGGAAGGCGAGTCCGGCCCGCCACTCGGCCTCGGTGGGACGCACCTCGTCCACGAACGCGTGCAGGTGGGCGATCAGCGCGGAGACGATCTCGCCGACCCGGGGGTCGGGGGCGTCCACCTGGTCGAGCACCTGCCGCACGAGCTTGTCTGTCATGGCGACCGTCCTTGACGGGGACCGTGGGGGTTCATTATCCGCATCCGGCCGGGGCCCGGGGAAGGCTCAGGCCAGGACGCGGACCACGCCGGCGAACAGGCGGGGCAGCCGGCGCGCCGCCGGGACCACCAGGCGGGCCGTGCCGGGGCGGCGGGCGGCCTGCACCAGCGCCGCCGTCAGCAGCCGGTGCGTGCGCGACAGGCGCAGCCACGCGCCGTCGTAGTCCTGCGGACGGTCCGCCGCCAGGCAGCCGACCAGCAGCTCCGCCGAGCGCACGGCCAGCGAGACGCCCTCGCCGGTGAGCGCGTCCACGTAACCGGCGGCGTCGCCGACCAGCAGCACGCGGCCGGCGCGGCGGGAGCGCACCGCCTGGCGCAGCGGGCCCGCGCCGCGCACCGGGGTGACGGCCGGGCCGCTCAGGCGGCGGGCCAGCCCGGGGAAGCCGCGCAGGTGCTCCTCGAAGCCGCGCCGTGCCGAGCTGAGCACCGCGACGCCCACCAGGTCGTCGCCGACCGGCGTGACGTACGCCTCGCCCGCCCCCGACCAGTGGACCTCGACGAAGTCGCTCCACGGCTCGATCCGGTAGTGCCTGCGCAAGCCGTACCGGCGGGGGCCGCGTACCGGCAGGTCGAGGCCGAGCGAGCGGCGCAGCGGCGAGTGCAGGCCGTCGGCGGCCACCAGCCAGCGGGCCCGCAGCCCGATCGCGCTCACGCCGTCGCGGTCCTGGTCGGCGCGGACGATGCGGCCGGTGACCGTCTTGACGCCCAGCTCGGCGGCCCGCTGCCAGAGCGCGGCGTGCAGGCTCGTGCGCCGGACGCCGAGCCCCGGCCCGGCGGCGAACGCGGCCCGCGCCTCCCGCCGCCCGTCGAGGTAGTGGATGCCGCGGAACCCCCGCCCCTCGACCGGCGCGCCCATCGCCGTCAGCGCGGCCACCCCGCCCGGCATGACGCCCTCGCCGCACGCCTTGTCCACCGGCGCGGCCCGCGGCTCGACGACGACCGCCTCCATCCCGGCCAGCGCCGCGTGGATCGCCGTGGCCAGCCCGGCCGGCCCGCCCCCCGCCACGAGAACGTCGATCACCGGCCCACCTCCCGGCCCCCCGCCACCAGCACGTCGATCACCGGCTCACCTCCCGGCCACCTGCCACGAGCACGTCGATCACCGGCTCACCCCTTGGCCGCCGTGAGGGCGAGCGCGGCGTTCTCGCACCGGATGCGCACCACCATCAGCGCGGCGTTGAGCAGCGTGAACGCCAGCGCCGTCAGCCACGCCGTGTGCACCAGCGGCAGCGCCAGCCCCTCGGCCGCCACCGCCACGTAGTTGGGGTGCCGCAACCACGCCAGCCGGTACGGCCCCCGCCGCACCAGCGGCAGCCCCGGCACCACGATCACCTGCGTGTTCCAGCGCGGCCCGAGCGCGGTGATGCACCACCACCGCAGCGCCTGGGCCGCCACGACCACCGCGAGCATCGGCCAGCCGAGCGCGGGCACGAACGGCCGCCCGGCCAGGGCCACCTCCAGCGGCGCGCACACCAGCAGCCCGGTGTGCAGGGCCACCATCCACGGATAGTGCCCCCGCCCGGTCACGACGCCGCCGCGCGCCATGCTCCACGCGGCGTTCCGCCTGGCGACGACCAGCTCGGCCAGGCGTTCCAGGCCGACGAGCACGATGAGCACCAGATACCAGGTCACAGGCCAACCACCAGCGGATCGCAGGGACGGGGCACTACCAGCGCAGCAGGACGAGCTCGGAGCAGAAGCCGGGGCCCATCGCGATGACCAGCCCCCAGCTCCCCGGCGCGGGCGGCTCCCCGGCCAGGGTGTCGCCGAGCACGTGCAGGACCGAGGACGACGACAGGTTGCCGTTGGCCGCCAGCGAGCGCCACGTCACGTCGAGCGCGCCCGCGGGCAGCTCCAGCACCTCCGACACCGCCTCCAGCACCTTCGGCCCGCCCGGATGGCACACCCACGCCGTCACCTCCCCGGCCGTGATCCCGTGCTCGGCCAGGAACCCGTGCACGTCGTCGGCCAGGTAGCGGCGCACCACGGCGGGGACGCTGGCGTCCAGCATGACCCGGAACCCGGTGTCGCCCACCTGCCAGCCCATGACGTGCTCGGAGCCGGGATACAGGTGGCTGCGGGTGGCGACGACCGTGGGCCCGGCAGTGGGCCCGGTGGTGGGCCCGGCAGTGGGCCCGGCGGTGCCCCGCCCGCCGCCGCTGGCGACCACGGCCGCCGCGCCGTCGCCGAACAGCGCGCTGGCGACCAGGTTCGCGGGCGAGGAGTCGCCGCGCTGCAGGGTCAGCGAGCACAGCTCCACCGACAGCAGCACGGCCACGTGGTCCGGCCAGCCGCGCAGGTAGTCGTGCAGCCTGGCGATGCCCGCCGCGCCCGCCACGCAGCCCAGCCCGAAGACGGGCACCCGCTTGACGTCGGGACGCAGCCCGAGCGCGGCCGCCAGCCGGGCGTCCACGGACGGCGCGGCGATGCCGGTCACCGACGTGAACATGATCATGTCCACGTCGGTCGGCTCCAGCTCGGCGGCGTCCAGGGCGGCCTTCACGCTCTCCAGCCCCAGCTCGACCGCGACGGAGACGAAGGCGTCGTTGGCCGCGCCGAAGCCGTTCAGCTTCTCGTAGCGGTCGATGGGGAGGGCGAGGTTGCGGTGCTCCACGCGGGCGCTGCGGTGCAGGCGGTCGAGGAGGCGGCGGTCGGCGCCGTCGGGCAGGCACAGGCGGGCGGCCATGTCGGTGAGCTCGGACTGCGGGTAGCGGTGAGGAGGGAACGCGCAACGGACTGCGGAGATTCGGGTCATGCAGTGCTCCCTCGACAGGTCGCCCACAACACTCACTCCCCGCACGCTTCCCGCAAGGATGGTCATTTAAGCCATACGCGGCGCGTGGGAATTCTCGCTCCGGATCTTCCGGTCTACGATCACCGTGTGACCGACCCGGATCCCGCGCCCGCCGCCGTCGTGCGCGGCGGGCCGGTCCGTACGGCCGTCGCGCTGGCGCTGGCCTGCCACCCGGGCCCGACCGTGGCCGTGACCGCCCTGGTCACCGCGCTGGCCGTGGCTGCGGGCCGGGACCCGGCAGGCTGCGTCCTGGTGGCCGCCGCCGTGCTGACCGGGCAGTTGTCGATCGGCTGGTGCAACGACGCGCTCGACGCCGGGCGCGACGCCGCCGCCGGGCGCACGGGCAAACCGGCCGCCGACGGCACGGTGAGCGTGACCGCCGTACGGGTGGCCGCGCTGGCGGCGCTGGCCCTGTGCGTGCCGCTCTCGCTGGCCTCGGGCCGGGCGGCGGGGCCGGCGCACCTGGCGGGCGTGCTGGGGGCCTGGGGGTACGACTTCGGCCTGAAGGCCACCGTCCTGTCGTGGGCGCCGTACGCCGTCGGGTTCGGGGTGTTGCCGGCGTTCGTGACGCTGGGCCTGCCCGGGGAGCCGTGGCCGGCGTGGTGGGCCGTCGCGGCGGCGGCGCTGCTCGGCGTGGGCGCGCACCTGGCCAACGTGCTGCCCGACATCGAGGGCGACCTGGCGACCGGCGTGCGCGGGTGGCCGCAGCGGCTGGGGGCGGCGCGCGTACGGGTGCTGGTGCCGGTGCCGCTGCTGGCCGCCACCTGCCTGCTCGTGCTCGGGCCCGCGGGCGGCCCCGGCGTGGCGGGGTGGGCGGCCATGGCGGCCGCGGTGCTGCTCGCGGCCGGGGGAGCGGTGCTGGCCGGCCGGTCCGCGCGGGCGCCGTTCGTCACCGCCGTCGCCGTGGCGGCCGTGGACGTGCTCCTGCTGCTCGCCAACGGCGCCGCCCTCACGGCCTGAGCCGCGGCGCCGCCCTCACGGCCTGAGCCGCTCCGCCGCCCTCCCCGGCGCGAGCCGTGGCGGTGGTTCAGCGGGGCGGGCGCGCCGCGTCGCGCAGCCAGCGCAGGCCCACCGCCAGGGCCAGCGGCGCGGGCACCGTCCCGGCTCCGAGCCCGACCTCCACCAGCAGGTCGAACACCTCCTTGCGGCGCGCGGCGGTCGCGATGGCCGCGTCGATGAACCCCGGCGACTGCGCCAGCCGGGCCAGCACGTCGGTCGTGCGCAGGTGCCGTCCCAGCGCGCCGCGCAGCTTGGCCCGGTACCGCGCCAGCGGGTCGCCCGCCGCCTCACCCGCCGCTTCGACCACCGCCTCGGCCGCCAGCCGCCCCGACAGCAGCGCGTAGTAGATGCCCTCGCCGGTCAGCGGGTTGATCAGCCCCGCCGCGTCCCCGGCGAGCAGCACCCGCCCGGCGCCCGGCGCGGGCCGCCCGGTCGACAGCGGCAGGTGATGGGCGCGCAGGTCGCGCGCGGGCCGGTCGGGCAGCAGCTCGGCCAGCCTGCCGTGCAGCACCTGGCGGCCCGGCGCCCCCGCCGCCCGCAGCCGGGGCAGCAGCATGCCGAACCCGACGTTCGCGGTGCCGTCGCCGATCGGGAACGACCACGCGTAGGCCGGCCAGCCCGCCCGCTGCATCGCGATGAGCTGCACGTCGTCGGCCTCGGGCACGTCGGCGTAGCCGCGCACGGCCAGGGCGGTGTGCCGCTCGCCCGCCGCGGGCAGCCCGATCAGCCGGCGCACCGCCGAGTAGGCCCCGTCGGCCGCCACCACCGCACGGGCCCGCAGCCGCCCGTCCAGGACGACCCAGGACCCGTCGTGGGCCAGCTCCCTGACGCGGTGGCGGCGCACCTCGACGCCCCTGGCCCCGGCCGCCCCCACCAGCCGCGCGTCGAACACCCGGCGCGGCACCACGTGGTTGGGCCGGGCCGCCTCGGCCGAGACGCGCAGCCCGCCCGGCGAGACCACGGTCAGCCGGGGCGTGGGCCGGTAGTCGTCGATGAGGCCGGGCAGGCCCAGCCGGTCCAGCTCGTCGCGCCCGTGCGCGGCGATGCCGTCGCCGCACGGTTTGTCGCGGGGGAAGCCGGCCCGGTCGAGCAGGACCACGCGCAGGTCCGGACGTAGCTGGACGGCCCGCAACGCCGCCGCCGAGCCCGCCGGCCCCGCGCCCACGACCGCCAGGTCCCATTCCTCACCCATGCGAGGTCTTGTCCCACTCGGCGCGGTGGGGGAAACCCGTTCCCGCCGGGTCAGCCTCGCGACAGCGCGCGGGCGGCGTGGATCAGGGGCACGTGGCTGAACGCCTGCGGGAAGTTGCCCACCAGGCGCCCGTAGCGCGGGTCGTACTCCTCGGCCAGCAGCCCGACGTCGTTGCGCAGCTCCAGCAGGCGTTCGAACAGCTCCCGCGCCTCCTCCTTGCGGCCCTGCATCGCCATCACCTCCACCAGCCAGAAGCTGCACGCCAGGAACGCGCCCTCACCGCCGGGCAGGCCGTCGACGTCGTTGTCGGCGGCCAGCGGATAACGCAGCACGAACCCGTCGGACATGAGCTCCTTCTCGATCGCCGCCACCGTGCCGGTCACCCGGGGGTCGTCGGGCGGCAGGAAGCCCACCACCGGGATCATCAGCAGCGCCGCGTCCAGCTCCGACGACCCGTACGACTGGGTGAAGGTGTTGCGGTGGGGGTCGAAGCCCTTGTCGCAGATCTCGGCATGGATCGCGTCGCGCAACGCGCGCCACCTGTCGACCGGGCCGGTGCGGCCGAAGCTCTCGACGTACTTGACGGCCCGGTCGAGGGCGACCCAGCACATCACCTTGGAGTGCACGAAGTGGCGGCGCGGGCCGCGCACCTCCCACAGGCCCTCGTCGGGCTCGTCCCAGTGCTCCTCCACGTACTCGAGGAGCCGCCGCTGGATCGACCAGGCGCGCTCGTCGGCGGCCAGGCCGCGGGCGCGGGAGACGTACAGGCAGTTCATCACCTCGCCGTAGACGTCGAGCTGGAGCTGCTGGACCGCCTCGTTGCCGATGCGGACCGGGCGGGAGCCCTCGTAGCCGTCCAGCCAGTCGAGGCGCAGCTCGGGCAGGCGGCGCTCGCCGGCGACGCCGTACATGATCTGCAGGTCCTGGGGACGCCCGGCGATGGTGCGCAGCAGCCAGGAACGCCAGTCGGCGGCCTCGTCGAGGTAGCCCGAGCTGATCAGCGCGTCGAGCGTCATCGTGGCGTCGCGCAGCCAGCAGAACCGGTAGTCCCAGTTGCGCACGCCGCCGATGTCCTCGGGCAGGGACGTGGTGGGCGCGGCCACGATGCCGCCGGTCGGCGAGTACGTCAGGCCCTTCAGCGTGATCAGCGACCGGGTCACCGCCTCCCGGTAGGGGCCCTGGTAGGAGCACTTGCCGACCCACTCGGTCCACATGGTCTCGGTCTCGGCGAGCTGCTCCTCGGCGTCGATGCGCGGCGGCATCGGCTCGTGGGAGGGGTGCCAGGTGAACACGAACGGCAGCCGCTCGCCCGCCTCGACGGTGAACGTGGCCCGGTGGGCGTAGTCGCCGCCCTTGAGCGGGACGGGGGAGTGCAGCCACGCCGAGTCGGGGCCGCCGACGGCCTGCAGGTGGCCGTTCGTCCGGCGCACCCACGGCACGATGCGCCCGTAGTCGAAGCGCACGCGCAGCTGGGTGGAGACCTCGACGCTGCCCGAGACCCCCTCGACGATGCGCACGACGTCGGGGTTCCGGTCGCGCGGGGGCATGAAGTCGATCACCCGGACCGTGCCGGTCGGGGTGTCCCACTCGCTCTCCAGGATGAGCGTGTCAGGCCGGTAGCGGCGCCGGGTGGCCGGACGCCGGGCCGTCGGGCCCAGCCACCAGTGGCCGTTGCGCTCGCTGCCGAGCAGGGCAGCGAAGCACGAGGGGGAGTCGAACCTGGGCAGGCAGAGCCAGTCGATGGAACCGTCCCTCGCCACCAGTGCGGCCGACTGCATGTCTCCGATCAGCGCGTAGTCCTCAATCCGCATGCCGAAGACGCTACTCGCGCGCGGGTGATCCCGCGCCGGGTCCGGCCTGTCGCGTCAGGACGGGCCCGGCGCGTGATCACGACAAGGGGAACCAGCGGGTGAACAACTGGGTCAGCGGGCCGATGGCGAGGGCGAAGACGAGCGTCCCGACGCCGACGCTGCCGCCGAGCAGCCAGCCCACGGCCAGCACGGTGAGCTCGATGAGGAACCGGGCCAGCCGCACGGACAGGCCGAGCCGCATCAGCCCGGTCATGACGCCGTCGCGCGGCCCCGGGCCCATGCCCGCCCCGATGTAGAGCACGGTGGCCAGCGCGATCGCGACCACGCCGAGCGCCACGTACAGCGACTGGACGGCCAGGTGGGACGGCGTGGGCAGCAGCAGGATCGCCGCGTCGGCGAACAGGCCGAGGAACACCACGTTGCTGATCGTGCCGAGGCCGGGCCGCTGGCGCAGCGGGATCCACAGCAGCATCACCAGGGCGCCGACGCCGATGATGACGGTGCCGATGGACACGTCCAGCCGCAGGGCCACGCCCTGGTGGAAGACGTCCCAGGGGTCGTTGCCGAGGCCGGACTCCACCTGCAGCCCGATGCCGGCGCCGTACAGGGCCAGGCCGCCGTAGAGGCGCAGGAGGCGGGAGGGGAGGGAACTCAGGCGGGGGACGGTTGCTTCGCTCATGATGGCCTCATCGTGGCAGGCCAATGGTTGCCAAAACAGGGCCAATCGTGAAAAGTGGCCTTATGAGGCAATTGTCGGCTACGCAGGTGGCCCGGCTGGTCGACGTCGATCCGGCCGCGCGCCCGTACTACCGCGCCCTGGCCGACGGCGTGCGCGCGCTCATCATGGACGGCCAGATCCCCGTACGCGTGCGCATGCCCGCCGAACGCCACCTGGCCGAGACCCTGGGCGTCAGCCGCACCACCGTCACCTCCGCCTACGACCTGCTGCGCGAGCGCGGCTACCTGGACAGCAGGCAGGGCTCGGGAAGCTGGACCACCCTGCCCGACCCGGCCACCACCCGCGAGAACCCCTGGCTGTCCACCGGCGACGACGGCCTGATCCAGCTCCACTGCGCCGCCCCGCCCGCGCCGTCCGCGCTGCGCGAGGCCATGGCCGAGGCCCTGGACGACCTGCCCAGGTACGGCATGGGCAACGGCTACGACCCCATGGGCCTGCCGGTCCTGCGCGAGCGCGTCGCCGCCCGCTACACCGAGCGCGGCCTGGCCACCCGGCCGGAGCAGATCGTCGTCACCACCGGCTCCCAGCACGCCATCCAGCTCGTGGCCGGGCTGCTGATCGGCCCCGGCGACCCCGTCATGGTCGAGTCGCCGACCTACCCGCACGCCATCGACGTGGCCCGCCAGCACGGCGCCCGGATCGTGCCCTTCGGCATCTCGCACGAGGGCTGGCAGCCCGACCTGATGGCCGCCACGATGCGGCAGTCGGCCGCCCGCCTGGCCTACCTCATGCCCGACTTCCACAACCCCACCGGCGCCCTCATGGACGACGCCACCCGCGCCGCCGTCGCCGGCGCGGCCCGCCGCAACGACGTCATCCTGCTGGTCGACGAGACCTGGGGCGAGCTGGCCCTGGACGACGTGCCGCGCACCGCGCCGATGGCCGCCTTCGACACCGACAGCCGCGTGATCAGCATCGGGTCGGCGTCCAAGCTGTGGTGGGGCGGTCTGCGCATCGGCTGGATCCGCACCACGGCCGCCCTGGCCCGCCGGCTGGCCCGGCACCGCGCGGTCGTCGACATCTCCAGCCCGGTCATGGAGCAACTGGTCACCGCCCGCCTGTTCGAGCGGATGGCGCAGACCCGCGCCGAACGCCGCCGCGGCCTGCGCGCCTCCCGGGACGCGCTGACCGCCGCGCTGGCCCGGTACCTGCCGGAGTGGACGTACACGCTGCCGCGCGGCGGCGGCACGCTGTGGGTGCGGCTCAACGGCGACACCTCCACCACGCTCGCCGACGCCGCCGTCTCCCACGGCGTGCGCCTGGCTCCCGGGCCCTGGTTCGGCCTGGAAGGCACCCTGGAGGGCTACCTGCGCCTGCCGTTCACCCTGCCGCCCGAGACCGTGGCCGACGCCGTCGCCCGCATCGCCCGCGCCCGCGCCCAGGGCCCCACCGGCGCCCGCCGCCACCCAGACTCGCTCCTGCCGATGGTGTGAGGGTCTAGGAGAGCTCCTCGCTCATGCTGATGGGGTGGGGCTAGGAGGGCTCCTCGGCGCCCTTGGCGAGGGGTGCCCGCCAGTTGCGGCGCATCGCGGTGATGCGCAGGCCGAAGGCCAGCAGCGCGGCGGCGAGCGTGGCCGGCCAGCCGTGCAGCCCGGCCGTGGACAGGCCCGCCATCACCGCCGAGCCCAGCAGGGCGGGCACCGCGTAGAGCTGGCGGTCGTACAGCAGCGTGGGGATCTCGCCGGCCAGCACGTCGCGGATCACGCCGCCGCCGACGGCCGTCGTGACGCCGAGGATGGTGGCGTGCAGCGGGCTGAGTCCGTACTCCAGGGCCTTCTCGGTGCCGACGGCCGCGAACAGGCCGAGGCCGGCCGCGTCGAGCACGAGGATGACCGGCATGACGCGGGCCACGTGCGGATGCCAGAAGAAGACGATCACCGTGGCGGCCACCGGCACCAGCACGTAGCCCAGGCTCTGGAAGGCGGCCGGCCGCACGTTGAGAATGAGATCGCGGACCAGGCCGCCGCCGAGCGCGGTCATCTCGGCCAGGACGCCCATCCCGACCACGTCGAGCCGCTTGCGCACACCCATGAGCGCACCGGTCAGTGCGAAGACAAAAATACCGACAAGGTCGAGAATTTCAGACACGTTGGATGTTTTTACCGGATCGGCGGCATGGCCGCCGCATGGTAGTGCTCGGCCATGAGCACCCGCAGCTTCCGCGTGAACAGGAACATCGCCACCCCGGCCACGATCGCCATGATCGCCAGGACCAGGTAGTACATCGGGTCGGACAGGTAGTGGGTGAGGCGCCCCGTCTGGCCGCCGACCGCGTCGCCCACCGACACCGCGATGAACCAGATCCCGAGCATCTGCCCCTTGAACGCCTCCGGCGCCAGCTTCGTCGTCACCGACAGCCCGACCGGGCTCAGTGACAGCTCGCCGAACACCTGGATCAGGTAGACCAGCACCAGCCACCACACCGACACCCGGCCGCCGGTCGCCAGCCCGGCGGCGATCGCCATCACCACGAAGCTCAGCCCCACCATGACCAGCGCGAAACCGAACTTCTGGGGCGTGCTCACCCGCACCCCGAGCTTCACCCACAACGCCGCGAACACCGGCACGAAGATCATGATGAACAGCGGATTGAACGACTGCGTCGTAGCCGCCTGGATCGGCACCCCGAACAGCTCCAGCCGGGTGTGGTCGGCGGCGAAGAACAGCAGCTTGCTCGGCGCCAGGTCGTAGATCATCCAGAAGATCGCGGCCGCGACGAACAGCCAGATGTAGGCCTTCATCCGGCTGCGCTCCTCGTCGGTGAGGCTGTGGCTGCCCAGCAGGATGTAGGCGAAGTAGACGACCGGCACGATCAGGATGACGATCGTGATCGCCAGCGCCAGGCGGTCGATGGTGAGCGTGCCCGTGGCCGCCCACGCGCCGAGCGCGACGGCGGTCACCGCCACGCCCGCCCCGGCCACCCGGCCGAACCGGCGGCGCTCGGGCGGCGTCAGCCGCACGCCGGGACGCTCGCCGATGCCGCGCAGGTTACGGCCGCCCCAGACGTACTGCAGCAGGCCGAGGGCCATGCCGACCGCGGCGGCGCTGAAGCCCAGGTGCCAGCGGTCGCCCGCGGCCAGCCAGCCGACGACGAGGGGCGCGAAGAAGGCGCCCAGGTTGATGCCCAGGTAGAACAGGGAGAAGCCGGCGTCGCGGCGGCCGTCCTCGTCCTCGCCGTACAGGCGGCCGACCATGACCGAGATGTTCGGCTTGAGCAGGCCCGTGCCGCTGATGATGAGCAGCAGCCCGAGCCAGACGAAGAACGGGGTCGTCACCGGGATCGCCATGCTGATGTGGCCCAGCATGATGACGAACCCGCCCCAGAAGACCGATCTGCGCGCCCCGAGCACGCGGTCGGCGATCCAGCCGCCGGGCAGCGCCACCAGGTAGATCAGCGCCCCGTAGACGCCGACCACCGCCTGCGCGGTCTCCTGCGACATGCCGAGGCCCTTGTGGGCGGGCGAGGCCGCCATGAACGTGGCCAGGATCGCCCGCAGGCCGTACCAGCTGAAGCGCTCCCACATCTCCGTGGAGAACAGGGTCGCCAGCCCCCACGGATGCCCGAAGAAGGTCCTTCCGCCCTTGCTCATGCACGCCCCCCCGAGACACGTACGGCACCTGAACGATCACTCTACGTGACCGGTCCGACAGTTTCCCGCCTGGGTCTTGCCGCTGTCCAGAGGGTGTGGTGCGATGCATGCCACCTGTGCAAGTGATTACTGACTGGAGGCGGGTGCCATGGCCGAAGTCCTCGACGTACGGGCCGACATCGAGCGGGAGATCGCCGGTCGCACGGTCTGCGAACAGCTCAGGCAGGTGGCCGCCCGGCACCCGGACGCACCCGCGTACTCCGACCCCGGCGCCCCCGACGACCCCGGCGGCTGGACGACGTTGACCTACGGCCAGGCGCGGCGGCGCATCCTGGAGATCGCGGCCGCCTTCGCCGCCCTCGGCCTGCAACGCGGCGAGTCCGTCGCGATCATGATGGTCAACCGCAGCGAGCACGTGCTGGCCGACCTCGGCGCCGTGCACGCCGGCGGCGTGGGCTGCACGGTCTACTCCACGTTCGCGCCCGACCAGATCGCGTTCGTGGCCGGCGACGTGGGCGCCCGCTTCGCCGTGCTGGGCGGCCCCGCCGAGCTGGCCCGCTGGCAGCCGGTGCTCGACCGGCTCGACGGCCTGCGCCGGATCATCATGCTCGACGGCGCCCCCGACGACGAGCGGTTCCTGTCCTGGGCCGACTTCCTCGACCTGGGCCGCGCCCGCCTGGCCGAGGACGAGGCCGCCGTCGAGGCCCGCGCCCGCGAGGTGGCCGCCGACGACGTCGTCACCGTGCTCTACACCTCGGGCACCACCGGCATGCCCAAGGGCGTGCCGCTCACCCACACCAACGTCTTCTACGAGGCCGCCGCCACCGACCGCATCACCTCACTGCCGACGCACGGCACCCAGATCTCCTACCTCACCTACGCCCACATCGCCGAGCGCATCCTCAGCCTCTACCTCCCGCTGGTCAAGATGTCGCACGTGCACTTCTGCACCGACCTGGCCAACCTCGGCGCCACGCTCGGCCAGGTCAGGCCGATGATGTTCTTCGGGGTGCCGCGCGTGTGGGAGAAGATGATGGCCCGGCTGCTGGCCGTGCTCGCCACGCAGCCGCCCGAGCAGCAGGCCGCCGTACGCGAGGCCATGGCCGCCGGCGCCGCCTACGTCGAGGCCGGCCAGTACGGCGGCACGGTCACCCCCGAGATCCAGGCCGCCTACGACAAGGCCGACGCGGCCCTGCTGTCGGTCGTCCGCGGCATGATCGGCTTCGACCGCGCCGAGTGGACCGCGACCGGCGCCGCCCCCCTGCCCGCCGAGGTCCAGCACTTCTACGCCGGCCTCGGCCTCAAGGTCATCGACGTCTACGGCATGACCGAGACCACCGGCGCCTTCACCGGCAACAGCCCCTCCTGCTACCGCCTGGGCACCGTCGGCAGGGCCGAGCCCGGCGTCGAGGTCCGCATCGCCGAGGACGGCGAGATCCTCACCCGCAGCCCGCTCAACACCGGCGGCTACCTCAACCGCCCCGAGGCCACCGCCGAACTCCTCGACGCCGACGGCTGGCTGCACACCGGCGACATCGGCACGGTCGACGACGACGGCTTCTACCGCGTCGTCGACCGCAAGAAGGAGCTCATCATCACCGCCGGCGGCGAGAACGTCTCGCCCGCCGAGATCGAGAACCACCTCAAGGAGCACCTGCTCATCGGCCAGGCCCTCGCCTACGGCGACAACCGCCCGCACCCGGTGGCCGTCCTGACCCTCGACGGCGAGACGGCGCCGGGATGGGCGCAGGCCCGCGGCATCGGCTTCACCTCCCTGGCCGAGCTGGCCGAGCACCCCGACGTCCTCAAGGAGGTCTCGGCCGCCGTCGAGGCCGCCAACGCCAGGCTGGCCAGGGTGCAGCAGGTCAAGCGGTGGGCGCTGCTCGGCACCGAGTGGACCGCCGAGACCGAGGAGCTCACCCCGAGCCTGAAGCTGAAGCGGCGCGTCATCCACGCCAAGTACGCCGACATCATCGAGTCCCTCTACGGCGACGCGCGCTGAGCTACGGCCCCGTCGGCCCCGTCGGCTTTGCCATAAGGGGTGCGTGTCGCGGTCCTGGTCATGACCGGACGGTTCCTAGCGTCTCGCTCATGACCAGAAGCCTCCTTCTCGTCTCGCTCGCGGCGGGGTCGCTCACGGCGCCCGTGCCTGCGTATCCCGCCGCGACCGAGCTCGCCATCCGCGCCATCACCGTACGGCCCGCGAACCCGGTCGTGGGCGCCCACGACTCCGTGAGCCTGGTGATCGACGTGATCGCGCGGGGCGCGCGCGGCAAGAACGGCGTCACCGTCAAGGTCGAGCCCGGCGCCCCGCCCGGCCCGCTGTTGACGGCCAAGCCCCCGGTCGAGGACACCACCGATCTCCCGCCCGCCGCCGAACCCGGCCTCCAGCCGCCGGCCCTTCCCGGGCCGCCGTCGTCCTCGGCCTCGATGCCGGGGACGTCCTCGGAGCCCGGGTCGTTCTCGGCGCCCGCTGGATCCACCGGATCCACCGGATCCACCGGATCCACCGGATCCACCGGGCCCTCCGGATCTTCGGCGTCGCCGGACGGCCCGGCCGCCGTCGCGCCGGGAAGCGCGTACGCGGATCCGTCCTCCGGCGGCCCGGCCGAGGGGCTGCGGGCCCTGATGCCGCTGCCCCTGACGGTCGCCGCCGATCCTCGGATCGACCTGCAGAAGGCGCCGTCCACCGGCACGCTGCCGCCCCGGCTGGTGCGGCGCGAGGGGGCGGCCCGGATGGCGGCCGACTGGCAGACCTGGCGGTTCCTGCCCGACAAGAAGCTGAACCGCTTCTACCCGACCGGCACCTGGACGATCAGCGCCACCGCCCGGGACGCGGACGGCGCCGCGGTCACCGAATACGCCTCCTTCGAGCTCAGGAGGGCGACCAGGTTGTCGTCCGTCCGGGTGGAGAGGTCGCCGAAGTCCGCCGGCGGCGTGCGTCTGCGCGGCTCGCTGACCAGGATCGACCCGCGCGGCTTCACCGACTTCGGGCCGTACGCCAAGCAGCGGCTGCGGCTCCAGTGGCGCGAGGAGGGCTCGCCGACCTGGGAGGACGTGGCCGAGACGACGACCGACGCGGCCGGGGCGTTCGTGCAGACGGTGCCGTCCAGGAGGGGCGGCCTGTGGCGCGTGCACTTCCCCGGAAACCCCCACTACGCGCCATACACCACTAAACCCCGACAAATCGCCAGTTAGTGTTATAAAGCACGCACAAAAAGCCGCCGGGGTATTTGTCGTTATCCAATCGTGATCTGTCGAATCGCAACTTTTCTTTACCCTTACGCGTCATTAGGCGTTGACGTGTCCCGTCCCTGGGACGCGTCCGAGACGGGGAAGGAATTTGTTTTGATGATGCGACGTCTAGCCGCCGGACTGGCCGCGGCCGCTCTGGGCGCCACGATGGTGGCCACCGCCGCCGCGCCCGCCCTGGCGGACACGGACCCCGATCCCGACTTCGCGGGCGGGAGCACGAGCCTCCAGCTCGACGTCAACCCCGAGCCGGCGCGGCGCGGCAGGGCCCTCGACATCCAGGGCAAGCTGTCGGTGTCCTGCGACGAGGACTACATCAGCGGGTTCGTCGCGGTTCACCACGCCGACTACTGCAAGGACAGCGAGCGCTGGCACCGTCTGGCGTGGAAGCGGGTCGTGATCCTCTTCCAGGCCGACGGCAGCAACGAGTGGGACTACGTCGAGTCGGTGCGGACCAACCGCGACGGCTCCTTCCACACCTCCGAGCGGGCCTACACCTCGGGCACCTGGCGCGCCGTCTTCGAGGGCTCCAGGTACCTGGCCCCCTCCGAGGGCAAGGACTGGGTGAAGGTCTACGGCGGCCGCCGCCACTAGCACCACCGGCGGAAGCCCGGCCGCAAGGCCGGGCTTCCGGCATGTCCGGGCCGTTCCCGGGCCCATTTGAGCGTCACCCGGACCGCTCGCGGGCCCGTTCCAGGTCTTTTCCGGACCCGTCGTCGCCGTCAGTACCCCACGGCGACCTGCACCCGGTGGTGCCGCGGGTCCTCGATCTCCGCCAGCACCGCCGCCGCCAGATCGGCGTAGGAGAACACCGGCCCGCCCTCCTCGGCGGCCATGACCTGATCCCCGCCGAACCGGTGCCGCCCGCTGCGCTCCGCCCGGTCGTCGAGCACCACCGGCGGCGGCGCGATCACCACCCAGTCCAGCGCCCCGCCCTCCTCGCGGAACACCTCCAGCTCGGCGGCGTGCCCGAGGGAGAACGTCCGGGCGTCCTCGGGGAAGCCGGGGGTGTCCACCAGCCGGGTCCCCGGCGCGACCTCCAGCAGGGTGCCGATGCCCAGCGCCACCAGCCGGGGCACACCCGCCTCGGCCAGCCCGCCGGTCAGCGCCCGCGCCGCCGCCGTGTAGAACTCCGCGGACGGCACGTCCAGCCGGGCGCTCGCCTGCACCGCCACGTCGTGCCCCGCCGCGACCGCCGCCACGCTCTCCCGGTCGGTCACGTCCCCGGCGACCACGCGCACGCCCTCGCCGGACGGCCCCGCGTACCGGGACGGGTCGCGCACCACGGCCGTCACCTCGTGCCCCCGCTCCAGGGCCTGCCCGACCACCCGCGCGCCGGCCCGTCCGCCGGCGCCGAAAACCACGATCCTGCTCATCGTCCACCACTCCGTCCGGCGGCCGGCACACCCGGCCGCGCCCGGCAGACGGTAGACGCCCGGAGGTCACTTCCCGCAACGATAGTGAGCCCCCGCCGCCTAGCATGGACGCCATGGCCGAACCCCTTGACCCCGACATGTTCGCCGCCTGTGTCCACGTCACCCCCGTCCGCGTCGGCGACAAGTGGACCGCCAAGATCATCCGCTGTCTGGAGCAGGGCCCGAGACGCTTCACCGAGCTGCAGGTCCCGCTGCGCGGCATCACCCCGAAGGTCCTCACCGAGTCCCTGCGCGCCATGGAACGCGACGGCCTGCTCACCCGCACGGCCTACGCCGAGATCCCGCCCCGCGTCGAGTACGCGCTGACCCCCCTCGGCCGCAGCCTGCTCGCCCCCATGGCGGCCGGCTGCGAGTGGTCCAGGCGGCACCTGTCGGAGCTCATCGACGCCCGCGAGTCCTGGCACGCCGCCCACCCCTGACGGGCGGCACCTCGCGGAATCGATCACCCGCGCGGCGCGTTGCCTGCCAGGGGAGAGGCAGGCGGTTTTGAGGGCCGCGCGACACCCGTCGTAGTCTGGCTCTCTGGCGAAACGGACAGGAGGTGACGCCCCATGTTGCGAGACTCGTTCGGACGGGTGGCCACGGATCTGCGGGTGTCCCTCACGGACAAGTGCAATCTGCGCTGCACTTACTGCATGCCGCCCGAAGGGCTCGACTGGCTGCCCAAGGCCCAGTTGCTGACGGCCGACGAGATCGTCCGGCTGGTGCGCGTCGGCGTCGAGCGGCTGGGCATCACCGAGGTGCGCTACACCGGCGGCGAGCCGCTGCTCCGGCGCGAGCTGGTCGACATCGTCGCCCGCACCACCGCCCTCGACCCGCGTCCCCAGGTGCTGCTGACCACCAACGGCATCGGCCTGGCCCGGGTGGCCGAGCCGCTGGCGCGGGCCGGCCTCGACCGGGTCAACGTCTCGCTCGACACGCTCGACCCGGCCACGTTCAAGCGGCTCGCCCACCGCGACCGGCACGCCGACGTCATCGCGGGGCTGGCCGCCGCCGACGCGGCGGGCCTGCGCCCGGTCAAGGTCAACGCGGTGCTCATGCGCGGCGTCAACGACCACGAGGCTGTGCCGCTGCTGCGCTTCTGCCTCGACCGCGGCTACGAGTTGCGCTTCATCGAGCAGATGCCGCTCGACGCCCAGCACGGCTGGACCCGCGAAGGCATGATCACCGCCGACGAGATCCTCGAACGCCTCTCGGCCGCGTTCGACCTGACGCCCGACGACCTGGAGCAGCGCGGCAGCGCCCCGGCCGAGCGGTTCCTGGTCGGCGGCGGCCCGGCCAGGGTCGGGGTGATCGGCTCGGTGACGCGCCCGTTCTGCGGCGCCTGCGACCGGGTCCGGCTCACCGCCGACGGCCAGGTGCGCAACTGCCTGTTCGCCACCGAGGAGTCCGACCTCAAGACCGCCATGCGCGCCGGCGCCTCCGACGACGACCTGGCCGCCCGCTGGGTCGCCGCGGTCGCCCGCAAGCGCGCCGGGCACGGCATCGACGACCCGTCCTTCCTCCAGCCGTCCAGGCCGATGTCGGCCATCGGCGGCTGAGGTGCCCTTCGACGCGGTGATCCTGGCCGGGGGAGCGGCCCGCCGCCTGGGCGGCGCGGACAAGCCCGGCCTGGCCGTCGGCGGCCGTCCGCTGGTCGAGCGCGTGGTCGCGGCGGCGTGCGGCGCGCGCCGCACGGTCGTCGTCGGTCCGCGCCGGGAGCTGCCCGGGGTCGTCTTCACCCGGGAGGAACCGCCGGGCGGCGGGCCCGTCCCCGCGCTGGCCGCCGGGCTGCGCGAGGTCGACGCGCCGTGGCTGGTGCTGCTCGCCGGCGACCTGCCGTTCCTGACGGCCGCGCACGTGCGGGAGCTGCTGGCCGCGGCCCGTCCGGGCGCGGGGTCGGTCATGGTCGACGACGACGGTCGTGAGCAGTGGCTCGTCGGCGCCTGGCCGGTGCCGGAGCTGCGGGCGGCGCTCGGCGCCTACACCGGGCGTTCACTCAAGGGCCTGCTCGGCCCCCTGACCGGAACGCGGCTGGCCTCGCCGGGCCGGCCGTGGTTCGACTGCGACACGATGGACGACCTGAAGGAGGCTCGCATGAACGTACTCGCCGAGTGGACGGCGCTGGTGTGCAGGGAACTGGGCGTCGACCCCGCCCGGGTGGACCGCGACCTGGTCCTCGACCTGACCAAGGAGGTCGCCCACGGGGTGGCCAGGCCCGCCGCGCCGCTCACCGCATACCTGCTCGGGCTGGCCCAGGGGGCCGGAAGTGCCCCTGAGGACGCCGTGGCCAGACTGATCACATTGGCGAAGAACTGGGAGCAGGCGACCACCGAGACGCTGACTGACGGCTGACACTCGAACGAACTCTTGAAGTCAAGCCGGCCGCTTCCTCCAGATTTCCTGTGAATTACGAGGAGGAGGCCGGTGTAAACGATTTCGGGAAAGCGGTCCTATCGGACTCCGGCCGGCACGAGGGACTGATCGTCCAATGCAAAGGGCTGGCCAGGAAAAGGGCGACGCCGGGTGGTTACGGGGGCAAACCACCCGGCGTCGCTTCATCGGCGTTCCGACGGGGGCCCGGAACGCCGGCACCAGCACTCCGACGGGGGACCGGAGCGCTTGCCTAAAGCGTACACCTACAACCCATGGGATGCGTCAAGACTTAGTCACGACCCGATCTCGCGTCGATGCAGCGGTATCTCGGTTTGGTTAGCCTCAGGGGACTGAAAGTGGGGCGGCGGCGCGCCCTCGCTGCGCTCATTGGCCCCGATTACGGCAATGTATGGCAAAAACACTGCCCCGGCGATGAACAGCAGCCGGTACGGCCACGGCACCGGCACCACGACCGCCAGGATCAGGCAGATCGTCCGGATGCCCATCTTGATCAGGTAGGCGACCTCACGCTTGCGGATGTCCGCCGTCAGCGAGGGTCTGGCGTCGGTGACCTGGTGGACGTCCGGCTTCTTGCGCCACCCCTTCATACCTTCCACGGTAGACCTCGTACGGGCAGGGCGCGACGGCGCGGCCGGGCGATGAGGAGGGTCATGCGATCATGGCCTTCGAGTAAGGAGGATGGGGAGATGACGGATCGAACGTATCGGGTCACTGAGATAGTCGGCACGTCGGGGGAGAGCCTTGACCAGGCCATCCGCAACGGCCTCCAGCGGGCCTCGCAGACCCTGCGCCACCTGGACTGGTTCGAGGTCACCGAGATCCGCGGCCACCTCGACGGAGGCGAGATCGCGCACTACCAGGTGGGCATGAAGGTGGGCTTCCGCCTGGAGGACTCCTGACCGTCCCCGGACGGCCCGGGGCCGGCGCCCCGGCACACTGACCCCCGTCCCCGCCCTGGCCCGCCCTGCGGCATGCTGGGGCCCCGGACGGCCGCCGGCACGACGACGCCGCCGCCCCGCTCGATCGCGGGACGGCGGGCGCGTACGGCCGTGACGTACGGCGGGATCAGCTCGCCTGGCTGACCGTCGACATGTTGAAGTCCGGCACCCGCACCGGCGGCATCACCGTGCGCTGGAAGTAGTCGTTCCACTCGCGGGGCAGCGTGCGCTCGGCCGCCCCCACCTCCGTGACGCGCCCCAGCAGGTCGACCGGGCTCTCGTTGAACCGGAAGTTGTTCACCTCGCCGACGACCTCGCCGTGCTCCACCAGGTAGACGCCGTCGCGGGTGAGGCCCGTGACCAGCAGCGTCTGGGGATCGACCGCCCGGATGTACCACAGGCACGTGACGAGCAGCCCGCGCCGCGTGGAGGCGATCATCTCCTCCAGCGGACGGGCGCCCTCCGCCGGGCCGGACATGACCAGGTTGTCGATGCCGGGCGTCACCGGCAGCCCGCTCAGCTCGGCCGAGTAGCGCGTCTGGAGCAGCGACTCCAGGCGGCCGTCCCTGATCCAGTCGGTCGGGCCCAGCGGCAGCCCGTTGTCGAACACCGAGCTGTCGCGGCCGGAGGCGTGCGCGGTGACGAACGGCGCGCACGAGATGCCCGCGGCCCGCGGGTCGCTGGACAGCGTGATCGGCAGCGTGGCGAGCTGCTCGCCCACCCGCGTGCCGCCGCCCGGCCCGGAGAACACCGAGCGGCCGTCGAGCGCGTCCCTGGCGCCCGAGGACCAGAACAGGTAGATCATCAGGTCGGCCACCGCGCTCGGCGGCAGCAGTGTCTCGTAGCGGCCCGCGGGCAGGTCGACCCGGGTCTTGGCCCACTCGAGGCGCTGGGCCAGCGAGGCGCCCAGCGCGGCCACGTCGACGTCGGCGAAGTCCTCGGTGGACACGCCGGTCCAGGCCGACCGCTTCAGGTCGCCGGACTTGGCGTTGAGCTCGAGGCGGCCGGTCGGCTGGTCGTGCCGCAGCCGCACGCCGGTGGAGGTGCCGAGGAAGGTCGAGGTGAGGGAGTGCTCGGCGAAGCCGTAGAGCTTCCTGTCGCCGGACTCGGCGGCCGAGAACGCCTCGCCGAGCGCGGGCGCGAACCGCTCGAACACCCCGATGTCGGTCGGCCGCACCTCGTCGTCCCAGCCGGGCGCGGCCGGGCCGCCCTCGACCAGCGGGCGGGCGTCCTCGGCCGGCCGGGCCTCGCGGGCCGCCCGGTCGGCCGCCGCGACCACGTCGGGGAGCTGGTCGGCGCGCACGGCCGAGCGCGAGACCACGCCCACGCCCTGCCCGGCCACCGAGATCACGGTCAGCCGGGACGAACGGGCCACGCCGTTGGTGGTCAGCGTGTTGCCCGCGAAGCGCAGGTTGGCCGTGGAGCCCTCGTCCACCAGCACCACGCAGCCGTCGTTCGCGGAGAGCTCCAGAGCCCTCTCCACCATCTCCTGCGGAGTAGTCACTTGCCGCCCTCCTGCACCGTGTTGAGCACGCGCACGCCCCTGAACAGCGCCGACGGGCATCCGTGGCTGACCGGCGCGACCTGCCCCGGCTGGCCCTTGCCGCAGTTGAAGGCGCCGCCCAGCACGTACGTGCCCGGCCCGCCGACGCCGTCCATCGACTGCCAGAAATCGGTCGTGGTGGCCTGGTAGGCGAAGTCTCTGACCTGCCCGGCCAGCTTCCCGTGCGAGATCCGGTACGCCCGCTGCCCGGTGAACTGGAAGTTGTACCGCTGCATGTCGATCGACCAGCTCTTGTCGCCCACGATGTACAGGCCGCGCTCCACGCCCGCGATCAGCTCCTCGGTGGAGGGCCCGCCGGGCGCGGCGGCCAGCGACACGTTCGCCATGCGCTGGATCGGCATGTGGCCCGGGGAGTCGGCGAACGCGCACCCGTTGGAGCGCCCGAACCCCTTCATCAGCGCCATCCGCCGGTCGAGCTGGTAGCCCACCAGCACGCCGTCCTTGACGATGTCGAAGCTCTGCCCCCGCACGCCCTCGTCGTCGTAGCCGACTGTGGCCAGGCCGTGGGTGACCGTGCGGTCGCCGGTGACGTTCATCAGCGGCGAGCCGTAGACCAGCTCGCCGAGCTGGTCGAAGGTGGCGAAGCTGGTGCCGGCGTAGGCGGCCTCGTAGCCCAGCGCGCGGTCGAGCTCGGTGGCGTGGCCGATCGACTCGTGGATCGTCAGCCACAGGTTGGACGGGTCGATCACCAGGTCGTAGTCGCCCGCCTCGACCGAGGGCGCGGCCAGCTTCTCGGCCAGCAGCTCGGGCAGCCGGCCCAGCTCGGCCGACCAGTCCCAGCCCGTGCCGGTCAGGTACTCGTAGCCGCGGCCGACCGGCGGCGCGATCGTGGACATGTCGTCGAAGCCGCCCTCGTGCGCCTTCATCGCGTTGAGCGACGGGTGCACCCGCACGCGCTGCTGCGTGGTCACGGTGCCGGCGGTGTCGGCGTAGAACTTCTGCTCCTTGACCTGCAGCAGTCGCGCCGAGACGTGGTCGGCGCCCTTGAGCAGCCCCGCCGACCACTCGGCCAGCAGCCCCACCTTGTCGGCGGAGGACACGTCGAACGGGTCGACGTCGTAGTCGGAGACCCACACCGCGTCGGCGTGCACCGGCTCGGGAGCCAGCTCGATGGGCTCCCGGTTGACCGGCGCGCTCACCTCGGCCACTCGCACCGCCTGCTCGGCCACGGCCGCGGCGGCCTGCGGGGTCAGGTGGATGCCGGCCGCGAACCCCCATGTGCCACCCTTGACGACACGGACCGCGTAGCCGAGGTCGTCGGCGTCGAGCGCGCCTTCGAGGCGGGCGTCGTACAGGCGCAGCGTCTCGGCCCTGACGCGTTCGAGCCGGAAGTCGGCGTGCTCGGCGCCGAGGTCGCGGGCGCGTTGCAGGGCCGCGTCCGCGAGCTGCCGCAGCGGCAGTTCCAGGAAATCGGGATCGATCTGGCGCATGTCCACGATCCTAACCCTGTGATCTTGTACCACCCGGACAAGCGGATACTCGCCAGTAAGAGATAGCGTCAGATGCCATGGCACGCTCTGTACTCGTCACCGGAGGCAATCGCGGCATAGGCCTCGCGATCGCCCGTGAACTCGCCGCGGCCGGCGACGCCGTCGCGGTCACCTACCGATCGGGGGAGCCGCCGGAGGGCCTGTTCGGCGTCCGCTGCGACGTCACCAGCACGGCCGAGGTCGAGGCCGCCTTCGACAAGGTCGAGGCCGAGCAGGGGCCGGTCGAGGTCCTCGTCTCCAACGCGGGCATCACCAAGGACACCCTGCTGGCGATGATGAAGGAGGAGACCTTCACCGACGTCATCGACGCCAACCTGACCGGGGCCTACCGCGTGGCCAAGCGCGCCATCAGGCCCATGATGAAGATCAAGCGCGGCCGCATCATCCTCATCTCCTCCGTGGTCGGCCTGTCCGGCCAGGCGGGCCAGGCCAACTACGCCGCCTCCAAGGCCGGCCTGGTCGGCTTCGCCCGCTCCCTGGCCCGCGAGTACGGCTCGCGCAACATCACCGTCAACGTGGTCGCGCCCGGCTTCGTGGCCACCGACATGACGTCCGGCCTCGACCAGGAAGCCATCGTCAAGAACATCCCGCTCGGGCGGCAGGCCGCCCCCGCGGAGATCGCGCGCGTCGTCCGCTTCCTGGCCGGCGACGACGCCTCGTACATCACCGGGGCCGTGATCCCGGTCGACGGCGGACTCGGAATGGGGCACTGACGTGGGAATTCTCGAAGGCAAGCGGATCCTCGTGACCGGCGTGCTCACCGACGCCTCGATCGCCTTCTCGGTGGCCAAGCTGGCCCAGGAGGAGGGCGCCACGGTGGTGCTCACCGGGTTCGGCCGGCTGAGCCTGGTCGAGCGCATCGCCAAGCGGCTGCCCCAGACCCCGCCGGTGCTGGAGCTCGACGTCCAGGACACCGACCAGCTCGACACGCTGGCCGCCCGCGTGGGCGAGCACGTCGACGGGCTCGACGGCGTCGTGCACTCCATCGGGTTCGCGCCGCAGAGCGCCCTGGGCGGCAACTTCCTCAACACGCCGTGGGAGGACGTCGCCACCGCCCTGCAGGTCTCCACGTACTCGTTCAAGTCGCTGGCCGTGGCCTGCCTGCCGCTGATGAAGGAGGGCGGCGCGGTCGTCGGCCTCGACTTCGACGCCTCCAAGGCCTGGCCGGTCTACGACTGGATGGGCGTGGCCAAGGCCGGCCTCGAGTCGTGCAGCCGCTATCTCGCCCGCGACCTGGGCAAGCACAACATCCGGGTCAACCTGGTCTCGGCCGGGCCGCTGCGCACGATGGCCGCCAAGTCGATCCCGGGCTTCAAGGAGTTCGAGGAGAGCTGGCCCGAGCGCTCGCCGCTGGGCTGGGACCTCACCGACACCGTCCCGGCCGCCAAGGCGTGCGTGGCGCTCATGTCCGACTGGTTCCCCGCCACCACCGGCGAGATCGTGCACGTCGACGGCGGCGCGCACGCGATCGGCGGCTGAGCGCCCCTCACGCCAGGCGGTGCCTGCCGCTGCCCGCCGGGGCCGGCTCGAACGGGATCGACTCGCTCGGCTCGGCCCGGTGCCGCCGCTGCTGCACGATCCGGGTGGCCAGCACCGCCGACCCGAGCAGGACGATCGTCAGCACCGTGCCCAGCACGTCGCGAGCCGGCGGGCTGGGCCGTACCACCCGCTGGTCGCGCAGCGGCACGGCCAGCTCGCGCCCGAACGGGTTGGGCCACAGCAGCTCCACCCGCGAGTCGTCGGGATCGGCGGTCGGCTCCTCGGCGGTGACCGGCCGCTCGTCGTCCAGCGTGTACGGCCTGTGCTGCGGCGGCGTGGGCGGCTGCGTCGGCAGCGGCGCGGTCGCCTCCTCGGTCTCGCGCTCGCGCGGCCGGTCGGTCCGGTGGTGCCCGGCCTCGGTCTCGGTTCCGGTCTCGGTCCCGGGCGAGGCCGTCGGGGTGGGGTGGGGCGTCAGCGACTGGAGCACGCCCTGGTCGCCGCAGGCCAGCACCGGCAGGCACACGTCCTTCAGCGCCTCGGGCATCAGGTCGGTGTGGCTGGGGCTGGGGGAGGGGCGGTCCGATCGGGACGGTTTGGCGGGCCTGCCGGTCGGCACGGCGTCGCCGACGGTGCCGAGCACCTCGTCGGTGGTCTTCTCCACGCCCTTGGTCACCGGGTCGGCCCTGCCGCCGGTCACGTCGTCGACCGTGCCCGTGAGCGCGCCGACGACGTCGCACAGCGTGTCGGTCACGCCCGAGAGCAGGCCCCCCTCGCCCGGGCAGCCCTGCACGGCGGCGGCGGAAGCGGCCGGCGCCCCCGCCGGGATCGCCCCCAGCGCCACCGCGAGCACTCCGGCCGAGATCGCGGTCCTGCTCCCCATCCGTCCCCTCCTGTGTCGCTTCAGGAGGAAATCCTTATGGACAAGGCCCGTCAGACGCAGGCTTTTTCCCGGTAAAGTTGCGATTCGGTATCGACTAGTGATACGCGAGATGGATTCTCGTTCGTCAGTCGAGCGAGGACACGTCATCGAGCGCCTCCCGGATCTCGATCGGGAGCACGACGTCCTCGGCCGACAGGATGCCCTTGAGCTGTGTGTGGGTACGGGCGCCGACGATCGCCGAGGCCACCCCCGGCTGGTCGCGCACCCATGACAGCGCCACCGCCAGCGGTGAGACGCCGAGCCCGTCGGCGGCGGTGGTGACCGACTCGACCACGCTGCGGCCGCGCTCGTCGAGATAGGGACGGACGAAGTCGGCGAAGTGCGGCGTCGCGGCGCGGGAGTCGGCCGGGATGCCCGTGCGGTACTTGCCGGTCAGCACGCCCCGGCCGAGCGGCGACCAGGCCAGCACGCCGACGTCGAGGTGGGCGGCGGCGGGCAGCAGCTCGCGCTCGGGCTCGCGGGCCAGCAACGAGTACTCGACCTGGGCCGAGGTGATCGGGATGCGGCCGGGGACCGACCTCTGGGTGACCGCGGCGGCGGCGAGCTGCCAGCCCGCGTAGTCGCACACGCCGGCGTAGACGGCCCGGCCGGAGGAGACGATCGCGTCGAGGGCGGCCAGGGTCTCCTCCAGCGGCACCTCGGCGTCGTAGGTGTGGAGCTGCCACAGGTCGACGTAGTCGAGGCCGAGCCGGTTGAGCGACTCGTCGACGGCGGCGATCAGGTGGCGCCTGGAGGCGTCGCGCGGCCGGCGGCCGGTCGGGGTGACCACGGCCTTGGTGGAGATCACCAGCTCCGAGCGCGGCACGGAGTCGCGCAGCATGCGGCCGAGCAGCCGCTCGGAGTCGCCGCCGGTGTAGACGTCGGCGGTGTCGACGAGGGTGCCGCCCGCGTCGACGAACGAACGGAGCTGGGCGGCGGCCTCCTCCGGGTCGGTGTCACGGCCCCAGGTCATCGTGCCGAGCCCCAGCCGGGACACCGACAGGCCGCTGCGGCCGACATAGCGCTGCTCCATGATCCCGCCAGGTTACCAAGAACGGGCCCGCCCGCCAGCCCGCCGCTCCAATGTCCTGCCTGGTGAGGAGCGTGGCGGCGGGTGGATGCGAAGTTTTCTCGCAGGTGCGTGAAACATGGTGATCCGCGCCTGCGACACTTGCTGGTGTGACCACCCTTCTGCTGGCCCGCCACGGGCTGACCGACCTCACCGGGCCGGTGCTGGCCGGGCGCACCCCGGGGGTGCACCTGAGCGAGGCCGGGCGGGCGCAGGCCGAGGCGCTGGCCGGCCGCATCGCCGGGGTCCGGCTCGACGCCGTCGTCTCCAGTCCGCTCGAACGCTGCCGCGAGACCGCCGAGGCCGTCGCGAAGGGCCGCGGGGCGGACGTCCTCGTCGACGAGCGGCTGATCGAGTGCGGCTATGGCACCTGGACGGGCCGCCCGCTCAAGGAGCTCGCGCAGGAGCCGCTCTGGCAGACCGTGCAGGCGCATCCCAGTGCGGTGACATTTCCGGAAGGGGAGTCGCTGGCCGATATGCAACATCGGGCGGTCGCCGCGGTCCGGGAGTGGAATCGACGCCTCGGGTTGAAGGGTGTCTACCTGGCGTGCACCCACGGAGACGTGATCAAGGCGATCGTGGCGGACGCTCTGGGGCTGCACCTCGATCATTTTCAGCGGATAACAGCCGATCCTGCGGCCCTCACCGTGATTCGCTATGCCCCCTTGCGTCCCTTTGTTCTCAGGATTAACGATATGGGGGAATTGCGGTTGCCCGAGGATTCGGAGGAGAAAGACGGGGGAGAAAACATCACCGGGAGCGATGCCGCCGTCGGCGGTGGACCCGGGACCACGTAAGGTCAGGCTATGCCGGTCTTCGACTACGACCCACCGGAGAGGTTCGTCGCCGGCGCCCTGGGGCAGCCGGGCGCGCGGGTCTTTTTTCTGCAGGCCAGGGCCGAGGGCAGACTGACCACCGTGGCGCTGGAGAAGCTGCAGGTGGCTGCGCTCGCGGGCAGGCTCGACGAGCTGCTCGACGAGGTTCTGCGGCTCAGCGGCGGCACCGCGCACGTGCCCGCGCTGGCTCCGGCCGACCTGGCCGACGACGCCCCCCTCGACGTGCCGGTCGCGGAGGACTTCCGGGTCGGCACCATGGCGCTGGCCTGGGACGACGACAAGTCCCAGGTGGTGATAGAGGCGCAGGAGGTCATCGACGAGGAGGACCTCGACGGCCCCGACCCGGCCGTGCTGCGGGTGCGGATCAGCGCCGGCGCCGCGCGTGCCTTCACCCGCAGGGCGCTCCAGATCGTGGCGGCGGGCCGGCCTCCCTGTCCCCTGTGCGGGCAGCCGCTCGACGCCGAAGGCCATGTCTGCGTCCGACTCAACGGCTACCGCGGGGGTGAGGCGGCTTCATGACCGCTCCTGAGAGCGAACCGGCCGTCAAGCCGCCACAAGGGCCGATCATGCAGGAGGAGGAGGCGCTCACGCTGCTGCGTGACGGGCGCCTGGAGGTGGCCGGCCGCCTGGTCGAGGCCACCAACATGACCCTCTACTGCTCGATCAAGCTGGGCGGCCGCAGCGCCGCCTGCGTCTACAAGCCCGTACGCGGCGAGCGCCCCCTGTGGGACTTCCCCGACGGCACCCTCGCCGCCCGTGAGGTGGCCGCCTACGAGGTCTCCCAGGCGACCGGCTGGCGCATCGTGCCGCCGACCGTCTATCGCGAGGGCCCGTTCGGGCCCGGCATGTGCCAGCTGTGGATCGACACCGAGCGCGAGATCGACCTGATGCGGCTGGTCAAGAGCCGCAACCCGGTGGTGCGCCGGATGGCGGTGTTCGACGCGGTGGTCAACAACGCCGACCGCAAGGGCGGTCACCTGCTGCCGCTGCCCACCGGGCACGTCTACGGGGTCGACCACGGCGTCTGCTTCTCGGTCGAGGACAAACTGCGTACCGTGCTGTGGCAGTGGCGGGGCAAGCCGCTGGCGCGCGAGGCGGTGGCGGTGCTGGCCAAGCTGGAGCGCGACCTGGAGTCGGGCTCGCTGGGGCGGCGGCTGCGCGAGCTGCTCACGCTGGCCGAGGTGGAGGCCACCTGGCGGCGGGTCAGGCGGCTGCTGGACACCGGCGTGCATCCGTACCCGTCGGAAGGATGGCCGGCCGTTCCCTGGCCCCCCATCTGAGGAGTGGCGAGGGTTTTATACCCTTTGCCGCATGTGCACGCTGATCGTGAGAACCGGTGAGCCGCTGACCCTCATGGGCGTGCGGGACGAGCTCACCGACCGCCCCTGGGAAGCGCCGGGGGAGCACTGGCCCGAGCATCCCGGGGTGATCGGCGGCCGTGACCTCAAGGGCGGTGGCACCTGGATGGCCGTCTCGCCGTCCGCCTGCCGCGCCGCCGCCCTCCTCAACGGCCGCGGCAGGCAGGCCCCCGAGACCACCCGGGTCTCCCGCGGCGACCTGGCGCTGATCGCGGTCTCCACGGGCGGCGTCCCGGACGTCGACCTGACCCGCTACGACCCCTTCCACCTCGTGCTCGCCGACCTGTCCGGCGTGCGGCTGTTCAGCTGGGACGGCGACCGCCTCACCGCCTCCGCCCTGCCCGACGGCACCAGCATGGTCGTCAACACCGGCCTCGACCCGGACGCCGACCGCGTACGGGCCCACCTGCCGCGCTTCGCGAGCGCGCCCGACTGGGCGGAGCTGATCACCGGCGCGCACTCCGACCGGCCGGACGCCCTCCTGGTGCGCAACACCCTGCCCGACGGCCGCCTCTACGCCTCGCTGTCGGTGATGCGGGTCACCCTGGAGCAGGACGACACCGCCTACGAGTTCACGGACCTTACGGCACGGATAGGCTCAAAGGCATGAGATCGTGGTCTGCCCAGAACATCCCCAAGCTCCCAGGTGAGAGCATTCCGCTGCGTCTCTACGACACGACGACGAGGCAGGTGCGGCAGACCGATCCCGGCCCCACCGCCCGGATGTACGTCTGCGGTATCACCCCCTACGACGCCACCCACCTCGGCCACGCCAACACCTACCACGCCTTCGACCTGGTGGGCCGGATGTGGCGGGACGCCGGGCACGAGGTCCACTACACCCAGAACGCCACCGACGTGGACGATCCGTTGCTGGAGCGGGCCGCCCAGACCGGCATCGACTGGCAGGAACTGGCCGAGCGCGAGATCGAGCTGTTCCGCACCGACATGGAGGCCCTGCGCATCCTGCCGCCGCGCGAGTACGTCGGCGTCACCGAGGTCGTGGGCCACGTCGCCGACCTGATCACCGAGCTCGCCGCCAAGGGCTGCACCTACGACCTCGACGGCGACGTCTACTTCAAGGTGGCCGACGCCCCCAAGTTCGGCCAGGTGTCCGGCTACGACGAGGCCGAGATGCTGGCCCTGTCCGCCGAGCGCGGCGGCGACCCCGACCGGCCGGGCAAGCGGCACCCGCTCGACTGGCTGCTGTGGCGGGCCGAGCGGCCCGGCGAGCCGGCCTGGGAGACGAGCCTGGGCCGGGGGCGTCCCGGCTGGCACATCGAGTGCACCGCGATCGCGCTGCGCAACCTGGGCCCCGGCTACGACGTCGCGGGCGGCGGCTCCGACCTGATCTTCCCGCACCACGAGTGCGGCGCCTCCGAGGGGCACGCGGCGACGGGGGAGTGGCCGTTCGCCAAGTTCTACACGCACGCGGGCATGGTGGCGCTCGACGGCGAGAAGATGTCGAAGTCCAAGGGCAACCTGGTGTTCGTCAGCCGGCTGCGGCAGCAGCACGACCCGATGGCCGTGCGGCTCGTCCTGCTGGCCCGCCACTACCGGGAGGACTGGGAGTACACGCCCGACCAGCTCGCCGCCGCCGAGCGCCGGCTCGCGCTGTGGCGCTCGGCCGTCGCCCTGCGGGGCGCGCCGCACGCGGAGGAGCTGCTGGCCACGGTCCGCGGGCGGATGGCCGACGACCTCGACTCGCCGGGCGCGCTGGCCGCGATCGACGCCTGGGCCGAGCGGGCGCTGGCCGAGGGCGGGCCGCAGGAGCCCGGCCTGGTCAAGGACCTGACCGACGCCCTGCTCGGCATCGCACTCTGACCGGCCGGCCGGCGGCGCGTGGGCCGTGGCGTGCGGGTGACATGGTCGTGGGCCGGGTTCTCGCGCCCGGCCCACGACCTCCCGTGGAGTCGCCGATCCTCTCGGCGTTCTCCGTCACACACGCAGCTCCTCGAACCTGTCGTTCGCGGCCAGCTCCGCGGTGAACCACTCGATCGTGCGCCGCAGCCCCTCCTTGGCGGGCACCTCCGCCCGCCAGCCCAGCCGCTCGGCGGCCAGGGTGGTGTCGGGCCGGCGCACCTTCGGATCGTCGGCGGGCCGGTCGATGAACTCGATCTCCGAGGCCGAACCGGTCAGGTCGCGGATGAGGGTGGCCAGGTCCAGCATGGTCAGCTCGTCCGGGTTGCCGATGTTGACCGGGCCGGTGAAGTCGCTGCGGGCCATGGCCAGGATGCCCGAGACGGTGTCGTCCACGTAGCAGATCGACCTGGTCTGGGAGCCGTCGCCGGTGATGGTCAGCGGCTCGCCCTTCAGCGACTGCCGGATGAACGTCGGGATCGCCCGGCCGTCGAACGGCCGCATCCGCGGGCCGTAGGTGTTGAAGATGCGCACGATCCCGGTGTCGGTGCCGCGCGAGTGCCGGTAGGCGGTGGTCAGCGACTCGGCGAAGCGTTTGGCCTCGTCGTACACGCTGCGCGGGCCGACCGGGTTGACGTTCCCCCAGTACGTCTCCTTCTGCGGGTGCTCCAGCGGGTCGCCGTACACCTCGCTGGTGGACGCCAGGACGAACCGGGCGCCCTTCTCCCTGGCCAGCCCGAGCGCGTGCAGGGTGCCCACGCTGCCCACCCGCAACGTCTCGATCGGGTAGCGCAGGTAGTCGGCCGGCGAGGCGGCCGAGGCGAAGTGCAGCACCAGGTCCACCCGGCCCGGGACGTGCACGTACCCGGTCAGGTCGCTCTCGATGAGCCGGAAGGCCGGGTTGTCCAGCAGGTGTTCGACGTTGCGCGGGCCGCCGGTCAGGAAACTGTCCATGCAGATGACCTCGGCGCCCTCCTCCAGCAGGCGTTCGCACAGGTAGGAACCGAGGAAGCCGGCTCCGCCGGTGACCAGAGCCCTCATGACGTGACCTCCAGAGCTGCGTCGACCACTTCCGACACCTCGATCCTGAGCAGGCCGGGATCCGGGCGCAGGCCGTGCGGGTCGCCCTTGCGGCCGGCCCACAGGGCCACGTGCCGCCATCCGGGCGGCGGCCCCCACTCCGACGGCGGCACCGGGCCGAACAGCACCACCGACGGCACGCAGAACGCCGTCGCCAGGTGCGCGACCCCGGTGTCGCCGCAGACCACCAGCCGGGCCCGGCTGACCAGGTCGATCAGGTCGGCCAGACCGGTACGGCCGGCCAGCATGCGCTCCTGCGGCAGCCCGGCCAGCTCGGCGACCTTCCTGGCGATCGGCACCTCGTCGGCGTTGCCGGTGACGACCACGTCGTCCAGCGCCGCCGCGACCTCGCCGAACCGCTCGGGCGGCCAGCGCCGCGCCGGGTAGGCGGCCCCCGGATGCACGATCACCGGACCCGTCCGGTCGGAGATGCCGAGCGTCAGGTCCTCCGGGTCGGCCGGGATGCCGTGCCACTCCAGCAGGCCGCACCAGCGCCGCACCTCGTGCACGCCGTCCTGCCACGGCGGGCCGACGCCGAAGCTGATCAGCCGGCCGGGGCCGGTGGCGCGCAGCGCCTCGATGCTCTGCGGCCCCTTGCCGTGCAGGTTGACCGCGATGTCGGGCCGCTGGAACGGCACCGGGCCCGGCCCGGACACGTCCACCTGGGCGTCCACCGCGCCGATCAGCGGCAGCAGGGCCTCCAGGGACTTCGGCGCGGCCAGCGTGATCCGGTGCCCGGGAAAGGACTGCCGCAGCGCCCGCAGCGCGGGGACGGCCGTGAGCAGGTCGCCCAGGCCGAGCCCGCGCAACGCCAGCAGTTCTAGGGCCATGACGTCTCCGTGGAGGGGCAGACGACCAGCTCTCTGACCTCGCACCCGGCCGGCTGCCGGAGCGCGAACACGACGGTCTGGGCGACGTGGGCCGGGTCGTTCAGCCCCGCCTCCGGGCCCGGCTTGTACTGCTCGGGACGCCCGTCGAAGAAGCTCGTCCGCATGCCGCCCGGGATCAGCAGGGTCACCCCCACCTCGCCGCGCAGTTCGACCGCCAGCCCCCTGGTGAAGCCGACCACGCCGAACTTGGAGGCCGAGTACGCCGAGGCGTCGCTCAGCGGGCGCAGCCCGAGCGTCGAGGCGCAGGTCACCACCTTGCCGCGGGTGCGCTTCAGGTACGGCAGCGCCGCCCGGACGACGGCGGCCGTGCCGAGCAGGTTGACCTGGATCACCCGCTCCCAGTCGTCGGCGGGCACGTCCTCCAGGCGGCCGCAGGCGTCGATGCCGGCCGCGGTCACCACGCCGTCCAGGCCACCGGCCCGCTCGGCGAGCTCGCGGACGGCCCGCTCGGCCTGCCCGCGGTCGGCCAGGTCGGCCGTGACGTGGTCGAAGCGCTGGTCCGGCTCGCGCACGTCGACGACGAGCGCCCGCCAGCCCTCCTTCTCGACCGCCTCGGCGGTGGCCAGGCCGAGACCGGAGGCGCCCCCGGTGATCAAAATATTCACTGGATCTCCCTGATCAGATTGCTGGTCGAACGTCCCGGCAGCGTGCTGAGCGCGACGAACTCGGCGCCGAGCCGCTCCAGGACCTCTGACTCGGGCAGGACCTCCCCCTCGTAGTCCCCGCCCTTCACCCACACGTCGGGCCGCAGCAGCTCGATGGACTCGGCCGGGGTGTCCTCCTCGAACACCAGGACCGCGTCCACGCAGCTCAGCGCCCGCAGCACCTCGACCCGGTCGCGCGCGTCGACGACGGGCCTGGACGGGCCCTTCAGCCTGCGCACCGAGTCGTCGGAGTTGACGCAGACGACGAGAGCGTCGCCCAGCGCCCTGGCCCGCCGCAGGAGGCTCACGTGCCCCGCGTGCAACAGGTCGAAGCAGCCACCGGTGGCGATCAGCCGGCCGCCCTGCGCGCGGGTGAGCCTGGCCACCTCCAGCGCGGTGCGCGGCCGGTCGCCGAGCCGCTGCTCCTGGGTCCTGACGGTGGCGGCCCCGCCGCGCTCGACGAAGCGCGAGGCCTCGCCGACGCCGATGGTGACCGCCTCCTCGACGTCCGCGCCGTCCCGCAGCGCGAGCGCCGCGGCGCCGGCGAGCCGGTCGCCCGCGCCGCACGCGTCCTGCCCGGCCGCCGTCACCGGCGGCGGCACCCGCGTCAGCGGGCCGCCCTGGACGGCCAGCGTGGCGCCGGTCCCGCCGGTGGTGACCGCCACGGCTCCCGCGCGCAGCTCCCGCACCAGGCGGCGGGCCGCATGGTCGGGGCCGCGGTAGCCGTCCGGGCACAACATCCTGGCCTCCGCCTCGCTCGGCGTCAGCAGCGTGCAGCCCGGCATGGGCGGCCCGCCCCGGGGATGCGGGTCCCACACGACCGGTACGCGGGCCTCGCGCAGCAGCTCGCGGGCCAGGCCGGCCACGCCCCTGCCGTAGTCGGAGACCAGCACGGCGCCGGCGCGGGCCAGCACGGCCGTGATCTCCTCGGGGATCTCGGCGGGCGGGTCGGACCGGGCGAGGCCGTCGCCGCTGTCGAGCCTGAGCATGGTCTGGCCCCTCGACCTGACCCTGGTCTTGCGCACGGTCCCGCCGTTCAGCGGCAGGCGTACCAGCTCGACCTCCTCCGACAGCAGCGCGCACAGGCGGTGACCGTCGGGGTCGTCGCCGATCGCGGTGATCAGCACCACCTCAGCGCCGTCCCGCGCGGCCAGCAGCGCGGCCAGCCCGGCCCCGCCGGGGCGGGCGTGCTCGGCCGCGATGTCGACCACGGGGACCGGCGCGTCCGGGCACAGCCGCTCGCTGTCGCCCTCGACGTCCACGTCGAGCAGTGTGTCGCCGATGACGACGAGAGGGCCCATCAGACGGCCTCCTCGATGGCGTCGCAGAGCAGGTGGATCATGGCGAGGTGCACCTCCTGGACGGTGGCCGTCTCCTGCGCGGGCACGGCCACCGCCTCGTCGCACAGGTCGGCCAGCGGGTTCGGCGCGGGCCCGGTCAGCGCCCAGGCGACGACGCCGACCTCCTGCGCCGCCCTGGCCGCGGCCAGCACGTTCGGGCTGCCGCCGCTGGTCGACAGGCACATCAGCACGTCACCGGGACGGCCGTGCGCCCGCACCTGGCGGGCGTAGACCTCCTCGTGGCCGAAGTCGTTGGCGATCGCGGTCATCGAGGAGCTGTCGCCGTGCAGCGGGATGGCCGCGTACGGCGGCCGGTCGGCCCTGAAGCGGCCCACCAGCTCGGCCGTCAGGTGCTGGGCCTCGGCCGCCGACCCGCCGTTGCCGCAGGCCAGCAGCCGGCCGCCGGCCGACAGCACGCCGGCCAGCTTCCCGCCCCAGGCACGGATGGTGACCGCGTGGTCGTCGACCCTCTCCAGCGTGGTCCAGAGCTTTTCCAGATGTCTGTCCATGATCAACCCCCCAGAGCGGCCAGCCGGCAGAGCTTGCCGTCGATGACCTGCGTGTACACCGCCTCGGTCTGCTCGGCGATGCGGGACCAGCCGTACCGCTCGCGGGCCCGCCGCGCCCCCGCGGCGCCCAGCGCCGCCCGCCTGCCCGGGTCGGCGAGGACGTCGCGCAGCGCCCTGGCCAGCGCCCGCGGGCGGCGCGGCGGGACCAGCACGCCGCAGCCGGCGACCGTGTCCAGGTGGCCGCCGACCGCCGAGGCCACGACGGGCACGCCGCAGGCCATCGCCTCGATCGGGACCATCCCGAACGGCTCGTACCAGGGCACGGTGACCACGACGTCGGCCGAGCGCATCAGCGCCGGCACGTGCGTGCGCGGGACGCTGCCGATCAGGTGCACCCGGTCCTGGAGCCCGTAGGCGAAGGCCAGGTCGCGCAGCCGGGCGGTCTCCTCCTCGTCGTCGGGGCCGCCGCCGGCGATCACCAGGTCGGCGTCCGGGATCTGGCGCAGCGCGGCGATCATGGTGTCCACGCCCTTGCGCGGCACCATCCGGCCGATGCTGAGCACCACCTTGGCGCCCGCCCGCGGCGCGACCGGCCCCTGCGGGCGGAACGCCGTCAGGTCCACCCCGCAGGGCACGACCGTGACGCGCCGCTCGGGCACGCCCATCGCGCACAGCTCGCTCACCTCGTCGCTGCAGGTGGCCAGCACCGCGTCGGCCCGCTTGCCGATCTCGCGCTCGGTGTCGATCCGGTGGGCCGGGCTGGTGTCGGCCTCGCCCTGCCAGCGCCGCTTCACGGTCCCGAGCGCGTGGAAGGTCTGCACCACCGGCACGCCCCCGGCGGCCCGCAGGGCCGCCTGGCCGCTCATCCAGAAGTGCGCGTGGGCCACGTCCGGCGGGTCGGCCGACCAGCGGTCGGCCAGGCGTTCGGTGAACTCCGGCATGTACGGCGGCAGCTCGTCCTTCGGCACGACCGCGGCCGGGCCCGCCGTGACGTACTCGACCGTGACGCCGGGCGCCATGGTCACCGCGTCGGGCTGCGACCGTGCCGAGCGTCTGGTGTGGACGACGACCGTGTGCCCGCGCTCGGCCAGTGCGACGGCCAGGTGCGCGACGTAGACGTTCTGCCCGCCCGCGTCCACGCCACCGATCGCCGCCAGCGGATCGGCGTGTTCGGAGATGAGATCGACCTTCACTGCGTCAGCTCCCTCACTGCCTTGACCACCTGCTCACTTGTCACCAGGGACAGGCACGGGTGCCCGGCCACCGGACAGGTGCGCGCCCTGCTTCCCGAGCAGGGCGCCTGCTGGTCGCCGAGCAGGACCGTGGGCACGCCGTACGGGGCCCATCGAGCGGCGGGGACGACAGGGGCGAACAGGCTCACGACCGGTGTGCCGACCGCCGCGGCCAGGTGCGCGGGACCGGTGTTGCCGGCCACCAGCACACTGGCGCCTTCGATCACGGCGGCCAGTTCGGCGAGCGTGGTCCTGCCCCCGAGGTCGACTGCCGCGTCGCAGGCCACGTAGGCGGTGAGGTCACGTTCCTTGCCGGTCACGACGACCCGGTGCCCGTCGTCCACCAGCTCCCTGACGGCCTGCCGATGCTTCTCGGCCGGCCACGTTCTGGCGGGGGCTGACGTCCCTGGATGCACCACGACGTACGAGCGTTCATCGGCAGCGCCGCCGACGCCTAGGAAATGCCCGCTTTCCCGGCTGATATCCGGCAATGGCCGCCGAACAGCCAGTTTGCCGTCGTCGCCGGGTGGCAGATCGAACCCGGCCGCCCGCGCGACCGCCAGCATGCGCTCGGCCTCGGGCACGTCGAGCGTCTCGTCCACGACGTGCCGGACGTTGAGGAGCGAGCCGGGGTAGTCGTTGCTGATCGCGCAGACGCGCCGCACGCCGGCCATCCGCAGCAGCAGGGCCAGCGGCAGCGCCGACTGGTGGAAGGAGGTCAGCAGCAGCGCCTCGTCCACGCCCTTGACCCGGGCGATCAGGTCGGCGACCTGGGCGGTGGACACGGCGGCGGGGGAGTGGTCGATCCACGGCGCCCGCCACTCGATCACCCGGTCCACGCCGGGCAGCAGCTCGGCGGCGGCCCGGCCGTTGGGGCCGGCCAGGAAGACCAGCTCGTCGGCGAGCGTGCGCACGGCCCGGGTGGCGGGCCCGGCCAGCAGGACGTCTCCGGCGTCGTCGAGCCGCGCCACCAGGACGCGTCCCCGGCCGCCGCCGTGCTCTCCCGCCGCCTGGCACACCGCTGCCTCCAGCGTGCCGGCCGCCGCCGTGGTGGTCTCCGCGGGCGCGGCCTCCGTGGCCGCGGGCGTGTGGGCGGCCCGTCCGGCCTTACCGCGGCGCTGCGTGGCGTTCGTACGGCTGCGGTCGCACCGAGCCGCCGGATCGCGACGTCTCATCGCCGCCACCTCCATTCCCCCCGAAGCCGGTGCACGCAGGCGACCGGCGGGATCACCACGCTGGTGACGGCCATGCGCCACACCTCGCGCGGGGTACGCGGCCCTGGGACGATGCGCCGCCAGGCGAACTCGGCGGTCATCGCGGCCCACAGGGCTCCGGCGACCGCGGCCAGCACCGGCAACGCCCGCCACCCGCCGGCCGCGCGCCGCCCGCCGGGCCGACTGTGGGGTCGCCTCCCGGGCCGCCGGTCCGTGCGTCCTCTTCCGGACGGGCGGGCCACGGTGGCGGCCAGGCCGAGGGCGGCGGCCGTGAGCGCGGCGGCCGAGGTGGCGGCGTGGCGGCGCAGCCGGCCGCCCGAGCCGCCGATGGCCTGACGCCAGCGCGGCCCGTGCAGGTGCCGCATCAGCGCGTCGTCGGCGTTGCCGCGCTGGAAGCGCACGCTCGCCCAGAACCCGTCCTCGCGCACCGGGTGCGTGGTCACCCGCCGGCCCGCGACCAGCCGGTGGCCCGCCCGCGCCACCCGTAGGGCGATGTCGGCGTCCTCCCGGTAGGCCCGGGGGAAACGTTCGTCGAACCCGCCCGTCTGCTCCAGCACCGAACGCCGGTAGGCCATGTCGGCCGTCACCCACAGCGCGTCCGACAGCCCCAGCGTGTGCCGCTCGGCGTCGGTGGGCCGGCCGGCCGGCCGCGGCACCTCGATCCGGCCCTGGCTGCCGCCCACGTCGTCGGGCAGGTCCACCAGGTCCTTCCAGACCGCCTCGGCCCACCCGGGCGCGGGGATCACGTCGTCGTCGAGGAACACCACCCAGGGCGTCCCGGCGGCCCGCCAGCCGGCGTTGCGCGCCGCGGCCGGGCCCCGCCCGCCCGAGCGCACGACCCGCACGTGATCGGGCAGCTCCAGCGCGGCGGCGGCCGCCCGGCGGTCGTCGACCACGATCACCGGCACCGTCCGGCCCACCGCCGCCAGCGTCTCCCCCAGCGTGGCGCGGCCGATGGTGGGGATCACGACGGTGATCACGAGGCGAACACCTCCCCGCGCCGCACCAGGTACGGCCCCAGCGCCAGCACGTCCACCGGCGAGGAGCCGAAGCACTCCAGCGCGTCCCGCGGGTCGTCGACCATCGGCCGGCCCGCGGTGTTCAGGCTGGTGTTGACCACCACCGGCAGCCCCGTGCGCGCCTCGAACTCGGTCAGCACCCGCGCCATCAGCGGGTCGTCGGCCGGCGAGATCGTCTGGATGCGCGCGGTGCCGTCCACGTGCACCACCGCCGGGATGCGGTCCCGCCAGGGCTCGCGCACGTCGTGCACGAACAGCATGTACGGCGAGGGCACCGGCCCCCGCCCGAAGATCTCCGGCGCCCTGGACTCCAGGACCATGGGCGCGATCGGCCGGAACTGCTCCCGGCCCTTGACGTCGTTGAGCCGCTCGGTGTTGCCCGCGTGCCCCGGATGGGCCAGCAGCGACCGGCGTCCGAGCGCCCGCGGCCCGTACTCGGACCGGCCCTGGAACCAGGCCACGATCCGGTCGGCGGCCAGCTCGGCGGCCACCGCCGCGCCCAGGTCCGCCGGCCGCGTGTACGGCACCCGCGCCACGTCCAGCCAGGCGCCCAGCTCCTCGTCGGTGAACCCGCGCCCGAGCGCCGCGCCCGGCATGGGACCGGCCGGCTCGCCGTAGGTCTGCGCCAGGTGCAGCGCGCCGCCCAGCGCCGTGCCGGAGTCGCCGGCGGCCGGCTGGGCCCACACCTCGTCGAACGGCCCCTCGTCCAGCAGCCGGGTGTTGGCCACGCAGTTCAGCGCCACCCCGCCGGCCAGCGCGAGCCGCCGTTCGCCGGTGCGCTCGTGCAGCCAGCGGACCAGCTCCAGCAGCACCTCCTCCAGCCGGGCCTGCACGCTGGCGGCCAGGTCGGCGTGGTCGGAGGTCCAGGGCTCGCCCATGGCCAGGGCCTTGACGTAGACGTTCCAGTCGACCGGCTCGACGCGGAAGCCGCCGTCGCCGGTCGTGTAGATGATCTCGCGCAGCGACTCCAGGTGCCGCGGCCGGCCGTAGGAGGCCATGGCCATGACCTTGTACTCGTCGCTGGAGCGCAGGAAGCCCAGGTGCTGGGTGACGTCCTCGTACATCAGGCCGAGCGAGTGCGGCAGCTCCTGGGCGGCCAGCACCTCCAGCTCGCCGTCGCGGTAGCGGCCGGCCAGGTGCGAGACGTTCTCGCCGCGCCCGTCGCACACCAGCACCGCGCAGTCGCGCCAGGGGGAGGCCAGGCCGGCCGAGGCGGCGTGCGCCACGTGGTGCGGCACGTACGAGACCTGCCCGGCGTCCAGGCCCGGCAGCGCGGTCGCCAGGAAGGCGGGGGCCCTGACGGCGTACCGGGTGCGCAGGTCCTCCCAGTCGCCCTCCGGCCGCTGGACGACCAGCGCAGGGTCGTAGGAGTAGGCCACGGCGTCCAGGTCCTCGGGGGACAGGCCCGCCTCGTGCAGGCACCAGGCGGCGGCCTGCTCGGGCAGCTCCCAGGCGGAGAACGCCAGCGGCCGTTTGCCGTGTTTGCGGCGGCTGAAGCGCTCCTCCTCCGCCGCGGCCACGATCTTCCCGTCGACGACCAGGGCCGCGGCCGGGTCGTGGAAGATCGCGTTGATGCCGAGAAACTTCATCGTTTCCTCCCCCGCAGATGTCAAGAACCGCTACCGAGAGAAGCGGCTCTCAAACCTGCGACTACCTCGGGAGATGCGAAAACAGGCGTAACCGCCTGGGTTTGGTCACTCTGAGTAGTTGTTTGCCGGGTGGCGGCCCGGGTAGCTGCCGGATCACGCGACGGAGGTGAAAGGTGTTCGAAAAGCGACGTCCCGGGGCCGTCCTCTTCGACCGGGACGGAACCTTGATCAAAGACGTGCCGTACAACGGCGACCCGCGCCTCGTCGAGCCCATGCCGGGAGCGGTCGAGGCGCTCGGCAGGCTCCGCCGGGCCGACGTGCCCGTCGCGGTGGTCACCAACCAGTCCGGCGTGGCCAAGGGCCTGCTCTCGCCGGACGAGATGGACCAGGTGAACGCCAGGGTGGAGGAACTGCTCGGGCCGTTCGACGCCTGGGCCATCTGCGTGCACGACGACGCCGACGGCTGCACCTGCCGCAAACCGGCGCCGGGGCTGGTGATCAGGGCGGCCGCCGTCCTCGACGTCAGCCCGCGCGACTGCGTGGTGGTCGGCGACATCGGCCGGGACATGGAGGCGGCCAGGGCCGCGGGGGCCCGGGGCATCCTCGTGCCGACCAGGCAGACGCTGGAGGAGGAGATCGAGCAGGCGGCCGAGGTCGCCGAGGATCTCACCGACGTCGTCGACCGGGTGCTCAGCGCGCCCGAGGTGCCCGTGGCGGCGGCCTCGTCCGCGCCGTGGGCCCGGGCCATGGGCTGGAGCCGCTGGTGAGGATCCTCATCTGGCACGTCCACGGCTCGTGGACCAGCGCCTTCGTCAGCGGCGGCCACGACTACGTGCTGCCGCTCGTCCCCGGACGAGGTCCCGACGGCCGGGGGCGCGCCGCCACCTACGACTGGCCGGACAACGTCCGCGAGGTGCCCTACGACCGGCTCCGCGACGAGCCCATCGACGTGGTCGTCTACCAGCGGCCGCACGAGATCGACCTGGCCCGCGAGTGGCTCGGCCGCGCGGTGCCCGGCGTGTACGTCGAGCACAACACCCCGGCCGGCGACGTCCCGCGCACGAGGCATCCGCTGTCCGGCCAGAGTGACATCACGATCGTCCATGTGACCCACTTCAACGAGCTGTTCTGGGACAACGGCCGGGCGCCCACCCGCGTGATCGAGCACGGCGTCCCCGACCCCGGTCACCTGTACACCGGCGAGCTGGCCAGGGCCGGCGTCGTGGTCAACGAGCCGGTACGCCGTACCAGGGTCGCCGGCACCGACCTGCTGCCGCGCTTCGCCGAGCGCGTCCCGCTGGACGTCTTCGGCATGAAGGTGGACGGCCTGCCGTACGGCACCTACGAGGACCTGCCGCAGCACGTCATGCACGCCGCCCTGGCCCGCAGACGCGCCTACCTGCACCCCTACCGCTGGACGTCGCTGGGCCTGGCCCTCATCGAGGCCATGACCCTCGGCCTGCCCGTCGTGGCGCTGGCCACGACCGAGGCCGTCGAGGCGGTGCCGCAGGAGGCCGGGGTGATCTCCACCAGGGTGGACGTGCTGGCCGACGCCCTGCACGCCTTCGTCACCGACCCCGAGCGGGCCGCCCAGGCGGGCAAGGCGGCGCGGGCCGCCGCCCTGGCCCGTTACGGCCTGCCCAGGTTCCTGCGGGACTGGGACCGGCTGCTGGCCGGGATCTGAGCCGGGATCTGAGCCGGGATCTGACAGGTATGACGCCGGAAGGCATGGGTAGGCGCGATGGGCATGATGATGCTCAACTGGTCACGCAGGGCAGCCTGCCTGGAACTGGACCCCGAACTGTTCTTCCCGATCTCGCTCGAAGGCCCCGGCCGCTCGCAGGTCGAGAAGGCCAAGACGATCTGCGGCCGGTGCCCCGTGCGCCGGCCCTGCCTGCAGTACGCGCTGGACACCCGGCAGGCGCACGGCGTGTGGGGCGGCACCGACCCCGAACAGCGGCGTGAGCTCAGCTCGCCGGCAGTGCCTCGGCAAGAAAGCGTTCCCGCTCCTCAGCTTCGAGGTGGTCGCTGAACAGCACTCCGTCGAGATGATCGGCCTCGTGTTGCAGCACCCTCGCCAGCACGCCCAGCGCCCGTAGCGTCACCGGCTTGCCGAACATGTCGCGGCCGCGCGCCGTGACCATGTAGGAGCGTTCCAGCGGACGCCAGAGGCCCGGCGCCGACAGGCACGCCTCGTCGGCGGTGATCCGCCGCTCCGACAGCTCCAGCCGCGGGTTGACCAGATGACCGGAACGGCCGTCGTAGGAGTAGACGAGCACCCGCACCGGCTCGCCGATCTGCGGGGCCGACAGGCCCGCCCGGCCCGTGCCCGCCCGCAGGGTGAGCGTCAGCGACTTCACCAGGCGCCGCAGCTCCCGGTCGAAGTCGTGCACCGGCTCCGCCACCACGCGGAGCACCGGATCGTCGAACACGCGAATAGGCCGGACCGTCACCCGCAACTCCCCGAAACGCCGCGATCGTCATGCGGAACGGTTCCCGTCGCCGGATCCCCTCAACCCTGAAGGCCGTGCCTTGTAGCACAGCGGTAACAGCGGAGACCCAAGGGTGAAACCACCCGAAAGCAGGATCGGGGGGTGATTTCACTTGCGTCGCCCGCGCCTGTGATGCCCGGCCGGGCGCTCGGGGCCCGGCCGGACCCCGCCAGCCCGGAGGTACCGGCATGACCGCCCCTTCTGAAGGGTCTCCCGAGACGGCGCCCGACGCGCTGGCCGGGTTCACCATCGGGGTGACCGCCACGCGGCGGCGGGAGGAGTTCGCCGCGCTGCTGGCGCGGCGCGGCGCCCGCGTCGTCATCGCCCCCGCCATCCGCCTGGTGCCCCTGGCCGAGGACGCCGACCTGCTCGCCGCCACCCGGCGCACCCTCCAGGCCCCCCTGGACGACGTGGTCGTCACCACCGGCGTCGGCTTCCGCGGCTGGATGGCCGCCGCCGAGGGCTGGGGCCTGTCCGCCGACCTCGGCGACCACCTCGGCCGGGCCCGCCTGCTCACCCGCGGTCCCAAGGCCAGGGGAGCCGTACGGGCCGCCGGGCTGACCGACCACTGGACGCCCGTCACCGAGTCCTGCGACGAGGTCAAGGAGTACCTGCTCGCCCAGGACCTGCGCGGCCGGCGCATCGCGGTCCAGCAGCACGGCGAGCCGCTCACCGCCTTCGTGGCGGACCTGCGCGCGGCCGGGGCCGAGGTGATCGAGATCCCGGTCTACCGGTGGCTGCCCTGCCGCGACGGCTCGCCCCTGCGCCGCCTGATCAGCCAGACGGTCTCCGGTGCGGTGGACGCCGTGGCCTTCACCAGCGCGCCCGCCGTCCACGCCATGCTCGGCGCGGCGCGCTCCGACGGGCTGGAGGACGCGCTGCTGGCCGCGTTCGGCGGGTCCGTCGTGGCCGCTTGCGTGGGGCCCGTGACGGCCGAGCCGCTGACCTCGCGTGGTGTACGCGTCCTGCAGCCCGACCGTTCCCGCCTCGGCGCCCTGGCCCGCGCCCTGGCCAGACACCTGCCCGAGCACGGAGTCACCCGGCTGGTCGCGGCCGGGCACCGGCTGGAGGTACGCGGCCACGCCGTCGTCGTGGACGGCGACCTGCGTCCCCTGCCGCCCGCGCCGATGGCGGTGCTCAAACGCCTGGCCGACAAGCCGGGCCACGTGGTCTCCCGCGCCGACCTGCGTACGGTCCTGCCGGGCAGCGCCGTCCGCGACTCGGCCGAGCACGCGGTGGAGATGGCCGTCACCCGCCTGCGCCGGGCCCTGGGGCCGAGCGGCATCGTCGAGACGGTCGTCAAACGCGGCTACCGCCTGGCCTGCCCCCACGAGCCCACCCCATGACCCCCCACCCCGACCCGGCGCCGGGCGGCGGACCAGCTCTCGTCCGTGCACCGGGCCTCGTCCGTGCACCGGATGTCGTGCCTGCGCCGGATGTCGTGCGTGCGCCGGATGTCGTGCGTGCGCCGGATGTCGTGCCTGCGCCTGTGCTCGTGCGTGCGTCCGCTCTCGTGCGTGCGCCCGTTCAGGTGGGTGCGTCCCCTGTGGTGCGGACAACCGCGCTGGGGGACGGGACGCTGCCCACGCTGGTGCTGGCTGCGCATGGTACGCGGAGCGTCGCGGGGGAGCGGGCCCTGGCCGCGCTGGCCCGCTCGGTCCGCCGGGCCCGGCCGGGGTGCCGGGTCGAGCTGAGCTTTCTGGAGATCAGTGCGCCGCTGTTCGCCGACGTGCTGCCGGCCGTGCCGGGGCCGGTGGTGGTCGTGCCGTTGCTGCTGGCCGGGGGCTACCACGTGCATGTCGACCTGCCCGAGGTCGTCGCCGCCCGCCGTCCGGACGCGCTGGTGGCCGGCCGGCTGGGCCCGCACGGCCTGCTGACCTCGGCGCTCGCCCGCACGCTGGCCCAGGCGGGGCTGCGCGCCGCCGACACGGTGGTCCTGGGGGCGGCGGGCTCGTCCGACCCCGCGGGGCTCGCCGACGTGCGCGCCGCGGCCCGGCGGCTCTCGGTACGCCTGTCGCGGCCGGTCACGGCGGCCTTCGCCGCCTCGGGGACGCCGTCGCTGCCCGACGCGGTGGACCAGGCGCGCAGGACGTCTCGTGGCCGGGTGGTGGTGGCCTCGTACGTGCTGGCGCCCGGCTACTTCCACGACCGGCTGGCCGCCTCCGGCGCTGACCTGGTCACCGCCCCGCTGGCCCCGGACCCCGCCGTGACCGCCCTGATCTGGCACCGCTTCGACCAGTCCGTCAAACACCGACGCCCGCACCCGGCCCCGGCCCAGAGGCAGCCCGACCTCACATGGGGCGGAATCCACCCACGCGATCTCACATGCTTCAGGAGCTGGCCACGCGACCTCACATGCCCCAGGATCTGGCCACGCGACCTCACAGGCCTTGAGATGTAGCGAGCGACCTCGTGAGCCCGGCCCGAGATGTGGCCGAGCGACCTCACCCTCCGGCCTGGGATGTGGCTGAACGCCCCTCAGCCCCCGGCCTGGGATGTCGGGATGCGCCCCGGAACCAGCCGTCGGGTGCGGGGCGGGGCCGGGCCGGGATACGTCTCGAAGTCGGCCGCCAGGGGTGACGGCCCGAGCCGGGATGAGCCCGGAGTCGGCCGTCGAGTGTGGAGGACCGTGCCGCGGGACTGCTCCGGGAGCAGGCCGTCGGATGTGGCGGCCCGAGCCGGGGTGCGTCTCGGAGTCAGCTGTCAGGCGTGGCAGCGTGAGCCGGGATGCGCCCCGGGTCAGCCGTCGGTGTCGCGGTCGCGGCGGCGCAGGTAGCGCTCGAACTCGGCGGCGATCGCGTCGCCGCTCGCCTCGGGCAGCTCGGCCGCGTCCTTGCGCTCCTCCAGCTCCTTGACGTATTCGGCCACCTCGCTGTCCTGGGAGGCCAGCTCGTCGACGCCGCGCTCCCAGGCGCGCGCCTCCTCGTCGAGGTCGCCGAGCGGCATCGGGATCTCCAGCACGTCCTCCATGCGGCGCAGCAGCGCGAGGGTCGCCTTCGGGTTGGGCGGCTGGGCGACGTAGTGGGGCACCGAGGCCCACAGCGAGATCGCGTCGAGCCCGGCCTCGCCGAAGGCGTGCTGGAGCACGCCGACGATGCCGGTGGGACCCTCGTAGCGGCTGAGCTCCAGGTTGGTCGAACGGGCCAGCGCCTCGTCGGTGGCCCCGCCCAGGATCGGCACGGGACGGGTGTGCGGCGAGTCGTTGAGCAGCGCGCCCAGCATCACCGCCAGCTCGACGCCCAGCTCGCGGCAGACCTGGATGATGTCGGCGCAGAACGAGCGCCAGCGCATGTTGGGCTCGATGCCGCGCAGCAGCACGACGTCGCGCTCGCTGCCCGGCGGACGGGCGTGGAACAGCCGCGTAGTAGGCCATACGATGGACCGGGTCAGCCCGTCGCCCATCTCCACCACGGGACGGGTGACCTGGAAGTCGTAGTAGTCGTCGGGGTCGAGCGCGATCAGCGGCTCGGCCTTCCAGGACGACTCGAGATGGGCGATCACACCGCTGGAAGCCTCGCCCGCGTCGTTCCACCCCTCGAACGCGGCAATGAGCACCGGGTCGACGAGCTCGGGGAGCCCTTCGAGCTCGATCACGTGTCGCCTCCTCTCTCCCTCATCGCGCTAAGCCTATGCGGTAAGCAGGCGTCGGTGTCACCGATCTCCCCGCGAACGCTCCGAGCCACCGGCCCACCCCTTTCGCCCAGCCCACCACGCGACTATCCCCCGTCCCACCGCGCTCACCCCTCCCTTCCGTTCGCCCCTAGCGGATCACCCCGAAGGGGGGCGGACCGCCCACCGGTACGACCCGGAGGAGCCGGACGGGCCCGCCGGTTCATCGCCGGTATTGGACGCCGGGTCAATTGACAGGCGGAAGAATAAGCCGTCGGGACTCAGCCGATAAGCTCTACGGCATGAGCATCTCCCCGTCCTTCCGAGAAGTGTTGTCCCAGCGCGTGATCGTGGCCGACGGGGCTATGGGCACGATGCTCCAGGCGCAGGACCCGACGCTCGACGACTTCGAGGGGCACGAGGGCTGCAACGAGGTCCTCAACGTCACCCGCCCCGACATCGTCCAGGGCGTGCACGACGCGTACTTCGCCGTCGGCGTCGACTGCGTCGAGACCAACACCTTCGGCGCCAACCTGGCCGCGCTCGGCGAGTACGACATCGGCGAGCGCGTCTTCGAGTACTCCGAGGCCGGCGCCCGGATCGCCCGCGAGCGGGCCGACCACTGGTCCACACCCGAGCAGCCGCGCTTCGTCCTCGGCTCGATGGGGCCGGGCACCAAGCTGCCGACGCTGGGCCACCTGCCCTACCGGAGCCTGCGCGACGCCTACCGCGACAACGCGGCCGGCCTGATCGCGGGCGGCGCCGACGCGCTCATCATCGAGACCTGCCAGGACCTGCTCCAGGTCAAGGCCGCCGTCATCGGCGCCAAGCGGGCCGTCGAGGCCGCCGGCCGGGACGTCCCGATCATCGCCCAGGTGACGATCGAGACCAACGGCGCCATGCTGCTCGGCTCGGAGATCGGCGCCGCGCTCACCGCGATCGAGCCGCTCGGCGTCGACATCGTCGGGCTCAACTGCGCGACCGGCCCGGCCGAGATGAGCGAGCACCTGCGCTACCTCGCCCGCCACTCCCGGCTCAAGCTGTCCTGCATGCCCAACGCCGGCCTGCCGGTGCTCACCTCCGACGGCGCGTACTATCCGCTGTCGGCGCAGGAGCTGGCCGACGCGCACGAGACCTTTGCCCGCGACTACGGCCTGTCGCTGGTCGGCGGCTGCTGCGGCACCACCCCCGAGCACCTGCGCCAGGTGGTCGAGCGGGTGCGCGGCAAGGAGCCGGTCACCCGCCGCCCCCACCCCGAGCCCGGCGCCTCCTCCCTCTACCAGACGGTCCCCTTCCGCCAGGACACCTCCTACCTGGCCATCGGCGAGCGCTGCAACACCAACGGCTCCAAGGCCTTCCGCGAGGCGATGCTGGAAGGCCGCTGGGACGACTGCGTGGAGACCGCCCGCGACCAGGCCCGCGACGGCGCCCACATGCTCGACCTGTGCATCGACTACGTCGGCCGCGACGGCGTGGCCGACATGAAGGAACTGGCCTTCCGCTTCGCCACCGCCTCCACGCTGCCGATCATGCTCGACTCCACCGAGCCCGCCGTGCTCCAGGCGGGCCTGGAGATGCTCGGCGGCCGGGCGGCCGTCAACTCCGTCAACTACGAGGACGGCGACGGCCCCGACTCCCGCTTCCAGAAGATCATGCGCCTGGTGCGCGAGCACGGCGCGGCGGTCGTCGCGCTGACCATCGACGAGGAGGGCCAGGCCCGCACCGCCGACTGGAAGGTGCGCGTGGCCTCCCGCCTCATCGAGGACCTGACCGGCAACTGGGGCATGCGCGTCGAGGACATCATCGTCGACTGCCTGACCTTCCCCATCGCGACCGGCCAGGAGGAGACCAGGCGCGACGGCCTGGAGACCATCGAGGCCATCCGCGAGCTCAAGCGCCGCTACCCGGGGGTGCAGACCACGCTGGGGCTGTCCAACATCAGCTTCGGCCTCAACCCGGCCGCCCGCATGGTGCTCAACTCGGTGTTCCTCAACGAGTGTGTCAACGCCGGCCTCGACTCGGCCATCGTGCACGCCTCCAAGATCCTGCCGATGGCCCGCATCCCCGACGAGCAGCGCCAGGTCGCGCTCGACATGGTCTACGACCGCCGCCGCGAGGGTTACGACCCGCTGCAGCGCTTCATGGACCTGTTCGAGGGCGTCGACGCCGCGGCCATGCGCGCCGGCAAGGCCGAGGAGCTGGCCGCGCTGCCGCTGTGGGAGCGGCTCAAGCGGCGCATCATCGACGGCGAGCGCAAGGGCCTGGAGGCCGACCTCGACGACGCGCTCAACCAGCGGCCCGCGCTGGAGATCATCAACGAGGTGCTGCTCGACGGCATGAAGACGGTCGGCGAGCTGTTCGGCTCCGGCCAGATGCAGCTGCCGTTCGTGCTGCAGTCGGCCGAGGTGATGAAGGCCGCCGTGGCCTACCTGGAGCCGCACATGGACCGCCTCGAGGGCGAGACCAAGGGCCGCATCGTGCTGGCCACGGTCAAGGGCGACGTGCACGACATCGGCAAGAACCTGGTGGACATCATCCTGTCCAACAACGGCTACCAGGTGGTCAACCTGGGCATCAAGCAGCCGGTCTCGGCCATCCTGGAGGCCGCCGACGAGCAGAAGGCCGACGTGATCGGCATGTCCGGGCTGCTGGTGAAGTCGACGGTCATCATGAAGGAGAACCTGGAGGAGATGAACTCCAGGGGCCTGTCGGAGAAGTACCCGGTGCTGCTCGGCGGCGCCGCGCTCACCCGCGCCTACGTCGAGCAGGACCTCGCCGAGCTGTTCGAGGGCCAGGTGCGCTACGCCCGCGACGCGTTCGAGGGGCTGCGGCTGATGGACTCGTTCATGGCCGTCAAGCGCGGCGTCGCGGGCGCCACGCTGCCGCCGCTGCGCGAGCGGCGGGTCAAGACCGGCGCGGTGCTGCAGCGCACCCCGGTCGAGGAGCTGCCCGCCCGCTCCGACGTGGCCGCCGACAACCCGGTGCCGGCGGCGCCCTTCCACGGCGACCGCGTGGTCAAGGGCATCTCGCTGGCCGAGTACTCCGCCTTCCTCGACGAGCGCGCCCTGTTCCTGGGGCAGTGGGGCCTCAAGCCCACCAGGGGCGGCGACGGGCCCGGCTACGAGGAGCTGGTCGAGACCGAGGGCCGGCCCAGGCTGCGCATGTGGCTGGAGCGCATGCAGACCGAGGGCCTGCTGGAGGCGGCCGTCGTCTACGGCTACTTCCCGTGCGTCAGCGACGGCGACTCGCTGATCATCCTGGGCGACGACGGCAACGAGCGCACCCGTTTCACCTTCCCGCGCCAGCGCCGCGACCGGCACCTGTGCCTGGCCGACTTCTTCCGGGGCAAGGACTCCGGCGAGGTCGACGTCGTCGGCTTCCAGGTGGCCACCATGGGCGCCAAGATCTCCCAGGCCACCGCCGAGCTGTTCGCCAAGGACGCCTACCGCGACTACCTGGAGCTGCACGGCCTGTCGGTGCAGCTCACCGAGGCGCTGGCCGAATACTGGCACGCCCGGGTGCGCGCGGAGTGGGGCATCGGCGGCCAGGAGACGCTCGACGACATGCTCAAGGTCAACATCCAGGGCTGCCGCTACTCCTTCGGCTACCCGGCCTGCCCCAACCTGGAGGACCAGCAGCAGCTGTTCGAGCTGCTCGACCCGGGGCGCATCGGCGTCAGCCTGTCGGAGGAGTTCCAGCTCCACCCCGAGCAGGCCACCTCGGCGCTGGTCGCGCACCACCCCGAGGCCAAGTACTTCAACGTCTAGTTCGTCATCGGGGGAGAGCACGTGGAAGCGGTCTTCTTCGACATGGACGGCCTGCTCGTCGACAGCGAGAAGGTCTGGCTGGAGATCGAGACCAGGGTGATGGCCAGGCTCGGCGCCGAATGGACGCCGCAGCACCAGGCGCACCTGGTCGGCGGGTCCATGGAGCGCACGCTCGACTACATGCTCGCCGTCTCCGGGGCCGACGTGCCGGCGCCGACGGTGCAGGAGTGGATGGTCTCCGGCATGGTCGAGCGCCTGGCGGACGGCGTCGGCGTCATGCCGGGGGCCGCGGAGCTGCTGGCGGCGCTGCGCGACGAGGGGGTGCCGGTCGGCCTGGTCACCTCGTCGATGCGGGAGATCGCCGACGCCGTGCTGAAGGGCTTCGGCGAAGATCGCTTCGACCTCGTCGTCACCGCCGCCGACGTCGAGCGGACCAAGCCCGACCCCGAGCCCTACCTCAAGGCCGCCGGGCTGCTCGGCGTCGAGCCGGTGCGCTGCGTGGTGCTGGAGGACTCACCCAACGGCGTGGCGGCCGCCACGGCGGCGGGCTGCGCCGTCGTGGCCGTCCCCAACCTGCTGCCCGTCGAGCCGGCCCCCGGCCGTCTGGTGGTCTCCTCGCTGGCCGACGTCGGCGTCGCCGATCTGCGGGCCCTGATCCCCTAGGGGCAATGCCGGTTAGTTAGGGTGCTTGGGCGGTTGTCGATTCGGGGTCGGTAAGGACATCGATGGCGATGGCCGCTCGGTGGTTGGTCCGGTCGA